>CAIPZZ010000057.1 GCA_903869665.1 uncultured Opitutia bacterium | reverse complement strand
TCCCGACATGAAAGCAAAGCGATCTCGGTGTAGCCACCGGGACCAACCCCGGGGATAAACTTGTAAATCGGGCGTCCGTCGGCCGTCTTGTAAACCCCTATCATGCCGCTGTCTTGAAGTTTCTTTGGCTCATCGGTGAGCATGCCGATCAAGTTCGGACGCCTGTCTCCGAGGAACGAACCGGCCTTGAGGATATTGATGGTTATGCTTTGGGACGAATGTTTCGGGTCATCGAAGGAAAACGAGGCCACAACCACTGCGTCCTTAAATAAGCTCTGTGCCGCCGGCAAGCGCGTCAGTTCCTCGGCGGTGGCGATGTGCCGAGTCAGCGCCACCGGGCCGGAGAAATCAAACAGCGCGGCGATGCGGGCGGCGGGGGGCGCGACGACGGCCTTCGGCTGCGGCGGCGTGGAGCAGGATTCACCGAGGAAAGCTGCGAGCAGGAGTAGGGCCGGCGTGGGTTTCATGGTGGGCTTGGAGCGACCGGCATTTTTCAACCAACGCGCGTCATTTCGCCGCCGCCGGGGGTGGCGGCTGCGCGGTGGCGGGCAACGGCGCGAATCGCAGTTCGTCGGCGGCGAGGAACTCGCCGTTGCGCGGGCCGCTTAGATAGACGTGCGTGATGGCGGCGGCCTTGAGCGTGACCGTGAGAAACGGCACCGCATCCTCAGGAGCCTTGCGACCGGGGACGGACGCGACGGACTTCGAGTCCACGAGCTTTCCGTCCTTGTCATACGCCTCGACATAAACCGGGCAGCCGGTCGAGCCCCAGAGGACGAGCGTGACGGACGACGCGCCCGCGCCGGGCAGCGCCATCTCCAGCGGCACGCCCTGGTCGTTGGACATGGCATTGAGGATGCCCTTGTGGTCGGTGGCGATGTGCGGAAAAAACTCAATGCGCGGCACGGCAGCAGGCGTGCGTTGGAGAGGGCCGTAGAGACGGAACTTCACGCCTTTCTCCTCCCAGCTCGGCATCGGCTTGCCGATCTCCGCATTTTCAAAATCCACGACGACCTCGCCGGGGGCGGGCGGAGGCACGGCGGCGAGCGCGGCCTTGGCGGCGGGCGTGCCGGTATAGGGCACGGGCGGCGGGGTGAACGAGGTCGCGGCAGCGCGCAGGGCGGCGGGCACGAGCGCGGCGATGGCGCAGAGGAGAAGCGTGGGGCGCGGAGACATGGTGAAATTTGGCCGTGTCCTAATTTGAAATGCCATACTTGAAATAATTTAGGGTAATCCAAATCGCTACTCCGAGGCAGTTCCCCAACATGATTTTTTTGCGAGACTCTCCTTTATTTATCGCCCGCCAAGTTAAGACGATAAGCATCATAACTAGTATCGGAAAATGGTGGAGAAGATTCATTTTGAATTGGGCTGAGAGGCGAAGCCGGAGTGCTTCTCTGGCTCACGCGCCTTTGAGGTCGAGGCCGCGCATCACGCCGGTCGAGGAGGCGAACTTCTGGTCCTCGAAGCCCATGCGCTGAAGCATCGAGACGAAAAGGTTGGGCAGCGGATAGATGCCGCCGGGGTCGAGCGCGAGGTGCTGGCCGTGGCCTCGGTGCTGGTGCCGCGCTCCTGGGTGCAGCCGGTGATTACCGTGCATGGCAAGGGGGCAGCATGAAAGTGTATGAACT
>CAIPZZ010000056.1 GCA_903869665.1 uncultured Opitutia bacterium | reverse complement strand
GAGGTTGGTCGGGTTCGCCCTCAGCAAGCCCCCGTTGGGTCGGAGCAATTGGACCACTTTGGCGGTGACGTCGGCAACCCGTCCATCGGCGCCAAAAGTGGCGGAAACAACCGCGATCTCACTGACGGGGGCCGCCGGCGCGCCGCGCCGGTTTTGGGCCGCGAAGGACCGCCCAACGCCAAGGGTTGCCAAGGTCAGGACCACAGCGGTGAAAAGCCATGAGGCGCGTCTGGTCATCGGGGTGCGGGATGGACAGAAATTGAACTAAGGCGCGCTTCACGGCGCGACTTCTTGCATGAACGTGAACTTGCCGTTTTTCACGGTGATGATGGCGGCGGCTTTGATGGCGTTGCGGTCGGCGTCCATCGTGGCTTGGCCGGTCACGCCGGCGAAGGCCTTGGTGGCGGCGAGGGCGTTGCGGAGCTTGGCGGCGTCGGTCGTGCCGGCGCGTTTCATCGCATCGGCGAGCACCATGGCGCTGTCGTAGCCGAGCGCGGCCATGGCGTCGGGGGTTTCGTCCTTCCAGCGGGCCTTGAATTTTTTCACGAAAGTGGCGACGGCGGAGGTCGCGTTGTCGGGCGCGTAGTGGGTGGAGAAAAAGACGCCTTCGACCGCCGCGCCGCCGATGGTGAGGAGCGACTCGCTTTCCCAGCCGTCGCCGCCGAAGAGGGGCTGATTCATGCCGAGCTCGCGGGCCTGTTTGGCGATGAGGGCGCACTCGGTGTAGTAGCCGGGCACGAAGATGGCGTCGGCCCCGGCGGCCTTGATGGCGGTGAGCTGGGCCTTGAAGTCCTTGTCGCCCTCGGCGTATTTCTGTTCGGCGGAGAGTGTGCCGCCGCCGGCGAGATGGGTTTCCTTGAAATACTTGGCGAGGCCCACGCTGTAGGCCGAGGAGGAGGAGGAGAGGATGGCGACTTTTTTCCAGCCGCGCTGCACCGCGAACTTGGCCATGACGGTGCCTTGGAACGGGTCAATGAAGCACACGCGGAAGACGTAGTTGCCCGTCTCGGTGACCTTGGGGTTGGTCGAGGCGGGAGAGACCATGGGGATTTTCTGGGCTTGTGCGAGCGGGGCCATCTCGAGCGATCGGCTGGAGGCGACCTCGCCGAGGAGGGCGACGACCTTGTCGCGGGCGAGGAGCTTGCGGGCGGCGGTGGCGGATTCGCCCGCCTTGGACTGGTTGTCCTCGGTGAGCAGCTCGAACTTTTTGCCGAGCACACCACCGGCGGCGTTGAGCTCCTCGATGGCGAGGAGGGTGCCCTTGTGCGAGGACTGGCCGAAGGTGGCTTCCTTGCCGGTGAGCGAGGCGACCTCGCCGACCTTGATGGTGTCCTGGGCGCGGACGGCGGGCGCGAGCGCGGCGAGGGCCGTGGTGAGGAAAAGGGAGAAAGTGAGCGAGGGGAAGGGGAGGCGGGGGAGCTTCATTGCGGTGAGGAGAGCAGGGGGCATGCGCGGATTCAACCAAACTGTGCGTGAAGGACGGAGAGCCGAAATTTTACCAAGGAAGCTAGGAAACCCGGAATCAGATTCTTGGTTTCTTGGCTTTCTGCTAACACTTGGAATTGGAATTTGCGGTTTGAGATTCGGGTCACTGGCGCGTTTCCTGACAAGCGTTGAACCTCCTTGATCGACATCTCCTACGCGAATGGCTGAAAATCTTTGGCCTCGTGCTCGTCGCCACACTCGGGCTGTTGCTCGTGCAAACGGCGTATGGCGACCTGTCAGACCTGCTGGCTCAGGGCGCGGGGGCGGCGGATCTCATCGTTTATTTCTCGGTCAAGCTACCTGGCTACCTCGGGCTGGTGCTGCCGATCGCGATGTTGCTCTCGCTGCTCTACACGCTGGGCCAGCTCCACCGCAACGGCGAGATCACCGCGCAGCGCGCCGCCGGCCTCGGGCTGCTGCGCATCACCCGCGCGCTGTGGTTGGCGGGCGCGCTGTTGTGCGGGGTGGTGTGGGCGCTCAATGTCAGCGTGGTGCCTTGGTCCGTCGAGCAGGCCAACGCCATCCGGCTCGATCTGCGCCTGCGCCACGAGCGGCGCACCACGGGCGCGGACCGGGCGGGCGTGCGCGAAGATGTGGCCTTTGACCACCGCCGCGCGGGGCGGATGTGGTTCTTCAACCGTTTCAACCGGCTCACGCAGCGCGGCGAGGGGGCGACGGTGGTGGAGCTGGACTCGCGTGGGCGCGAGAAGACACGGCTGCTCGCGCGCGAGTCCCGGCCCGTCACCGTGCCGGCGGGCACGGCCGCAGGCGCGCGCGGCTGGGAGTTTCGCGACGGACGCGAGATCACCTTCGACCCGGCGACGGGCGAGGTGCTGGGTTCGGCGACGTTCGCCGAGAAGACGGCGGCGTATTTCCACGAGGATCCGGCGCTGATGTTCGCCTTCGACCTGCCGCCGGAGGACCTGTCGTTTCACGAACTGGAGCGGCTCATCGCCCACCTCGAGGCCGAGGGCAGCCCTAAGCTCCCCGCCTACGCCGTGCGCCACGCCGGGCTGCTGGCCGACGCGATCGTGCCGCTGCTCGTCATCCTGCTCGCCGTGCCGTTCGCCGTGACGGGCGTGCGCGTGAACCCCGCAGTGGGCGTGACGAAGTCTATTGGCCTATTCGCACTCTACTACCTGCTGGTAAAGGCATGTTACGCGCTTGGCGCGCGCGGCCTCGTGCCCCCGCTCTGGGCCGCGCTCGCGCCCAACGCGGTGATGCTGGCGTTGGGCGGGGTGCTGTTTGCAAGGGCGCGGTGAGGAAGGAAAATGGAACAACCATCTACAGCCCAAGACACCTTCGAACAGGCATGGCGACATCACTCCCGCGATGATGCCTAAGGACAAAGCCAAGGCACGGTTGCTTTTTGTCCAAACCGCGAAGGCTGGTGAGAAAGGGGCCATGTGCATCGCTACGCATATGCCTGAACATCTTCAGGAGTTTGAAGAAGAAAACGAAACAACCTCGGCAATGGAGGCAAAGACGAACATTCCTGACTTCCCAGCATCGGCGGACAATTTGGTGCCTAACCCCTTTGCTTGATGCCGTTGGACTGAGGCCCATGCACCTTGCCCTGATGGGGCGGGAACCGTAAAAGAGGGCAGAAATGGGACAGTGATTTTATGGTGGGCCGACTGGGACTTGAACCCAGACTCAAAGGATTATGAGTCCTCTGCTTTAACCAATTAAGCTATCGGCCCTTGCAAATTTTATATCTCGCTCTGTAAAGTTGACTCTGCGAAAAATAGAGCCGCTTGACAAAGCAATTATGAGTCCCCTTCTCTGGCCGTTGAGCTACAGGCCCGCGCGCCGAAGGCTGGGCGGGCGGCGTCGAGTTTATTGCGGACGCATCTCGGGGCTTGCGCTACGCGCGGGGGCGCGAAGACTCGTCCAATTAGCATGAAACAACGCACGCTCGCGCGCGCCGTCTCCGTCAAAGGCAACGGCCTGCACACCGGCAACGCCGTCACGCTCACCCTCCGCCCCGCGCCCGCCGGGCACGGCATTGTCTTCCGCCGGCTCGACCTTGCCGGCCACCCAGAGGTGAAGCCGAACATCGAGCTCGTCGGCGATCTCGTGCGGAACACCACCGTCCAGTCCGGCCACGCCAAGGTCCACCTCGTCGAGCACGTCCTCAGCGCTTTGCACGGTTGCGCGGTGGACAATGTGGTCGTCGAGCTCGACGCCTCCGAGCCGCCCATCCTCGATGGTTCGGCTCGGCCATTCGTCAACCTTATCCTTGAGGGCGAGCCGGTCGAACAGGACGCCGAGCGCGTCTATCTGGAGCTCGACGCGCCTGTCTCGGTCACGCGCGGCAGTTCGTCCATCATCGCGCTGCCCTGCGACGAACTGCGGATCACCTGCACCTCCGCTGACGACCGCGGCATCCACACGCAGCACTTTGCGCTGACGATTGATCCCGAAACTTACCAGGCGCAGATCGCGCCCGCGCGCACCTTTACCATCTACGAGGAGATCGAGGAGCTGCTGAAGCTCGGCAAAATCAAGGGCGGCTCGCTCGACAACGCCGTCGTGCTGCGCGGCGACAAGGTCATCTCGAAGGAACCGCTGCGCTTCAAGGACGAGTTCGTCCGGCACAAGATTCTCGATCTCGTGGGCGACATTCTGCTGCTCGGCAAACCGCTCAAGGCCCACCTTATCGCCATCCGCCCCGGCCACGCCGTCAACGCCGAGCTGTGCAAGGCCATCGCCGAGCGCCTTAAGGGCGGCGCAAAAAAGAAGGAGAAGCCCGCCCGTCCCTCGATGGTTCTCGCCACCGAGACCGCCTTGGACATCCGCCGCGTGCTCGACACCCTGCCGCACCGCGCACCTTTTCTGATGATTGACCGGGTGACGGAGTTTCGCGGCGAAGACGAGCTGGTCGCCGTGAAAAGCGTGAGCATCAACGAGCCTTGGTTCCAAGGGCACTTTCCTGGCAACCCGGTCTTCCCTGGAGTGCTCCAGCTTGAGGCGATGGCGCAGGCCGCCGGCATTCTCATGCTGCGGCGCGGGTCGAGCGAGGGGCGCGTGGCGTTTTTTATGAGCGCGGATAAGGTCAAGTTCCGCAAACCCGTGCGCCCCGGCGACCAACTCATGGTGACCGCCCGTCTCACCAAGACCCGCGGCAACAAGCTCGCCACCGCCGAGTGCCTCTGCGCCGTGGACGGCCAGACTGTCTCGTCCGCCGAGCTGATGTTCGCCATCGTGGACGCTGCGGATGCGGAGTGAGCGCATGGCGACAACTGTCCATCATACCGCCGTGATCGAGCCGGGCGCCGAGTTGGGCGAGGGCGTCGAGATTGGCGCATTCGCCTTCGTCGGCGCGGGCGCGCGGCTGGGCGACGGCACGCGGCTGCATCATCACGCAGGCGTCGAGGGCGACACTGTGCTAGGCAAAAACTGCGAGGTGTTTCCGCACGCCAATCTCGGCGCGAAGACGCAGGATCTGAAGTTCCAGGGTGGCCGGCCCGGCGTCCGCATCGGCGACCGCAACGTCTTTCGCGAATATGTCACCGTCCACGCCGCGACCGCCGACGGCGCGTTCACGCGTGTCGGCGACGGTAACCACATCCTCGCCTACAGCCACATCGCGCACGACTGTGTGTTGGGGAACGGCATTGTGCTGAGCAACGGCGTGCAGCTCGCCGGCCACGTCACGGTCGAGGATTTCGCGGTGATCGGCGGCTATGGCGGCGTCCACCAGTTCTGCCGCGTCGGCGCGCATGCGATGGTCGCGGCTTGCGCCAAGGTGGTGCAGGACGTGGCGCCCTACTGCATCGCCGACGGTCAGCCGGCGCTCATCCGCGCGGTCAACAAGGTTGGCCTCGAGCGCCGCGGTTTCACCCCGGAGCAGTTGGGACGGGTGCGGTTCATTTACCGGTTGCTGTTCCGGGACGGCTTGAACCGCGCGCAGGCACTGGAGCAGCTCGCCGCGCACGCCGACGCCGCAAGCGAGGAGTTTCGCCGCGTGCTCGCCTTCGCCGCCGCGAGCGAACGCGGCCTAGCTCCGGGCGCTTGAGTTCACCCGCCGGGCCGGAATGCGCGCATCGCCGCGGTTGTCTCCAGCCGTGGCCCGCCGATCAGATCCACACAATACGGGATCGCCGGGAACACCGCCTCTAGGTTCTCACGGATGGCCTTGGGCCGGCCGGGCAGGTTGACGATGAGTGTCCGCCCGCGCACCCCGGCGGTCTGGCGGGAGAGGATTGCCGTCGGCACAAACTTGAGCGAGGTCGCGCGCATCAGCTCGCCGAAGCCGGGCAGCAGTTTCTCGCACACCGCCGCCGTCGCCTCGGGCGTTACGTCGCGCGGCGCGGGACCGGTGCCGCCGGTGGTGACGACGAGGCAGCAAGCCGCCTCGTCGGCCATGCGCCGCAGCTCGGCCTCGATCACGGCGCGCTCGTCGGGCACGACCTTGTAGTCGGTCTCAAAGGGCGTCGCCAGCCACTCGCGCAGCAGCGCGACGCATGCCTTGCCCGGCGTGTCCTCATACACGCCCGCACTCGCCCGGTCCGAGATGTTTAGGACGCCGATACGGATCATGCCGGAAGCCTTGCCACAGGCCGCCCCCGCGCGCACGGACAAAATCAGTCCCGTGTCACGCAATCTTCACCGGCCGCCGCCGTTTCAGGCTTTTCCCGGCTGCGTTTTCCGCCACCCTAGCTCCAGCCTCCCTTCTGTATGAGCGCCACGTTTCCCACCCTCCCGATTCCCGCCGCCGCGCCGCGCCGCTTGGCGCTTGTGGACCGTGTGCTCGCCGGTGGGCAGGCCGCCCAAGGCTACACGCTGCGGCTCGCGACCGACGCGGCCGACGTGCGCGCCGCGCAGGCGCTGCGTTTCGCGGTGTTCAACGTTGAGCTAAACGAGGGGCTTGCCGCCTCGTTTTCCACCGGACTCGACTCCGACCGGTTCGATGCCGTGTGCGACCACCTGCTCGTCTGCGTCGAGGCCACCGGCGAGGTTATCGGCACTTACCGTCTCCAAACCGGCGCTCAAGCCGCCGCCCACCATGGCTACTACAGTGCGCAGGAGTTCTACTTCGCGCCTTACGAGCCGCTTCGCCCGCAACTCGTCGAACTGGGCCGCGCGTGCGTCCACGCCGGCCACCGCAACCGCGCCGTGCTCGGTCTCCTTTGGAAAGGCATCGCGGACTACGCGCGCGCGCGTGGCGGCCGCTGGCTCGTCGGCTGCAGCTCGCTTACTTCGCAAAATCCCGCCGACGGCGCGGTAATGCTTGCGGCCTTCACGCCCAAGTATCTCGTCCCCGAGCCGCTCCGCACCCGACCGCTACCGGCGGTCGCCTGCCCGCTCGAATTGGCCGACGGCCCGCCACCGCGCGTGCCCAAGCTCCTCGCCGCCTACCTCGCCCTCGGCGCACGGATCTGTGGTGCGCCTGCGATTGACCGCGAATTTCAGACGATTGATTTCCTCACGCTGCTTGACCTCGACACGCTAGCGCCGCAAACCGTCGAGCGTTACCTGCGCGGATGACGTTGCCCGAAGCCCGACTTGATGCTCCCCCCGCGCCCGCGCGGCCGGGCGTGCCCGGGTTTTCGCGTCTGGGCGCGACGGGTGCGCGTGTGCCCGCAGGCTGGAAAAAGCATCCGCTTCGTGCCGCCTGCCGTGCGGCCCGCCTCGGCGGCGCGGTGGCGCTGGCGTTCGCGGATTATTTTTTTTGCGTGACTCTATCCGGCCGGGGCGGGTCGGCCCGCGTGCGCGCCGAGTGGATGAGCCGGCAGGCGCGCCGGTTTCTCCGCGCGCTCAATATCACGGTTGAGCGCACCGGTGCACCGCCGACTTCGGGTGTGCTCGTGGCCAACCATGTCGGCTACCTCGACATCCTTGTGCTCGGCGCGGCCGGCCCGCTGGTGTTTGTGGCGAAGAGCGAGACGCGTGGCTGGCCGGTTTTTGGTCCGCTCATCCGCGCGGCTGGCACGGTGTTTGTCGAGCGCGCCCGGGCGCACGACCTGCCTCGTGTGCTCGCCGCGCTGGCGGCCGCCGGTGCCAGCGGCGGGGACGGACTCGCGGCGGCATTTTTTCCCGAGGGCACCTCGACCGACGGCAGCGTCGTGCTGCCCTTCCGCCCCGCGCTGTTGGAGCCTGCAGTGGCCGGCGGCCGGCCCGTTACGCCCGCCTGTGTATCTTACGCGCTCGACTCCGGCGACGGCTCCGCCGCCGACGAGGTGTGCTGGTGGGGCGACACTGACTTCGCGCCGCACCTGCTAAACCTTTTCTCCAAAAAAACCATCCGAGCGCGCGTCGCCTACGGCCCGCCCGAGCCGCCCGGCGACGACCGCAAGGAGCTTGCCCGCCGCCTGCACGCCTGCGTCTGCGCGCTGGCTGGAAAATGAGCGGCGCGCCGGTGTCGTCTGGGCTCCGCCGTCATTTATACAGCCAGTATTTTTTCACGCGTTCCTGGTAGGCGGCGGCGTCTGCGCGCCAGGCGGCGAGAAATTTTTCCACGTCCACCCGCCCGCCGTCGCGCTTGAGTGCGGCAACCCACGCCGACGAGCCGACGAGCTTGCCGAAAATGTCGCCCGCTGGTAGCCGGGCGAAAGGATTGGGCGGCGCGTAGCGGCAGGCGAGACGCATCATCTGGAAGCTCAGTTCGGTGGGGCGCCACGCGGCCCAGTCGGTCACGTCCACATAGACGCCGTCGCGCTTCGGGTCGGCGGGGTCAGACCGGACGCGAAAAGCCACGCCCGGCACGCGCAGCGCGGTCAGGTCGGCGGCGAGCTGCGCGGCGGTGATTTTTGGAAAATCCAGCCCACGGAACGGATAGCTTTTGCCGATGCCCCAAGTGAACGTGTCCTTCATCTGGCAGCCGAGCCCCGTCATTGCGTAGCCGACAACCGCGTCGAAGTCGGGCACGTTGGGCGAAGTGGGGACGAATTTTAACCCGGTGTCGCGCCAGATCATCTCGCGCCGCCAGCCGCGCATCGGCACGATGGTGAGCCGGCCACGGTCGCGCACAGTGTCGGGGATGTTCAGCGCGCCTAGCTCCTGCGCGGCGAAGAGCGCGAGCTCCGCCATGGTGAGGCCGTGGACATAGGGGACGCGGAACGCGCCGACGCCGCTGAACAGCTCGCGGTCCAAAAGGGGGCCATCCACCTTGAGGCCGCCGAGCGGGTTGGGGCGATCGAGCACGACCACCTCCACGCCGTTCTCAAAACACGCCTCTAGCGCGTGGTGCATGGTGACGTTGAACGTGTAGGAGCGCACGCCGATGTCCTGTAAATCTATCACCAGCGCGTCGAGGCCGGCGAGCTGGGCCTTGGTGGGACGACGGTTGACGCCGTGAAGCGAATAGACGGGCAGTCCGGTGCGCCGGTCCAAGGTGTCGGGGATGTTGTCGCCGGCCTTGTCCGTGCCGTAGATGCCGTGCTCAGGCGCGAAGAGCGAGACCAACCGGACGTTGGAGGCGCGACGCAGCACGTCCACCGTGCTCTCGCCACGCCGGTTCACGCCGGCGGGGTGGGTGAGCAGGCCGATGCGTTTGCCGGCGACGGCGCGGAAGCCGGTGGCCTCAAGCACGTCAATGCCGAGCATGACGGGAAACGTCTCTCCTGGCGGCACGGGCGGCGGCGTGACCGATGGTGGCGGCGGGGTGACGACAACCGGCGGCGCGGGCGGAACTGGCGCGGGTGGCGGGCGGCTCGCGCAGCCGGCGAGCAGCGCGAGCAGCGCGGCGGGGACGAGCAGGCGCGGGAGCGAAAGGCGGGGGCGGGTCATGGCGCGCGTAAATCATCAGCACCGATTTCGCGGATTGGCACGGAGAAAAACTGCTTCTGATTCTTGGCGACCTGCGGCGGAGCCCGACTGGTGGCTCAATTTTCGGTGCTTCCTTGGTGCCAAATTGAGCATCCCCGATGGAGCGGCTAGTCGGAATCGAACCGACGACACCTGCTTGGAAGGCAGAGGTTTTACCATTAAACTATAGCCGCGAACACGGTCGCAGGCTCGTCGCGCGCGGCGGGCGGGTCAAGCCTTCGCACGCGCTGGCAGTAGGGCAGTTTGCCTTGTCATCGCGAGTCCGGCGCAGCGCGTTCGCAAGCTCAGGGCCCTTGAGCCTGCCGAAAGGTGGGACGTGGCGATCCAGCTCGACGCCAGATGAAAGACAGTCTTGGGGCCTGTCGCCTCGGTCGCTTCGTCGCTGCCGCGCGTCGCAATGCAAACTGAGCCACTCCCCACGCGCTCCCTGCCGGCGGGTCGCCGCTGAAAATGGGTTGCGCCTGGCGGCGGTGGCTGTTTGCTCGCGGCATGGCTTTCATCTCCTCCGCCTCCCCGGGCCAGTCGGCGGGAACGCCCCGTCCTGGCGCTCAGACCGCCGGCCGGCCCAACATCAACGCCGCCCAGGCCCTCGCCAAGCAGAAGGCCATCGAGAAAAAGGCCGGCAACTACAAGCTCGGCCTCGGCGAGCTGGCGATCTTCACCCAGCAGCTCGCGTCGCTGCTCAACGCCGGCCTCCCGCTCGTGCAGTGCCTTGAGGCGTTGCAGGACCAGACCGAGAACCCCTATTTCCGCGTCGTCATCCGCGACGTGCGCAACGACATCTCCTCGGGTAATTCGTTCTCGGCGGCGGTGAAAAAGTTTCCCAAGAGCTTCCCCACGCTGTTCATCTCCATGGTCGAGGCCGGCGAGGCGTCGGGCGCGCTGTCGGAGATCCTTTCGAAGGTCGCGGGCTACTTCGAGGCGAGCGTGAAGCTCACCAAAAAGGTCAAGTCCGCCATGACCTACCCGATCGCCGTCATCGGCTTGGCCATCGCGCTGGTCAACGTGCTGCTCATCTTTGTCATCCCGGTCTTCGCTTCGATGTTCGCCGACTTTGGCTCCAAGCTGCCCGCGCCCACCCAGTTCCTGATTGATGTGTCGGACTTCATGAAAAAGTGGTGGTGGGCCATCGGCCTTGCCTGTTACGGTGCCTATTGGGCATTGGGCAAGTTCGTGAGCACCCCGCAGGGCCGCCGCACCAAGGATCTCGCCCTCGTGCGTGCGCCCATTTTCGGCAACCTCATCCACAAAATTGCCCTCTCGCGCTTCTGCCGCACCTACGCCACGCTCATCCGCTCTGGCGTGCCCATCCTCCGCACCCTCGAAATTGTCGCCGCCGCCAGCAACAAGGTGCAGATTGAGGAGGCCTGCGTTGAGATTTCCAAGCACGTGAGCCAGGGCGGACAGGTATCCGAGGTGCTCGCCGCCAACCCGTTTTTCCCGCCGATGATGAAGCACATGGTCAAGGCGGGCGAGTCCACCGGCAACGTGGACGGCATGATGACCAAGATCGCCGACTTCTACGATGTCGAGTGCGATGCCACCGTGTCCGCGCTCACCTCGCTCATCGAGCCGCTGCTCATCGTGTTTCTTGGCGTGGTCGTCGGTGGCATCGTCATGGCGATGTTCCTGCCGATTTTCCAGATGGGCGCGGTCGCCGGCGGCGTGAACTGAGGCGCCGGCTGGCGTGCGCGCGATAGAAGCGCCAAGGGCCACGATCCCCTCCCGAGGCCTCTATCCATTCGAGGTTAGCTCCGCTACGTGCGGTGCAAACCGCCAGCAACCAGCCGGATGCGGTTTTGCCCTCACGGCCCGGTTGACTTCGTGTTATCGGGCGCGGAACGTCCCCCTCTCTTTCGCCGCCATGCCATCCGTCCTCATCGTTGACGACCTCGTCTCCATCCACGAGATGCTCGATGCCGTGATCCAACCCACCGGCTTCGCCACCGCGTTTGCGACGGATGGGGAGAAGGCTCTCGCCCGCTACTAGGCCGAGAAGTTCGACCTCGTGGTCGCGGACATAGACATGAAGCCGATGGACGGCATCACGCTGCTCAAGCAGCTTCGGCTCTACGACCCCGCCGCCGTCGTCATCATCATGACGGCCTACGCCTCGACGGAAAGCGCCGTCCAGGCACTGAAGTTCGGCGCGTTCGATTATCTCCAAAAACCGTTCCGCGTGGATGAGCTCATCGCCACGCTCAAGCGCGGTCTCGAACTCCGGCAGTTTCACGCCGCTCGCGCCAGCGCCGCCCCCGCCGACCACCGTGCCGCCCCCGCCGACCACCGTGCCGCCCCCGCCGACCACCGTGCCGCCGACGCCGCCGCGCGCCTCGTCGGTGCCAGCTCCGCCAATCAGAAGCTCGTCAGCCAGATCCGGAAACTCGCCCCCGCCCGCAACCCCGTCCTCCTCCAAGGCGAGCCCGGCACAGGCAAGACCACCGTCGCCGAGATCCTCCATGCCGGCGGCCCAGCACCCACCGCTCCCCTCGTCCGCATAGACTGCGCCCTCAGCAACGAGGACGATCTTCGCCACGGCCTGCTTGGTCACAACGGCGCCGGCGGCGAGTGGGTCAAGCAGGCCAGCGGCGGCACGCTTCTCCTCCAGCACCTCCAGGCGCTCCCGCTCCCGCTCCAGCCCGAGCTGGTCAGCGTCCTCCGCAACACCGCCCACGGCTTCCGCCTCGTCTGCACCACCACAGTGGACCTCGAACCGCTGGTGGACGAGGGCAAGTTCAACGACGAGCTCTTCTACCGCGTCGCCGCGCTCCCCGTCGTGCTGCCTCCGCTGCGCGACCGCACCAGCGACATTCCCGCCCTCGCCAAATTTTTCACCGGCAAGACCACCAATCCCTTCTTCGACGCCAGCCTTGTTGAGTTCACGCCCGACGCTGTCGCCGTCATGGCCGCCTACCACTGGCCTGGCAACCTCACCGAGCTTCACCAGGTCGTCTCCAAGCTCGCCGCCTCGTCCGACGCCCGTGTCATCACCTCCAAGCAGCTTCCCCTTCGCCTCCACGAGCTGAAGGACTGGCCCCGCCTTGCCGACTACCTCGCCGGCCAGGAGCGCCAATACCGCGAGATGGTGCTCCACGCCTGCCGCGGCGACAAGGCACGCGCCGCCACCGTCCTCGGCGTGGACGCGGCGAAGCTCGGGTGAATTCGCCGGATTAAATCTGCGCTGAGGTGGAGCGCGTCGTCTCCGGTGCGCTCGGATCGAACCAACGCGCCGGGACGTCGCGTTCTACCTTTTCCGGACACGGCATGTGGGCATGAATGACCCGAAGCTCTGGCTCTCAAAGGTGGACGACAACAATCCGTTCCCTGTAGATAATACTCCCACAATAATCATCGCAGTAGATGCCACTGCCGACGGCACGGGGCCCATCAACCCCCATTTTCAGGGTCTTTCCATCGTTGCCGCCGTCGCAAGCTTTCCGCCCGGCACCAAGCTTGTGGAGCTGCCGCCCACCACGCCGCTCGTGTGGACTCGCGGCCTCCAGCCCGACGGCAAGTGGTCGAAAACCTCCGCCCCCTACGGCGACTGGGGCGGCTTCGTTGTGTTCGCCGACGGCAGCATGCAGAAATTTAACACGATTGATCGCAAACTCGTGAAATTTGGCACGAAGCAGCCGACCTCCGACATCCGCGAAGCCCTTCCCCCCGGCACACGCATCCTGGAGTCAGCGCCCAAACGCTGAACGTGTGGATCTACAGTTTGAGTGAAATATTTTGTCATTCTGCCGCCGCGCCATCGGGTGGCGCGCTCGGTGTGGGTGACGCGTCTGGCGTGGCGGGCACGGAGAGGGTGTCGGGCGCGCTTGGCTCCGTTGTTGGGTTGCCCTGTAGCAGCAGCGAATCGTCCACCCCTGACTGGCGCAGGAGTGTGTTGGCGACTTCGACCTGGCGAAGCGACTGGCGGCGCTGCACCTCGGGCGCGGTGGCCGGCGTGTTTTCCCCTGCGGGCGAGGAACTGTCGGCAAGCGGCGCGTCGGGCGACGACGGGTCGGACGGTGGCGGGGGTGGGGGAGCGACGACGAGCACGGCCTCGGCCAGCGCGAGCGCGTAGGTGCGGCCGTGGTAGTCCACGGTCAGGCGGGTGTGGTCGGGGTCGTAGTCGCGCACGGCCACGCCGGCGGCGGGCTTGGTGTCGGCGGATAGCGGCTGGGCGGGTGCCTTGGCCCAGACGACCGCACCCGACTCGCGGTCGAACAGCCCCACCTTGGTCACACCGCCGGAGGAGATCACGCCGCGGAACTCCAGCGGCCCCGGCCCGTCCGCGCCGCGCGCCGCCCCGGCGGGCCAGAGCGCGGCGCCGAGCAGCAGGCAGAGGATGGGACGGGGATTTTTCACCGGCGGTAGGGTGGCCCGGATGCAGCCGCCGCGCCAGCCGAAAAAACGGGGGCGATTCCTCCCGGCTCTCCCGAGCCGGGCTACTTTCTTCTTGTAGCCCGCTTCGGGAGAAGCGGGACTCCGGGACATGGCCCGCATCCTTCTCGCCACCATCGGCTCGCTCGGCGACCTGCACCCGGCGCTCGCGCTCGCGCTGGAACTGCGGCGGCGCGGGCACCGCGCGGAGATCGCCACGACGGAGCTTTACCGCGAGAAAATCACGGCGCTTGGGCTGCCGTTTCACCCGCTGCCGCCGGAGGTGGCGGTGGGCGACGGGACGTTTGTGCGCCAGTTCATGGAGGGGCGGGGCGCGTCGAAATTCCTGCTGCGCGAACTGTTGTTTCCCGCTGTGCCGGCGATGTATGACGCGCTGTCGGTCGCCGCCGCCGGGGCCGATTTGCTCGTGAGCAGCGAGATCGTGTATGCCGCGCCGATCCTCGCGGAGAAAACGGGGCTGCGCTGGGTGTCCTACTCGCTCGCACCGGTGTCGCTGTTTTCCATTCACGATCCCTCGCTGCTGCCCGGACCCCCGGGCACGCGATTGCTCCAGTCGCTCGGGCCGGGAGCGAACCGCCTTCTCCGGTGCGCGGCGGGCGTGGTGACATGGCGCTGGTGGCAGCCGGTGCGCCGGCTGCGCCGCGAGCTCGGCCTGCCGCCGGGCCGCAGCCCGCTCTTCGATGGAAAATATTCACCGCGTCTAGATCTCGCGCTGTTCTCGCCTGCCCTCCAGCCGCCGCAGCCCGACTGGCCGGCGCAGACGGCGCAGTGCGGGTTCCCGTTTTACGAGGAGGCGGACACAACCGGTGCCAAGCTGCCGGCTGCCGTGGAAACCTTTCTCGCGGCGGGCACGCCGCCGGTCGTGTTCACGCTCGGCTCCGCGGCGGTCCTGCTGGCGGACGATTTTTTCACGGAAAGCGCGCGCGCCGCACAACGGCTCGGTCGCCGCGCGCTGTTGCTGCTCGGGCAGAACCCGCCGCCGCCCGGCCTGCCGCCGACGATCTTTGCCTGGGACTACCTGCCCTACGCGCAGATTTTCCCGCGTGCTGCCGCCATCGTCCATCAGGGCGGCGTTGGCACGACCGCGCAGGCGCTGCGTGCGGGCCGCCCCATGCTCGTGGTGCCGTTCGCGCATGACCAGCCGGACAACGCCGCGCGCGTCATGCGCCTCGGTGTGGCGCGGACGCTCGCGCGCGGGCGCTATCGGGCCAAGCGCGTGGCGCGCGAGCTGGCGGCGTTGCTCGGCGACCCCGCTGTCGCGGAAAAGTCCGCCGCCATCGGCGCTCAAGTCCACGCCGAGCACGGCGTGGCGGCAGCGTGCGACGCGCTGGAGCGCGTGCTGTCAGCGTAGCGCCAGCAGCAGCGCCACGACCAGCAGGCCCAGCCCGACGAACGTTAGCACGGGGCAGGCGCTGTGCAGCCGCCGGATGCGGCGGCGCGCCTCAGTCTCGGTGATTTTCTTGTCCTTAGCTTCCTCCTCCGCGTCGGAGCAGAGCCACGGGAGCCGCCAGCGCAGCCAAGCGCCGGCGGACAGCATCAGGGTGGCGACGAGCGCCAGCAGCTCGCTGGGCTTCATGCGTGGCGGGTGAGGTTTCTGGACAAGGGTGGGCCGAGGTTGCGCCGCGCACCGCCCCGGCTCAACAGAAAACTCACCCGTTGTCACCGGGCGTCAGTGCTGCCGCGCAGCTTATCCGCGCCGCAGCTTTTGCAGCCGCTCGCCGGCGGCGTTGAGGGTGGCGGGGGACTTGGCGAAATTCAGCCGCACGAAGCGGTTTTCCGGATAGGGGAAAAAGCTGGAGCCGGGCACGGGAGCCACCCCGATCTCACGCGCCATCCACTTGGAGAAGTCCACGTCGTCTGTGCAGCCGAGCGGCGATACATCGAGCATCACGAAGTAGCTGCCCTCGGGCCGCGTGTAAGCGAGGCCGGTGCGGTCGAGCCAGCCGCACAGCAGGTCGCGCCGCGCGGCGTAGTCGGCCCCGAGCGCGGTGTAGTAGCTCGCGGGGAAGTTGAGCGCGGTGACGACGGCGTGCTGGAGCGGAGCGGCGGCCCCGACGGTGAGAAAGTCGTGGACCTTGCGCGCCTGTGCGATGAGCTCGGGCGATGCCCAGATGTGGCCGAGGCGCCAGCCGGTGATGAGAAAGGTTTTCGACAGCGCCGAGCAACTCAGCGTGCGCGCGGCCATGCCGGGCAGCGTGCAAAAATAGGTGTGCCGGTGCGGAGAGAAGACGATGTGCTCATAGACCTCGTCGGTAATGATGAAGGTGTCGAACTCCTCCGCGAGCGCGGCGATCTGGAGCAGTTCCTCGCGGGTGAAGACGCGGCCGGTGGGGTTGGACGGGTTGCAGAGCACGAATGCCTTCAGCCCGCCCGCGAAAGCCGCGCGCAGCTCGGTCGAATCAAAGCCGTAGTCGGGCGGGTTCAGCCGCACATGGACCGGGGTCGCGCCGCTGAGGATGGCGTCGGCATTGTAGCTCTCGTAAAACGGCGAGAACATCCCCACACGGTCGCCGGGGTCGCACACGGTCATCATGGCGACGATGAGGGCCTCGGTCGCGCCACAGGTGACGACGAGCTCGCGCTGCGGATCCACCGGGCGGCCGGTGTCACGGGTGATTTTTTTGGCGAGCGCGTCACGCAGCTCGGGCGAGCCCCAGGTGATGGCGTATTGGTGGCGGCCGGCGTCCATCGCGTCCTTCGCGGCTTGCACGAGCGCGGCGGGCGGGTCGCCGTCAGGAAAGCCCTGAGCGAGGTTGAGCGCGCCGCACTCGTTGGCCACCCGTGTCATCTCGCGGATGAGCGATTCGGAGAAGGCGGCGGTGCGGAGCGAGGTGCGGGGCATGGGATAAAGAAGTCTCAAAGTCTAAAGGTCGAAAGTCGAAGGTCGTGAAGCGCAGGGAATAGCTTGCGGCGACTGATCATGGCTCGCGGGTCTTCGATCCTGGACGGCTTAGCGCGTCAGGGGATTTTCAGCTCCGTGCCCACTTTTGGCAGCCGGTTGGGATCGCTCATCACGTCGCGATTGGCCTCAAAAATCTGCTGAAACTTTGAGCGATCGCCGTAATACTGTTGGGCAATTTTTATGAGCGAGTCACCGGTGGCCACTGTGTGTTTGCGCGCGGTGGAGTTTCTTTCCGGCGGCGGTGGCGCGGTGCCGACGGGGGGCGCGACACCGCCACGCGGAGGTGGCGCGGGCGCGACTGTGACGGTCTGACGGGGCTGAGGCGGGGCGCGGTCGCCAAGCTGGTCGCGGAGCTGCCGGTTCTCCGCCTGCAGCCGTGTGACCGTCGCGGCCAGCTCGCCGGACTGGCTGTCGAGCGGCAGGCCGGGCAGCGTGCGGGCGAAGTCCCGCAGCGCGGCATCAATGTGGTCGCGCACGAGCGGCGCCTGCGGGCTGGCCGGCGCCAGCTCGAGAAATTTTCGGTAATGATAGACCGCCGCGACCGGGTCGCGCAATTTCTGCTCGCTGAGCAGGCCGGCCTCGAGATGCGACTCTGGCGCGCCGGCCGCGCCGCGCACGTCAATCACCCGCAGAAACGCCATGAGCGCCTCTTGCTCGCGGCCTTGGCTTTTCAGCTCCTGCGCGCGGGTGTAGTCACGTTCGCCGGTTTCCGCGCCGGGCAGGTGCGCGCCGTTCTGCCCGCAGGCGGCGAGCAGGAGCGCGAGGAGCGCGGGGACGAGGAGCGGGAGGCGGCGCGGGCGCATGGCGGCGAGAAATGGTTTGAACGGGAAAGACTGCCGTCCAGTCTGGCGCTTTCGCCGCCAAATCAAACTCCAAATGGCCCTCGCCGATCAGACCGCCCTCGCCCGCGCCCGCGCCTGCCTCCGCATTGAGCGCGCCGCGCTCGATGCGACCGCGCGCGGGCTGGGCGCGGAGTTTGCCGCCGTGGCGCGCGCCACCGAGGCGGCGGCGCGCACGGGCGCAAAGCTTATCTTTACCGGCGTGGGCAAGAACGCACACATCGCCCAAAAGCTCGCGGGCACGTTCAACAGCACAGGCGTGGCCTCGTGCTTTCTCGACGCCACCCAGGCGCTCCACGGCGACCTCGGGCTGGTGGAGGAGGGCGACCTCGTTTTTCTCCTGAGCAACAGCGGGCAGAGCGAGGAGGTGCTGCGGCTCGTGCCCGTGCTACGGCGCTTCGGCGCGCGGCTGGTGGCGTTCACCAGTCAGCCCGGCTCCGACCTCGCGCGCGAGGCCGGCCTGCGGCTCCTTTACCGCGTGCCCCGCGAGGCGTGCCCGTTGGAGCTTGCGCCGACGGCCAGCACGACCGCCGCGCTCGCGCTGGGCGACGCGCTGGCGATGGTGTTGCTGGAGGCGCGCGGGCTCACGCGCGACGACTTCGCCCGGTTCCACCCCGCCGGCAATCTCGGCCGCACGCTGCTGCTCCATGTGCGCGACATCATGCGCGCCGGCGCAAGGCTGCCGGTCGCGCCCGACACCGTGACGGTGCAGGACGCCATCCTCGCCATGACCCGGGCCCGCAGTGGCAGCATCGCGCTTGTGCGGAAAAAAACGGGCCGCCTCGCGGGCATCTTCACCGACGGTGACTTTCGTCGCAGCGCGCTTTCGGGGCCGGATTTTTTGAAGCGGCCGGTCGCGGAGTTCATGACCCGATCGCCCAAGACTATTCGCGCGGACGCGCTCGCGGTGGACGCGCTGCGGCTGTTCGAGGCGCACAAGATTGACGATCTCATCGCCGTGGACGCGGCCGGCCGTCCCGTCGGGCTGGTGGACGCTCAGGACCTGCCGAAGCTGAAGCTGGTGTGAACGCGCGCGGTGTCTCCCCGCCGCTCACCAGACCTTGAATGACACGCGGCCGCCATCAAGCGCCACCAGGCGGCGCGAATAGGCGTTGAGCTGTTCCTCGTCCAGGCTGCGGAGCACCTTCTCGGCGACACGGACATCATCCTTCGGGGCGGGAGAGGCGCGTGAGACTTCATTAGCGATAACGGTGCCAGCGGAAGGGAAATTGAGCTCCTCCGGAAACGGTGTCGCCGACAGCGCGAGGCCGGGCGCGGACACCGGCATGACCACGGCGGCGAAAGTGCTTTCGTTGACGGCGGCCAAGTTCACCGGCACACTGATCGAGAAATTCGTGATATCGGGCACTGCCTCGCTAGTGGGTGCAGGTTGGCCGGCAGCCACCACCACGGCCTTGGGGGCGGGCGCAGGTGAATACGTCTCCGGACCAGGCGTCACCATGGCGACATTGGTCTGGGCCGGCGGTTCGGCCGGTGTGACGATCGCAGTTACGGCAACGGACGGAGTGGAGACCGCAACTGACGGAGATGGTGAGACGACCCCCGCCTTTGGCAGCGGTCCGGTTTGCAGCCAAGCCACCATGGCCAGCGCTGCGACCGCCGCCGCGCCGAGCGGTGCGGCGAACCAGGCGAGCCGGGCGCGTAGCCGGGTGGTCCAAGAGGGTTTTTCGACCAAGGCGGTGAGCTGCTTGGCCCGTAGCCCGGCGTCGAAGCGCGCCCAGTAGTCCTCTGCCGGCCGCTCGGCCCGTTTCAGGCGGAGCAGCTCCTCTAGTGTCGGCTTCTGGGGGGCGTGGGACATGTTCAGCGGAGATAGACGGACAGCTCGGCCTGGAGGAGCTGCTTGGCGTAGTGAACGCGCGAGCGCACGGTGCCCACCGAGCAATGCATAATCTCGGCGATTTCCTCGTGGCTGAGGCCGTCTATTTCGAAAAGAGTGATCACGGTGCGATGCTTGATAGACAACTTTTGCAGCGCTTCGTTCAATTTTTCCTGCAATTCCTTCACAAATGTCTCCCGGTCGGCCCCATTGGCGTCGGTCAGACGGGCTATCACCTCGGCGGTTGCGCCGTCATCCTGCATCTTTTCCAGGCTGAAAAACGTCCGCTGCCGGTGGCGGCGCAGGTGGGTGAGGGTGCCGTTGATGGCGATGCGGTAGAGCCAGGTGAAGAAAGACGACTGCCCGGAGAAGCTACGGATGGACTGAAAGGCGTTGATGAACGCGTCCTGTGCAAGGTCGGCGGCGTCCTCGCGGTTGGAGGTCATCTGGTAAAGGAGGCCGACGACGCGTTCGCGGTAGCGCAGAATAAGCTCGTCAAAGGCCGCCACATCGCCGGCCTGCACGCGGCGAACCACGGCGAGGTCGGCGTCGGCCTCCGAGCGGCGCTCGGGCGAGGCCACGAGCGGCTTGGCGAGGATTTTGGCGGCGGCGGACATGGGCGGACGAGGCAAAACAGGATGCGGCCCTTCCAGAGGCGGGCAAACGAAAAATCAGAGGGGTGGAGGCACATTTTCCGGCCTTGCCGCCGCCCGCAAGGCGCGCACGCTCGCCGATGTGCCCCCTCCCGCTCCCGCCGCGCCGCCCGAGGCCACGCGTCTCTCCGAGATCACCCCGCGCCAGTGGAAATCCGGACTCGCCGCGTGGTTTGGCTGGATGTTCGACGGCATGGAGCTGCACCTTTACACACTCGTGGCCGGGCCGCTCGTCCTCCTGCTCATGGACAACACGACCGACGTTGCGTCGGTCAATGAGAGGAAAGCCTACATCCAGGCCGCGTTCTTGCTCGGCTGGGCGCTCGGCGGCTCGTTCTTCGGGCGGCTCGGCGACCGGCTCGGGCGCAGCCGCACCCTCGCGCTTACCGTGCTCACCTACGCGCTGTGCACGGGCTTGTGCGCGTTCGCGCAGACGTGGTGGCAGTTAATGATCTTCCGCTTCGTGGCGGCACTCGGCATCGGCGGCGAGTGGGCGGTTGGCGCGTCGCTGCTCGCGGAAACATGGCCCAAGGCGTGGCGGCCGTGGCTCGCCGCCGTGCTCCAGAGCGGCGTAAACCTCGGCATCCTCGTTGCCGCCGGCCTCATCTGGTTGCTGCTACCGTGGCTGCGGCAGGTCTTCGAGGCGGGCGGCCACCCCGGCTGGGTTCACGACGGCGCGATGTGGGCGCGCACGGTGCTGCCCAAGCTCAGCGCTTACCACCTCGTTTTTCTTATCGGCGTGCTGCCGGCGTTTCTGGTTTTTTGGATCCGTAAAAAAGTCCCCGAGCCGGAAAGCTGGGCTCAGGCCGACACCGCCGCGCGCGAGAAACCCGGCGTGCGCGAGCTGTTTCGCGGCCGGCTCGCCCGCACCACTTGGCTGACGCTGGTCGCATGCGCGCTCAGCCTCTCGGCGTGGTGGCTTTTCACCTTCTGGCATCCGCAGCACCTAAGGAAAATCCTCGCCGATGGGCGCACGCCCGCCTCCGAGATTGACGGCCGCGTGACCGCTGCGTTCTTCACGATGATCGCGGTGTCCATTGTCGGCAATTATTTCGCCGGCTGGCTCGCGCAACGCCTGGGCAATCGCCGCGCCATCGTGCTGATGTTCTTCGGCCTATTCGGCGGCATGGTGGGTGCCTATGCCGTGCCGCGCGGCTTCGGCGAACTGGCATGGTTCTGGGTGCCGCTGGTCGGGTTTTTCTCCGGCGTGTTCGGTCTGTTCACGATGTATCTGCCGCCGCTCTTTCCGACGCTGTTGCGCACGACCGGCTCAGGCTTCTGCTACAATATCGGCCGTGCCGCGGCGGCGGTGGCGCAGGTGGTGTTCGGCGTGGTCGCGCCGCTTAAGGACGCGGATGGGTTTCGCGTCGCGCTGCTCTGGTCGGGCGCGCTGGCCCTCGCCGCCGCCGTGTGGTCATGGTGGCTGCCGGAGGATGCGCGGGACGAAGGCTGAGCGCTGTCGGGCATGTTGCTGTCGGTTGACTTTGCCGGCCTGCACCTTTGTATTGGCGCACCTGATGGCCGACTTTCTCGACTCCACCCGCCCCGCCAAGCTTGAGCGTGCGTTTCTTGTCGGCGTCCAGACCGCCCAGATGCCCGACGGCGAGGGCGCGGAGCTGTTGAACGAACTGACCGAGCTGGTCGAAAACCTCCGCCTCACCATCACCGGCCGCGTGCTTGTCAGCCTCCGAGCGCCCACGCCCGCGTTTCTCCTCGGCAGCGGCAAAGCCAAGGAACTCTGCGAGCAGGCCAAGGCCGAGGGCGCCGACGTGATCGTGCTCGACGAGGCGCTCTCCCCCGCGCAGCAGCGCAATTGGGAAGAGCTGTTCGGCGGCGGAGTCATTGACCGGCAGGAGGTCATCCTGGAGATTTTCGCCGATCGCGCGCGCACCCGCGAGGCCATCCTTCAGGTTGCGCTCGCGCGCATGGAGTATTCGCTGCCGCGCCTCACCCGCGCCTGGACCCACCTCTCGCGTCAGCGCGGCAAGGGCGCGATGGGTGGCGAAGGCGAGACGCAGCTCGAAAACGACCGCCGCACCGTGCGCGACCGCATCGTCCGCCTCAAGGCCGAGCTCGCCAAGGTCGTCTCCCAGCGCGGCGTGCAGCGCACCAAGCGCCAGCGCGTGCCCATCCCCACCTGTGCCATCGTCGGCTACACCAACGCCGGCAAGTCCACCCTTCTCAACGCCCTCACCGGCGCGACGGTCCTCGCCGAGGACAAGCTCTTCGCCACGCTTGACCCCACCACGCGCCAGCTCGCGCTCCCCGGCAACCACAAGCTCCTCGTCACTGACACGGTCGGCTTCATCCGCCGCCTGCCGCACGGCCTCGTCGAGGCGTTCAAGGCCACGCTCGAGGAGGTCGTCGTCGCCGGTTTCCTGATCCACGTCCTCGACGTGACCAGCCCCAACCTGGAGCAACACCACGCCACCACGCTCGCCGTCCTCGCCGAGCTGGGCGCGGGCGACAAGACCATCGTCACCGTCTTCAACAAGACCGACGCCTCCGACTCGCTCATGCGCCGCCGCGCCCGACAGCTCGCGCCCGACGCGCTCTTCGTTAGCGCGCAGACCAAGGCCGGTCTCGACGCACTGGAGGCCCGCTGCCTCGAACTTATCGCCGACACCGACAACCTCACCGAGCTGCTCATCCCGGCTGACCGCTACGACCTCGTCGCCCGCCTGCACGCCAGCGGCCACATCCACGCGCAGGAACACGAGGAGGCCGGCGTCCGGCTGAAAGCGCGCGTCCCCCCCGCGAGCGCCGCGCTCTACGCGCCCTTTGTCGTGCGGCCGAAGCGCAAGAAAAAGTAAGGGCAACACTTGCACCGCGATGTAGGGCGGGGTCGCCGAACCCCGCCGCCTTGCCCGGCCAACATCATGCCCCGGCGGGATTCGGCGATCCCACCCTACAGCCGCGTCACCGCCCATTTCGGCATGGACGCTCGCCCCGTTTCGGCCAGAAACTCCGTGCATGGAACCCCCGGCCACGCCGCCCTCGCTGCCTCGCCGCAAGCGTTGGTGGAGGATTTTGAGAAAACTTACCGTCGCCTTCGGCCTCCTGTTGCTGGCGGGCGTGTTCTGGCTGTTCGTCTGCCCCGACGAGCCGCCGCCCGACGTGCGCGACATCGTGATCGCGCCCCTCACACTGCCGGACGACCAAAACGCCTATGTGCTCGCCAACAAGGCCGCCGCGCTGGCGCAAGAAAAACTTTCCGGTGCCGATGGAGACCGCCTGAAAGAAATGGCCCAAGGCGAAAATTGGGATTCCGCGCTGGCGAAACAATGGCTCGACGGCACCGACGCGATCTGGCCGCTCTGGGAGCAGGTGGCGCGCACTCCGCGCGGGCAAATGCCGCCGCCCAAGGGATTGGGCGATATTTTTCCCCTCCTGCCTTTTCGGAGAATTGAGAGCTTGGCCCAAATTCGGGCGCGCGACTTGGGCCTGCGCGGCCATCCGGATGAGGCCGTCAAGGCCGTGCTCACCATTCTTCAGGCGAACCGCCGGATTGAGGGAAGCCGTGTGGTTTTGATCCAATACATTGATGCCGCCACGCAAACCAACACCGCGCTGGCGACCTTGCGCGATGTCGCCGTCAAATCCGGTCCGTCTGCGGCCACCTTGCGCCAGATTTTGGCGCAACTGGGGGAATCGCGGCCAAGCAAAGACTCCTTCGGCTATGCCGTGCGCAGCGAATTGGTTCTGCTCGATGATTCGATGCGCATGTTGATGTCGGGAGTTACAAGTGACGGGGAAAAGGTCTCAATCTGGCAACGGCTTGCCGTCAAAATTCCACGGCTGTTCCAACCCAACAAGACGCGCCGCATTTACGTTGATAATATTCGCGAAGCCCTGAAGGCGATTGATCTCCCCGGCGATTTGCTGGAAAATCTGCGGCGTGCCGCGCTACCCGTGGTGACTTTGGGCGGGGGCTACCAAGGCGCCGGTGCGTTCTGGCCCGACAACATCATCGGCCGCCGCCTGCTGGGCATTGTCAATCCAGGCTGGGTAACTTTGCTGAAGACCGTTCGGCTCAGAGAGCAGTCCCGTCTTTCCGCGACCGAACTTTTTCTCGCCCTCCTGCTCTACCACCGCGAGCACGGTGAGCTGCCGGCCACGCTCGACGCTCTCGTGCCAACCTACCTGCCCGCCGTGCCGCGCGATTATTTCGACGGCCAGCCCATCCGCTACTCGCGCGAACTCCGCGCCGTGTGGTCGGTGGGTCTCCACCACTTCACGGTTTCGCAGCCCGGACTCAAGCTGGACGATGCCGACGCGCGGGTTGAAATCTATCTCCCGCTCGACTTCGCCGCGCCACCGGCAGAGACCAAACCCGCGCCGGCCGCCGCCGCGCCCTGACATCGCGTGCGCCCGCGCGAAACGGCTGTTGCCGCCGCGCGCGCGAACCGTTGGAGTCGCCCCATGCTCGACCTCACCACCGGCGCGGTTCTCTGGTGCGCGCTCACCGGCCTGCTCTTCACCGGCCTCTGGCTCTGGTATGACCGCCGCGACCACGCGCGCCTCGCCGCCCTGCGCCATCGCGCGACCTTTCACTGCATCCGGTGCGGCAACCTTTACGCCGCGCCGCGCGCCGAGGAGCCCGCTCCTTGCCCCAAGTGCGGCCACGAAAACACCCGTCTGAAATTCTGAGCCGCGGACAAGCGGGTGCAAATGGTGCCAGAGGCCGGGATTGAACCGGCGACCAAAGGCTTATGAGTCCTCTGCTCTACCACTGAGCTACTCTGGCGTCAGGCTACCGTCCGAACTCAAGGCTCGCCCCGTGCCGGAGTCAAGCGCGCGAGCTGACCTTGCTCAGTCGGCGAGCGCGGCCGTGATTTCGTCGAGATCGGAAAAAATTCTGTCCGCCCCAGCCGGGCCAAGCTCGGCCTCTGTGTGCGTGCCGGTCGTGACGCACCAGCAGGGCAAGGCGGCGGCACGGGCGGTTGCCACGTCGTAGGGCGAGTCGCCGATCAGCAGCGTGCCAGTAGCGTCGCCGTCAAGTAGGGCGAGAGTGTGTGCGGTGAGGCGCACGTCGGGCTTGAGCCACTCGGTGTCGCCCGCGCCAACGACGGCCGCGAGCAGCGGGGCGAGGCCGAGGTGCTCGCAGATGCGACGGGCGGCGGGGCCGTGCTTGTTGGTGAGCACGGCGGTTCGCACGCCAGCGGCGCGCAGGGCAGTGAGCAGCGCGTGTGCGCCGGGCAGCGCGGTCACGTCGTCGAGCATCGTCTCCTCCATGTGCGCACGAAAAAGTGGCAGCACGGCGGCGACGTGCTCCGGGCCGGCAAGCCGGCGGATGGCGTTTTCCAGGCCGCCGCCGACGGCGGCGCGCACCTGCGCGGGCGTGGGCGCGGGCAGGCCGAGCCGCGTCATCGCGTAGGCGTGGCAGCGGTGGATGGCCGCAAAGTGGTCAACGAGCGTGCCGTCGAGGTCGAGGAGAACAGTCTGAAAACGCATAGGACTCCGGCATTATCGCAGAAACGCGGAAGGACGGAAGCGTGGAAACGGCGGAAAAATCCCGTATAGGCCGTGGCTTGATGCCCAGGCGGGCCATCGCAGAGATCGCGTTGTCGCCCAATGGGGGATAACCAACAAAGAACGACCGGCAACTTGCGGCTTCACCTCCGCGCCGCACGTGGCAGACTGCGTGCCATGACCGCCGCCCCGTCCGCCGATACCACCGCCCGCGCCGAGGCCCGCGTAGAGGGCGAGTGCCTGCGAGTCGTGCTCGGCGGGCGCTGGCGCATCACGGAGACGCGGCCTGCGTGGGGCGACGCGCTCGCCAGTGCCGGTCTCGCGCGCCGCAGCGGTGAAACTGCCGCCCCGCCGCGCGTGCGGCTGGAGCCGGCCCCCGACCTCGCCGGCTGGGACAGCGCGCTGGTGCTGTTCGTGGGCGAGGCCTTGCGCTGGTGTCGGGGGCATGACGCCTATTGCGACCTGAGCGCGCTGCCAGCGGCGTTGCGACGGCTGGCCGACCAGCTCACCGGCGCGGAGCCGCCGACCGACGCCGCCCCACCGGAGCCCATGCAAAACCCGCTCGCGACCGTCGGCCACGCGGCGACCGACGTGTGGCACAAGACGGGCGAGATCGCCGCCTTCGTCGGCGAGTGCTCGCTTGCCGCCGCCCGGGTCGCGCGCGACCCGGGCAAATTCCGCTGGCGCGACTGCCTCGACGAGATGCAGCAGTGCGGCGCGATGGCGCTGCCCATTGTCAGCCTCATCGGCTTTCTGGTCGGCGTCACGCTCGCCTACACCGGCGCGATCGTGCTCCGCCAATACGGCGGCGACATCTACCTGGCCGACCTTATCGGGCTGGCGATGGTGCGCGAGATGGGCGCGGTGATGACGGCCGTCGTGCTCGCGGGCCGCACGGGCGCGGCGTTCGCAGCCACGCTGGGTAACATGAAGGCCGGTGAGGAAATTGACGCGCTCACGACCTTTGGCATCCGTCCGGTGGATTTTCTCGTGCTGCCGCGGGTCGTCGCGCTCGGCGTGATGATGCCGCTCCTCGCGCTCTACGCCAACGCCCTCGGGGTGCTCGGCGGCATGGCCGTCTCCTATGGCCTGCTCGGCATCTCGCCTATCGCCTACTGGCACGAGATGATGGTCACTGTCACCCAGCGTTCCATCAACGTCGGCCTCATCAAGGCCGTCTCCTTCGGCCTCATCGTCGGCCTCGCCGGCTGTCTGCGCGGACTGGAGGCCGACCGCAGCGCGGCGGGCGTGGGCCGCGCGGCCACTTCGGCAGTCGTGACGGCGCTGCTGCTGCTCGTGATCGCCGACGCGTTCTTCGCTGTGGCGTTCAACGCCCTCGGCTGGTGAGCGCGCCGCGATGGAACTGAAAATAAACTTTGACCACAGATCACACGGATTAACACGGATTTCCCTAACATCGGTCGGCTCGTTGTAGGGCGGGGTCGCCGAACCCCGCCTC
>CAIPZZ010000055.1 GCA_903869665.1 uncultured Opitutia bacterium | reverse complement strand
GGCCACCCCGAGGGCTACACGGCGACCGACATCGTGGCACGCTACAAGCGTGCGAAGGGCTTCAACGTGCTCCACCCGATCGGCTGGGACGCGTTCGGCCTGCCCGCCGAGCAGCACGCGGTGAAAACCGGCACGCACCCGGCGGCGAACACCGCCGCCAACATCGCCAACTTCAAGCGGCAGATCAAGGCGCTCGGCTTCTCCTACGACTGGGAACGCGAGCTCGCGACCACCGACGAGAAATACTACCGCTGGACGCAGTGGATTTTTTTACAGCTCTTCTCGCGCGGTCTCGCCTATGTGGACGAGCGCCCCGTGTGGTGGTGCCCGGAGCTGCGCACCGTGCTCGCCAACGAGGAGGTCGTGGATGGCAAGAGCGAGGTCGGCGGCTTCCCGGTCGAGCGGCGCAACCTGCGCCAGTGGGTGCTGCGCATCACCGCCTACGCCGAGCGCCTGCTCGCCGACCTCAAGGACGTGGACTGGCCCGATTCGACGAAGCGGATGCAGGAGGCCTGGATCGGGCGGAGCGAGGGCGCGGAGGTCTCGTTCGAGATCGAACGTAGGTCGGGCTTCATGCCCGACACGTCGGGGATAAACCCTGACCTACAAAAACTGAAAGTTTTCACCACGCGGCCCGACACGCTGTTCGGCTGCACCTACATGGTGCTCGCGCCGGAGCATCCGCTGGTGGACGCGCTCACGACGCCGGAGCAGCGCGACGCCGTCGCGGCGTATCGCCGGAAGGCGGCGGGCAAGAGCGACCTGGAGCGCACGGATCTGGCGAAAGAAAAGTCGGGCGTGTTCACTGGTGCGTATGCGATCAACCCCGTCAACGGCGAGCGCGTGCCCGTGTGGATCGCCGACTATGTGCTGACGGGCTACGGCACCGGCGCGATCATGGCCGTGCCGGCGCACGACGAGCGGGACTGGGAGTTCGCGAAACAATACGACCTGCCCATGCGGGTCGTTATTGAACCATCGGCGCAGTGGCTAGTCGAAGCGGCCAAACGGTATCTGATCCGTGAAGGGAAAACCGAAGAGGCAAAAATTTACGACAACGTCCCGGCAGAAAGCTTCGTGGATGGGCTCAGCTCAAGATACGCCGCCACCTGCTATAAGTTTGAAGCATTCACCGGCGAGGGGTTGCTCAAGCGTTCGAGCGGAACAGAAATTTCGATCACCGGCCTTCCAATCAGCCAAGCCAAACAGAAAATCACCGAGTGGCTCGAAGCGAAAGGCCTCGGCAAGAAAACCGTCACCTACAAGCTCCGCGACTGGCTGTTCTCGCGGCAGCGTTACTGGGGCGAGCCGTTTCCCATCGTGTGGGTGAGCGAGGCCGACTACCGCCGCGCCGCCGCTGTGCGGACGGATTTGCCGGCGTCGCCGGTGACGTTCGCGCAGGACGGCGTCACGCATTTCGCGCTGCCGCTGTCGGCGGGCGCGCTGCCGCTCACGTTGCCCGAGGTGTCGTCGTATTTGCCGAGTGGCAACGGCGAGAGCCCGCTCGCCAACGTTACCGACTGGCTGGAGATTTGGTTCAATTTCAAAACCGGCGAATCGCTTCCCGCCGCGCAGCCGCAACCCGCCAGCGAGCATTGGGTGCGCGGCCGGCGCGAGACCAACACCATGCCGCAGTGGGCCGGCTCGTGCTGGTATTACCTGCGTTTCACCGATCCGGCGAACGACGCCGCGTTCGCCTCGCCCGAGGCACTGCGCTACTGGGGCGTGCCCGACCTCTATGTCGGCGGCGCGGAGCACGCGGTGCTGCATCTGCTCTACGCGCGTTTCTGGCACAAGGTGCTGTTCGACCTCGGTGTGGTGCCGCAGAGCGAGCCGTTCACGAAGCTGTTTCACCAAGGCATCATCCTCGGCGAGGACGGCGAAAAAATGTCTAAGAGCCGGGGCAACGTAGTCAGCCCGGACACGATCATCGCGTCGCACGGCACCGACACGCTGCGGCTCTACCTGATGTTCCTCGGCCCGCTGGAGGCGATGAAGCCGTGGAGCATGCAGCAGATCGAGGGCGTGCACCGTTTCCTGCACAAGGTCTGGCGCGAGTGCCTCGCGGCCGACGGCGGCGTGAACCCGAAAATCTCCGCGACCGCCGCCGAGCCGGCTGAGCTGACGCGGCTGCTGCACGAGACGATCAAAAAGGTGGGCGACGACATCGAGGCGCTGCGCTTCAACACCGCGATCTCGCAGATGATGATTTTCGCCAACGCGCTCCAGAAGGCGCCGGTCGTGAGCCGCGCGACCGTGCTGGCGTTCCTGCAAGTGCTCGCGCCTTTCGCGCCGCATTTGGCCGAGGAACTTTGGGCGCGGCTCGGTGGAGGTGAGGCGGGCGCGTCCATCCAACACGCGCCTTGGCCGCAGTTCGACGCCGCCCGACTGGTCGTGACCGAGCAGAAAATTGTCGTCCAAATCAACGGCAAGCATCGGGGCGAAATCATGGCTCCGGCGGGTGCAGGCCAGGATGAGGTCGTCGCGTTAGCGCAAAAACATGAGCGCGTGACCCCGTTCATAGCCGGTAAGTCGTTCAAGCGCATAATCTTTGTGCCGGGAAAAATTTTGAACATTGTTGTTGAACAATAGCTGGAAATATCTTGTTTTAGGGTGAACACCCTAGCCTTCTGGCTGTGTATGGGTGCGAGCAAAAAGGATCTCTTGCTCGCCCTGTTCGTAGTAGGCGGGCCGGCTGTTCTTACCGGAAGCACATCCGTCTCTACATCAAGGCGCTTCGCAGCGGCAAAAACGAGATCCTCGGCGTCGTGCTCAACGGTCTCTCGCCTCGCCGCATCGAGTATTATTCCAATTACCGCTACTACCGGAGCTACAAAAAATACTACGGCGCGCAGGGCTGACCCTCGACCGGTGCGTCGGAGCTGGGGGCGGGGAGTTGGCCTAATGTCTGGCCCTCCCCGCGTATGATTTTCCTTCTCCCCGTTCCGTTATCCGTTCTCATGGCGATGTGCCGCAGTCCGCGTTTCTCCCGCCCAACTTCGATCCGCGCCGCCCCGTTGCGCTCATTGCCGGCCAGGGGGACTATCCGCGCCTTTCTGCCGCCGCCATCCGGGCCGCTGGCGTGCCGTTAAGACTCATCGCTTTCGAGGGCGAGACCCCGCCCGACCTCGTCGCTTCGTTTCCCGAAAGCGACCGGCGCGTCCTCAAAGTCGGCCAGCTCGGAAAAATGCTCCGGGCGCTGACCGATTTTGGCTCCGGCGCCGCGCTCATGGCCGGCCAGATCACCCCCCGCCGCCTCTTCCAGGGCCTCCATCCCGACCTCAAGGCCGCCAAAATTCTTCTCTCCCTCAAACGCCGCAACGCCGAGACCATTTTCGGCGCCATCGCTGCCGAGATTGAGGCACTCAGCGTCACGCTCCTCGATGCCCGCGCCTTTCTCGACGCCCATGTGGTCGCTCCTGGCTGTCTGACCGGGAAAAAATTCCCTGTCGAACCCGAGCATCTCGCCCACGGTGTCACTATCGCCCGCGAGTGCGCGCGCCTCGACATCGGCCAGGGCTGCGTGGTGCGGCGCGGCACGGTGCTCGCCGTCGAGGCTTTCGAGGGCACCGACGCCATGCTTCGCCGCGCTGGCGAGTTCGCGGGCGACGGCGCGCTCTTCGTGAAAACCGTCAAGCCCGCGCAGGACTTCCGTTTCGACGTGCCCTGCTTCGGTCTTCGCACGCTCGACGCCATGCGCGAGGCCGGCCTCACCGCCGCCGCCCTCTCCGCCCGTCAGGTGCTCCTACTCGACGCTCCCGCCGTCCTCACCCGGGCCCGTCGCGACGGCATCCACCTCCTCGGCTACGAGTAGCGCAGACTTCCAGCCTGCATCCTATTGTCAGCTGCGCCGCGCGCGGAAGCGGATTGCGCTTTCGCCTGCGGTCGGCACATTGCCCGCCATGCCCGCCGACCACATCGCTGTCTCCGTCAAAGGCGTCATGCCCACCGCCAACGGCTGCGCCGTGTTCCTCGGCACCGATGCCAAGGCCTTTGTCATCTATGTGGACCACTCCGTCGGCAACGCCATCCAGATGACGCTCGCCGGGGTGAAGAAAGAGCGCCCGCTCACTCACGACCTCATTGGCCACATTCTCGCTGGTCTCGGCGCGCGGCTCGAGCATGTCGTGATCAACGACGTTAATGGCGGCACCTTTTTTGCCCGCATCCTCCTGCGCATGGAAAACGAGCTGGGCAAGAAATACGTCGAGGTGGACGCCCGTCCTAGCGACTCCATCGTGCTCGCCCTCCAACAGGAGCGCCCCCTCTTTGTCGCCCGCGCGGTCTTCGACACGGTCGAGGACATGACCGAAATTCTCCAGCGCGTGCTCCAGCAGCAGGCCGACGAGGCCAAAAAAACTGACGACGAGAGCGATGAAGATCAGTCCGACGAAAAGGACGAGCCGTCTGACGAGGAGGATAAGTGATCGCCTTGCCGCATGGCCGCGCCTATCTCGTCCCCTTCGTCCCATCTGTCCCGCCCGGTAGCCGCATTGCTCCCGCCGCCGCAGGTGCCCGGCCAGCCGCTCACCGCACTCGCGCCGATGCAGGACGTGACTGACCTCGCCTTCATGGGGGTCATCGCACACTACGGCGCGCCCGATTATTTTTTCACGGAGTTTTTCCGTGTCCACGCCCAGTCGCAGCCGGAAAAGCACATCCTCCGCTCCATTGACGAGAACGCCACCGGCCGTCCCATCTTCGCCCAGCTCATCGGCGAGGACCTCGGCCACCTCGCGCGCACCGCTGCCGCGCTCCTCACGCATAACGTCGCTGGCATTGACCTCAACCTCGGCTGCCCCGCGCCCAAGGTTTACAAGAAGAACGTCGGCGGAGGCCTCCTCCGCGACCCCGCGCGCGTCGGCGAGATCCTTGCCACGCTCCGCGCCGCTGTGCCCGGCCTCTTCACCGTGAAGATGCGCATCGGCTTCGACGACACCGCGCACTTCGACCGTCTCCTCGACCTCGTCAACGAGCACCGCGTTGACCTCCTCAGCGTCCACGGTCGCACCGTGAAGGAGATGTATCGCGGCGAGGTTCACTACGATTTCATTGCCCGCGCCGTCGCCCGCGCCCGCTGTCCTGTGCTTGCCAATGGTAACATCGTTTCCGCCGCCCGCGCCGCCGCCGTCCTCGCCGACACGCGCGCCGCCGGCGTGATGATCGGCCGCCACGCCATCCGCAACCCGTGGATCTTCCGCCAATGCCGCGAGCAGTTTGAGGTGGAGCGGGTTGACTCCAACCCGCTGACCGGTGCGTCCGCTTCAAACCAGCGCGTTTGGGTCAACGCGCTCCACCAGTCGAAGATCTTCCGCCCCACGCTCGCCGACGTGCGCGATTACATCGAACGCCTCTACCGCGTCACCCAGACGCCTGAGCTCCCTGAGCGCGCCCACGTGAACAAGATGAAGAAATATCTGAACTTCGTCGGCCAAAGCGTGGACGCCGCCGGCGCGTTCCTCCACGAGATGCGCCGCGCCGAAACCGAGGCTGACCTCTTCGCCATCTGCGACCGCCACCTCCTCGCCGCCGGCGCGGCCGAGCGCGAGTTTTCGCTGGAGCCTTACCCCGGCGTCATCGCCCGCCCCAACTGCGAAACCCCGAGCGCCACCACAGACGGCTGCTCGCTGGAAACCGTGACTGCATGATGCGTGTGACGTAAAGGGGAGATTGACTCGCGCCGCATGGTGGACGGAATGGGTTCATGCGCTGGAAACCAGCACTTTTTTACGCCTTTTACGCGTTGATATTCGTGGCTGTCTTCATGGGTTTCACGCGTCCGCAGAAACCGGCGGTGGCAAAGCCAGCGGCTGCGCCTTCTGCCGCCGAAATCAATGTCCCTGTTAGCGACGGAAGGTGGGAACAACTCAAGGCTTCCCTGCCCCAATGGCTGCGAGAGAAATCTCAGCCCGACAATCGCGCTGCCGTCGAAGCGTTAGATCACGGTTTTTTCGATCCAGTTGATCGTGTCTTAACTCGCGTCGAGACCGAAGCGTGGATTAAGGATCTTGAAACAGCCAAGATCGTCTTCGAAAACAACGGCGTCAAAATCGGCAAGTGGACTTACCACCCCCAAACTCAGTGGTTGTCTATCGTCCTCCCTTCGGGACTCCGAACCATTGTGACGGGCTATGTGTTCGAGGATGTTTCCTACGCGGATGGGAAATGGTCTTACAGCAATGGGGGAGTGCGCGTTCTTATGGAAGGCCGCCCATCCCGTTCTACGCGCAACAGCCCGGTTTCCCGTTGACCCCTCCGCCCGCGCCGCGTGTTCATAGGGGCATGGTCCCCAGCGTTCTCATCGTGGACGACGAGAAGCACACCCGCGACGGCCTGCAACAGGCGCTCGCGGAAAACTACGACGTGTCCGTCGCCGCCAACGCCGACGAGGCGTTCAACCTCCTCGCCGCGCAGGACTACGACGTCGTCCTCACCGATCTGCGCATGCCCGGCAAGTCGGGCCTCAAGGTGATTGACCACGCCCTCGCGCTGCCGCACCGGCCCGCCGTCATCATGATGACCGCCTACGGCAGCATTGACACCGCCGTGGACGCGATGCGGCGCGGCGCGGTGGATTTTCTCACCAAGCCCGTCAACCTCGGCCGGCTCGAGATGCTCATCCAGCGCGCGCTCAAGTCGCGCACACTCGAGGCTGAGGTGAAGCAGCTCCACGAGCGTCTCGACGAGAAATTTTCCTTCGAGGGCATCGTGGGCCACTCGCAGAAGCTGAAGGACGTGATCGAGCGCGTGAAGCTCGTCGCGCCGTCGCGGGCGACCGTGCTCATCGAGGGTGAGTCGGGCACCGGCAAGGAGCTGGTCGCACAGGCCGTCCACCAGAGCAGCCCGCGCGCGCGCGCGCCGTTCATCGCGGTGCATTGCGCGGCGTTGTCGGAGAACCTGCTGGAGAGCGAGATCTTCGGGCACGAGCGCGGCGCGTTTACCGGCGCGATGGAGAAGAGGGTGGGGCGCTTTGAGTCCGCCGACGGCGGCACGCTATTTCTCGATGAGATCGGCGAGATTTCCGCTTCGACGCAGGTAAAGCTGCTGCGGTTTTTGGAAACGAAGGCCATTGAGCGCGTCGGCGGCAACAAACCGCTGGAGCTCGACGTGCGCCTCGTCGCCGCGACCAATCGCCCGCTCGACCGGCTCGTGCGGGAGGGGAAATTCCGCGAGGATCTGTTCTTCCGGCTCAACGTCGTCCGCATCACCATGCCGCCGCTGCGCGAGCGCGCCGAGGACGTGCCGCTGCTGCTCGCGCACTATCTGAATTTTTTCGCGGCGGAGAACGGGGTCGAGCCGCCGGCGGTCGAGCCCGGCGCGCTGCGTTATCTGACGGCCTATGCGTGGCCGGGCAACATCCGCGAGCTGCGAAATTTCTGCGAGAACGCCGTCGTGCTCCGGCGCGGCGGCAAGCTGACGGAATACGACCTGGAACCAAAGTTCCGTGGCGAGGGGCCGGCGACGGTTGGTTCCGCTGTAGTCCACGTCGCCGACGTGGCTTCCCGTTCGGCGTCGAACAGCCAGCTCATCGAGCCGGCCTACAGCCAAGCGAACTCAGCTGGCTCGCTCTCCGTCGAGGAGAATGAAAAACGCCTCCTGCGCGAGGCGCTGATCAAGGCGCGCGGCAGCCGCACCGACGCCGCCAAGCTCATGGGCGTGAGCCGCCGCACGCTCCACCGCAAGCTCGCCCAGTGGCCCGAGCTCGACGTGATTGACAAATGAAAATAGCTCGAAAGGTGACGCGCGGTTTCCCGGCGTGTTCGGCCGATCCCCGAAGGGTCGTGGGTGCGGCGTGCTGTTTAAACCGCCGATGAGCCTGCTGTGTAGATGGCCAGGGCTTGTCCGTGGGCTGAAGGCCGGCGTGCAGCATGGACAAATTCACTTTCCTTTGGTCGGCGGGCCGGGCTGACTTCATTTTCATGCGTCTCAGCACGATCATTTTTTCGCTTCTGCTGGTAGCCGTGCCGTTGCGCGCCGCCGACGCGGTGCTGACGGTCGCCGGCTCCGACCTGCTCGGCCCGGATTTTTCCGCCGGCGTCACCGCATTCGCCAAGCGCGCCGGCCTCACCGTCACGCTGAAGCTCGCCGGCAGCCGCGCCGGGCTCGAGGCGATGCAGGCCGGCAAGGCCGACCTTGCCTTGTTAGTGTTCGCCGACGACGAAAAGCCCCCCGCCGCGCCGCTCGTCGCGCGTCCGGTCGCGTTTTGCACCGCCGCCGTTGTCGTGCCCGCCGGCCTGCCTCTGGAGCAAGTCACGTTTCGGCAGCTCCAGCAGGTTTTCTCCGCGTCGGAGTCCAGCCCGCCGAAATTTTGGTTCAACCTCGGGCTCAGCCCCAACGACGACTGGGGCCGGCGTCCGGTCAGCCCCATCCTCTGCGGGCCGGGCGGCGGGCTGTCTTACGATTTGTTTCGCCACAAGGTGCTCGCCACCCCCGCGCTCCGAGCTGCCGTGGCCGTGGCCGACGACCCGCCCGCCGCGCAGCGCCAGGTCATCGCCGCCGACGGCGGCATTGCCATCCTTCCGCTGCCGCCGGTCGGACGGCGCGACCTCAAGACCCTGCCAGTCGCGCGCGGCTCGCGTGAGGTGGCCTTCCTGCCCACGGCGGAAAGCATCTTCAGCGGCGACTATCCCATCCGCCTGCCGGTCCAGGTGGTGTTCCGCTCGGACGCGGCTAAACGCCTCCTGCCGCTGCTGCGCTTCCTCTATGGCGCCGATGCGGTGCCGCTCTGGCAGGGGGCGCAGCTTGTCCCGCTGCCCGCCAACGCCCGCGAGGGGCAGGTTCTGGAGTTCGAGGCCATGTGAAAAAAGCGGTTGACGTGTCCCGTCCGGCCCCGTTTTCTGCCGCTCCCAGTCCGCAGGCGTAGCTCAGTTGGTAGAGCACCACCTTGCCAAGGTGGACGTCGAGAGTTCGAGTCTCTTCGCCTGCTCCATTTCACTACAAAGCCCCGTATCCCAGAAGGTTGCGGGGCTTTTTGTTGGGAAATTTTGTCCTAAGTCCTAAAAGAAACGCGCCAAAGTCCTAAGATTACGCCGACACACGCCGAGAACGGGGAGCGCAAAGAACGCGCCTAACTTTGGCCGGGTTGCGGGCTGCTCGTCGCGTTGGGGCGCGAAAATATCTTGGTGTGATGCCTGCGCTTGACTGACAGCCACCACTGCGCGCACGCGATGGGGGCCATGAACTACCTACGGAAATCGACACCCTGCGTTGCCGCCCCGATTCTTGACGGCATGCGTCTCCTCCGGTCGCACGAGGTCAAAGCCCTCCTCGGTTACACCGACACCGGCTCGTTCTGGGCTGCCGTGCGAGCGGCCGGCGTGCCGTTCATCCGCATGAACGCCCGGCGGATCTATTTTGAGGAGGCCGCCCTAAAGGCGTGGCTCGAATCAAAGACTGTTGGGCGGCGACACCGCTTTTGATTTCCCCTCTGTCGCCGACTGAAAACGCGGCGGGGCGGAAAATAACTCCCGCAAGGGGCTGGCGGGGCGAAGGAAACGCTGGCGGGAAATTCTCTTTTTGACCGCGCCGGGGCCGGGGCAACCGTGCGGCCCGCAATGGCCCTGAGAACTCTTGCCGTGGACTTCAACTCCTTCTTCGCCTCGTGCGAGATGCAGGAGCGGCCTGAGTTGCGCGGCAAGGCCGTCGGCATCGTGCCGGTGATGGCGGAAACCACCTGCTGCATCGCCGCCAGCTACGCGGCCAAGGCGCGGGGGGTGAAGGTCGGGACAGGCATTCGCGAGGCGCGGGCGCTTTGCCCTGGCATCGTCATCGTGGCGCAGCGGCCTGCGCTTTACATCGACTATCATCGGCGGCTCGTGGCGGAAATCGAGGCGTGCATCCACGTCACCAATGTAAAATCCATTGATGAGGTCGAGTGCGACCTGACCGCCACGTTTGCCCCGCGCGAGAAGGCCGTGGCCGTGGCCCGCCAGATCAAGGAGCGCGTGGCCCGGCACGTCGGCCCGTGCCTGACCAGCTCCATCGGCATCGCGCCCAACTGGATGTTGGCAAAGCTCGCGACCGACATGCAGAAGCCCGACGGCCTCGTCGTCCTGGAGGATGCCGACATCCCGCAAAAGCTCCTCGGGCTGGAAACGACGGATTTCTGCGGCATCGGCCCGCGCATGGACGCACGGCTGCGCGCGCACGGCATTGCCACCGTGGCGGGGCTCTACGGGGCCACCAAGGCGACGTTGCGCGGCATCTGGGGCGGAGTGGAGGGGGAGCGGATGCACGGGCGCCTGCGCGGGGAGGACATCCCACTGCCGCCGCCGACGCATAGGACGGTCGGCAAGTCCCATGTGCTGCCGCCTGACAAACGCACGGAAGCGGGGTCGCTGGGGGTGCTGCATCGGCTGCTGCAAATGGCCGCGATGCGGCTGCGGTCAATGGGCCACTATGCCGGCGGGCTGGCGGTCTTCGTCGGCTATGCGGACGGCGCGAGCTGGGGCGAGGAACTCCGGCTGACCGAGACGCAAGACACGCTCACGCTGACGGGCGCGCTCAACCAGCTCTGGGCCCAGAGGCCGGCGGAACTGCGGCGGCGGAAGCCGATGCAAGTGGGGGTGGTGCTCAACCGGCTGCTGGCAATGAACGGCCACACGCCAGACCTCTTTGCGAAGGAACAGGAGACGGCCCGCGAGCGCCTGCATCACGCGGTGGACACGCTCAACCAGACCTTCGGCAACGGCTCGGTGTTCTACGGCGGGGCGTTTGGGGCCAAGGACAACGCGCCGATGCGGATCGCGTTCACGCGGATTCCGACGCCGGAACTGGAGGAGATTGATCCGGGGCGGGAGCGGCGGCTGAGAGGTGGCAAGAGCTGATGTGCTGCCTATCCCTTTTCCATCAACCACGCCTCGACTTGGTTCCAATCTCGCCATCGCGTTGCCCTCCCATGACGGGGAAGCCACCGAAGGCCTCCAACGCTTACGATGAGTGTGCCAACCGTCTTCTCGTTACGTTTCCATTTTGCGGAGACATCGAACCTGATGCCGGCACGATTAACGTCAATCAACTGCTCAACGCTCGCTTGAACCCATTTAGTGGGTCGCCCTTTTTGTCTGCCTTTCATTTTGTCTCCTTGGTTTGTTGTTATGGGTCTGTGGCTTGCCGGGAGCCAAACCCGAGCACACGTAAAGACGAGCCAAATCACCCCAGCGCCAATTCCGGCGACGGGGCATCCGGCGCAGCGTGGCATTGCGGGCCGTCGTTGCGGCTGTTGCTCACGTAGCGGCTCACGGGGCGGGCCTGCATCCGGTCGGCGGGGAGCGGCGCAGTGAGGGAGCGGTATTCTTCTTCGGGCAAGGGGTCGCTGCCGAGCCAACGGCGCATGGCGTCGGCGGTGAGGATCACCGGCATTCGGTTGTGAATCGGCGCAACGAGGTCGTTGGGCGTCGTGGTCAAGATGGCGAAGCTGCCGGGCATGCTCCCGGCTCGGCCCTCCTTTCTCTCCGTTCCCTCCTGTTCAACCTCGGCCTCCTCCTCGCCGGGTTCCCAGATGCCGGCGAAGGCAAAGGGCTCCTCGTCACGGAGGGTGAACAGGTGCGGCAGCTTCAGCTTGCCCACGGCCTGCCACTCATAAAATCCGTTGGCGGGGACAAGGCAGCGGCGCGTGGCCACGGACTGCTTGAAAGCGGAGAGCGTGGTGGCCGTCTCGGCCTTTGCGTTGGGCAGCATCCGCCGCTGAGGCTTGCTGCGCTCGTAGAACGGGACCAGGCCCCACACCATGCCGCGCAGTTCCGGCCCGTCGGTCCCGGCAGCGACGGCGGGCATGACGTGCGTGAGAGTGACGTTGAACCGGGGCCGCGCCCACTCCGGCAACGGCGCGAGCTTGCGCGCGAGCGCGGCGGCGATCTTCGCAAGCGCCTCGTCAGGCCGGTGGAAGGTGTAGCGGACGCACATGGGCGACAATCAATCTGAGGTCTGCGTGGAGTTTGTGATCCTCATCAGCTTGTCACCTTCGCCACCTACAAGTGCCTAATTCAGGCCGGGCGGGAGGTCGGTGTGGCGGAGGTGAAACATCCCGAGGCGGCCTTTCATCGGGAGGGGGCGCGTGAACCGGCGGGGGTTAGCGAGGACGAAGCCGAAGGGTCCGCCGAAATAGGGGCTGGCGTGCTTGGTCACGCAATCCACGACATCCACGACGCCGATGACCGCGCCGTAGTCGAGGCGGTCAAATGGGAAATTCTCGTAGCCGGGGGAGTGCGCGATGTAATCCGCTTGGGTGGCTTTAGACACAAGATTCATCCCGGCGTGGATGAGCAGCGGCCCGCGATGCTTCGTCCGCCACGAGCGGTTTTCCACGTCCTTGTCAGCGAGCAGAATCAGCTCGGCCCACGGCTGCTGGATGGTGAGGCAGGGGTGGGCGAGCAGAAAGGCGGCGCTGGGGGAGAAGGGGCGGACTGGGGCTGAACGGCGGGGTGTTTTCATGGGTGGGGGTGGGGATGGATGGATTGAGGGAGGGTGAATTGCGGTTGGCGGCGGCGCAACCTTCGCCAGCGCCTCATCCGGCCGGTGGAACGTGTAGCGGATGCACTTGGTGGGGGTTAATGACCCGCGCTCCGTGGCGCGGCGGTGGCCAGGACGATGGCCCCGGTCTTGGCCGTGGGCGATTCCGGGGCTTCATGCACGGCTCTTGTCAATGGGTCCATTTATCCCAGCGCCAGCTCGGGCGGCTCGGCCTCCGGCGTGGCGTGGCAGGCCGGCCCTTCGTTTCGGCTGTTGCTGACGTAGCGGCTCACCTCGCGCTCCTGCATTCGGTCGGAGGGGAGGGGTTGGCTCCGTGCATAGGCCGGCACGAGACCCCAGACCATGCCGCGCAGCTCGGGGCCGTCGGTGCTGGCGGAGACGACGGGCATGACGTGGGTGAGGGTGGCGTTCCAGCGCGCGCGCAGCGGCTCCGGGGGCAACGCGATCTCGCGTGCGAGGGCGGCGGCGATTGCCGCTATGGCCTTGTCCGGCTCGTGAAAGGTGAAGCGCGTGCACATGGCTCACATCAAACAGGGTCGTCGGATAAGACACGGAGCACGCCGCGTTCCTTAACATTCACAGCCTCGTCGTAACCGGCTTGCATAGCCTCGCAGGCAATTTTCGCCAGTCGGTGGTGATCAGGTTTGTGATCCTGATCCGGCTTGAAAGGGCGGGCGCGTAGGCAGGGCAAATTGTGCATGAGCTCAAGACGACGGTTACCACGGCCGTAACGTCGGAAGCGCTTGTAGAAATCCGATTCACTCTCATCAAAGCGATGAGCCGCTATTGCCTGCGGGGCCCATGCAATCACACCAAGCTGACGGAGCCGGATGCCAATATCCAAGTCTTCGCCCGCAGCCTCCTTGAACTCCGTGTTAAAGCCGCCGAGAAACGCGAAGGGCAACGCTGCGACTAGGGCATTGGCCGTGATAATCGCCTGAGGAATATGGACGCCATGGATGTTTTGCTCCAACGGCGGGTTCAAGACGCCCTGATGGGTCATGTAGTCATTGATCGGCCCCTCGCCTGAACCGGTAATCGGACCGCTGATGGCCACGCAACAGTCGCCGCATTCGCCCCAGGCTTTTTCAAACTCCAAGAACAGATCCGGCGAATGGGTGCAGCCGCAGTCGGTGAAATAGACCCAATCAAGTTCTGAATTCCACCGGAACTCACGTGGCTCGGGATTTTTATCGTCATAGGTGAGTGGCTCCACGTGACCGCTGCGCCAGTAACTGGGAATACCTTTACGGTGTTTGATTGCGGCGGCTACGGACCAGATATGAGCGAAATCACCCAGCTCACCTGTGAATCCGAAAGCCCGGTTGCGCGCCTCGGCGGGACCGCAATTGCCTGGGTAATTAACGAGCTGGACCGGATAGTCCTTCAGCCACTCCGGCACGAAATCATCGGGATTGTCGTTGGCGACGGAGATTCTCGCAGGCGGGGTCTTTAGATTTAGCAGGCTGTCGAGGGTGACGCGCAATCCCTCCCAATCCTTGTAAGTGGGGATGACGGCCCTGATCTTGCGCGCATGCACCGGCCGGGAGCGAAAACGAAGATGCGCGGGGAGCGCCGGCGGAAGCTTGTAGATTGCAGTCATAACTCAGCCCACTCGCTGCGCCTCATACACGTGCTCAAACAGCACCGCGCACTTCTTCTGAAAGATCGGGCGCGTGTAGGCCTCGGGCAACCGATCGAGCGTGTCAGCAATGGCCTCCTGCACCTGCGCCCGGCTACTGGCCCGCTTGCGCCAGTCCAGCACCAGCACCGATTGCAGCCGCTCAAAAAGCTGCCGTGTGACTTTCTTCACCTCGGCCCGTTCGTCGGCCGTCAGCTCCGGCTCGGGCCGGGTGAGGAGGTCAAAAATCGTCAGCTCGTCTTCGGAAAGCTCCTCCCGCACATGGCGCACCTGTTCCTCGTCGAGGGCGCGGCTCAGTTTCAGCAAGGCCTCGAACAATTCGTCAATGTTCTGGCTGCCGGCGTTGTAGTCGGCGATCAGCTCCTCGAATTTCTCTAGGTAGTCCGCCCGCGTTCGGTTGATGCGTAGCAGCTTTTCGAGCTGGGCGCGGATGGCGGCTTTCAACACCTCCAGGTCGGTGTTCTTGGTCTTGGACTGCTTGAACCGTTTGGCCAGCGCCGCGAAATCAATCTTCGACAGATCCAGCAAGGGGGCCGGTTTCGTCGGCATCGCCACGTCCGTGATGGACGCATCCAGCACCTTGCCGATGTCCTCCATCACCGCCGACACGTCCACCGGCTCGGGATTGAGCTTGGCGCGGATGGCGTCGGCGATGGCGGTGAGGCAGGCCACCCGGCCGCCAAACTCCAGCGCCACCGGATCGGGCTTCACGGCTCCATAGAGCGTGTTCACCAATCGTTGGTGGCCGAGGAACTCCCGGCGCTGCGCCTCCGGGGCGATCAGGGCGTTCACCGCCGCATCCATGTGATCCAGGCGCTCTATGCCGCCAAGCGGCAGCTTTTCCATCGCCGCCAGGTCCACGCCTCGGCCAAGGCAAAAACCCGTCGCCGCCGTCATCGCCGCGCGCAGCGCCTCGACCAGCTTGGCCTTGTCCTTGACCGGCCCGCCACCCCCGCCACCCGGCCCGTAGATGGCCAGCGCCTTCTCCAGCGAGGTGAGGACATTGGCGTAGTCCACGATCACGCCGCTATGCTTGCCGGCAAACACCCGGTTCGCCCGGGCGATGGTCTGCATGAGCGTGTGGTTCCGCATCGGCTTGTCCAGATAGACGGTCGAGCAGCTCGGCGCGTCGAAGCCCGTCAGCCACATCGCGCACAGAAACACGATCCGCAGCGGGTCGTCCGGGTCTTTGAATTTCTCGTCCAATGGCGGCTGCGATGCCACCATGCGCTGGCGGTGCGGCACGATGTCGAGCCCGCGCGCCTGCATCTGCGCGATCTCGTTCTGCCCCGGTGAGACGATCAGCGCCATGTCGGTGCCGGTCAGCAACGCGAGCCGTGCCTTCAGCTCCGCCAGCTGGGCCAGTTGTTCGTCGCTCCGGTTACCCTTGACGGCATCCAACTTGGCGATGGCCGCCACGACCTTCTTCTGTTCCGCCGCCCAGTGCTTCCGCACCTTGTCGTGCATCTTGAGCGCGGTGGCTTTGTCAATGGACACCACCATCGCCTTGCCGACGAAGCCGCGCCCGAGGAAATGCCGCACGATGTCCTGCGCCACCGTCTCCAGCCGGTCGTCGCGCGTGAGGATGTGGTATTGCCTGGAAAGCTCCCGTTCGAGCTTCGCTTCCTGTTCGGGATCGAGTTCCGCCTCCTCAATGAGATTGTAGATGTCCTCGTTCAGGTCCGGGTTCACGAGCTGCAACTCTGGTGTGCGGTTCTCGTAAAAGAGCGGCACGGTCGCGCCGTCCTCGACGGATTGCTGGAAATCATAGACGGAAACGTATTCGCCGAACACATCCTTCGTCCGTTCCTCGCCGGCGATGAGCGGCGTGCCGGTGAAGGCGAGGAACAACGCCTTGGGCAAGGCCGCGCGCATGTTCAGCGCCAGCGTGTCGTATTGGCTGCGGTGGGCCTCGTCCGTGAGCACGATCACGTCGGGCCGGTCGCAGAGCAACTCCGGCGTCTGGAACTTATGGATGAGCGTGAAAACGTAGCGATGATTCCCGCGCAGCAGCTCCCGCAGGTGCGCGCCGCTCGCGGCGTGGCATTCGTCACCCTCGGCCTCGCTCACCGCGCCGGTCGCCTTGAACGTCGTCGCAATCTGGTCGTCCAGCTCCACGCGGTCGGTCACGACCACGAATGTCCAGTTGCCTGTGACCTTGCGCAGCACCTTCTGCGCGAAAAACACCATCGAAAAACTCTTGCCGCTGCCCTGCGTCTGCCAGAACACGCCGCCGCGCCCGTGGCCTGACCTGCGCGCTTCTAGCATCGAGGCGATGGCGTTGTTCACCCCGAGGAACTGGTGGTTCTGGCCGATGATTTTTACCAGCCCGGCCTTGTGATCGGAAAAGAGCGTGAAATTTTCTACCAGGTCGAGCAGCCGACCCCGGTCGCACGTCCCGCGCAGCATCACCTCCAGCGACACCCGGCGCGGCTCGTCCTCGCGCTCGATGCGCTTCCACTCGAAAAATCGCTCCCATTCCGCCGTGAGCGAGCCGACCCGGCTGTCCGTGCCATTCGAGCAGATGATCACGGCGTTGTAGGCGAACAGCGCTGGAATCCCGTTCTGCGCGTGCTTGTAGCTCGTGATGTTCTCGTCAAACGCCACCCGCGCCGGCACGCCCGGCCGTTTGAATTCGATGACCACCAGCGGCAGCCCGTTGACGAAGCCCACCAGATCCGGCCGGCAGGTGTAAAGCGCGCCGGTCACGCTGAACTGGCTGACCAGCAGGAACTCATTGTTCGCCGGCTGCTCCCAATCCACCACCCGCAGCCGCTCTGTCTTCTGCCCGCCGTGCTCCTTATCCGGCAAGGACACTTTGATGCCCTCCTTGAGCAGCAGATACACCTCGCGGTTCGCCGCCTCCAGGCTCATGGCCGAACGGTCGCGGGTCAGCTCATCCACGGCGGCGGTGATGGCCTCTGGCGGCAGTGAGGGATTCAGCCGCACCAACCCCGACCGGAGTCGGGGCACCAGAACAGCCTCGCCCTTAGTCTCGCGCTGCAACGTGCCGGTCGCGCCAAAGGTTTCCTCCATCGCCGACACCGTTTGCCAGCCAAGCTCCGCGAACAGGCCGATTGCGGGCTGCTCAACAAGCTGGTCTTCGGTGTAGGCGTGGGGCATGGGCGTGATGAATTAGTCGGCAAATATGCGCGTGAAGCACTCGTTCATCTCAGTTCGCTTGAAATGTCCGTTGTCTTCCAACACAGAGACAACGCGTGCCAAGACTTCGGGCTTGTTTCCTGTGCCGTGCAGCTTGTTGTTAAGTGCTGCGCTGCGCGTTGGGTTTCCGGCTAATGGTGCTGCCAATTCGCCGGTTGCTACCAGCTCCGTCTCCACGCGGTTCTCAGCCTCTGCATTATGCAGGAGCACGCCTTCCAAAGTTGACGACCAAACAAACACCCTCGCCTTTGCCAGAAGCGCCCACGACTCCCTTTTGCGGTTTGCTGCCAGCGCGGCTTTGAGTTGATTTTGCTCGGCGAGATTGAGGGCCGCACCCTGGTTAATCAGTGTCTTTAGCGGCGAGCCTTCCAAGAGCTGCGGAACTGGACGGGCGGTTGCCAACTCGCTGCGAATCGCAGCCAACGAATTGGCTGCATTACTCCCACGTTTTCTGGATGTATCGAGAAGCCCGTTGAGGGTGTCGATAGCCGCGATGCCGTTGGTGATATCCGGCCCATTAAGTCCAACCTTGGAATAAGGAACCTCTGAGGAATACGCGGCATCGCGATCTAGAACACAGCGCCAGTCCACGCCGAGGCAACCAAGGAGATGTGACAAAACTACAGCTCTGTCTTTGCTGCCTGCTGCGATTACCAAAAGATCGCTTTGGTCTGTTGTTTTTCCGGTGCGCTTCTCAAACAGAGTCGAAAGCGCAATCTTATCGGTCGGCCCTTCGACAACTATCACTCGCCGGCAAAGAAGGGGCTCTGTAATTCTCAAACCGAAAGATTCCAGATGTGCGCGCGCCTGCTTCTCCGTGTAATGAGCTAGCACTGTCATTTTTCTGAGCTCGGTTATTCCCGCGGCGGTTTGAACCAAGGGACGGAGGGGAGAGAATCCAACATGGGCAAGAAATACTGGCGAATGGGTGCTGACCAAAACTTGAGAAGATTGCGATATTCCGCGAAGGTCATCGCAAATCGAGCGGATTGTAGCTGGATGGAGATGGTTGTCTGGTTCTTCAAAGAGATAGAGGACTTCCCCTGGCATGTCTTCTCCCAACTGCCGATAGAGGTGCATGATGACTGCGCTCTGATGACCAGTGCCGAGAGAACTCAACGGCTGATGGGATTCGCCGACATGAACGCGTAAGCCGATGTTTTCATAAAGGGCCTCAATATCCAGTCCGCTCGTGTCGAGGCTGAGTTTGTCAGCCCGCAAGATTCGCTTGGCCAAGGTGGTTTGCTGGTCAAGTAGGACACCAGCTTTCTTCTCGATGAGTTTCTTCGCCGCATCGCTGACTTGTTTAATGTTTCCAGGACCTTTTGCGCGTTGAAGCGCCGCCTTGATAAGCTGCCTAAAAGGTAATAAACCATCACCACTCAAATCGCGGATTGGGGGCACATACACCGGCAAGAAAAAGCCAAGGAACTGCTCAAATTCGGCCTGAGCTAGAATCTTCGCTCCTAGCTTTCTTGTGAGCGTGCCACCGCGAGTAAGTCGAAACGAAAATTCAGTGCTGGGAAGAACAACTCCGGCCAGTGCCTGAATCTCTATCGGTATTTCAACGAGTCTGCAATCAACCCAAATTGATAGCTTCGGGCCTCCCTGAACGAGTTTGGAGGTTGGCAAGTTCCTTTGGGCATCGTCGACCGAAACAATGCTTTGAAATGCAAGTTGGATCGCCCGAAACACGTTGGACTTCCCGCAGCTATTCGGCCCACAAAACGTTGTGAAGCGGTCAAGCGGGATTGTTAAATCATCGATCGAACGAAAATTGCGAATGCGAAGTTCAGTGATGTGCATATTGTGCTAGATCGCGTTTCTGATTCCCTGCTTCAGGTTGACCGACTCCACCTTTGCGAGCTGAACCTGTCCCGACAGCAGACGCGGCAGCAGTAGGTCGCGCGTCCGGCGGAAGCAATGGATTTGGCGGAAGAAGGGCATATCAGGTGGCGGCATGTTGTGCGGCGGCCCTGGTTCGCATCTCTTCGCGGATCGCTTTCGAGAGAAGGCGGTTGGTGGCCGCTTCGCGCTGGTCGAAGCCGAGGAGCAGAATCCTTCCCAAGTTTACGGCAGTGCCGAAACCGTAGGTGCGGCACTCGTTGTATCGCTCCATGCCGAACTCGAAGAGATCCCAGACGCCGTGCTTGTGGGCGTAATTTCTCGGCAGCGCTACGACGGCGAAGTGCGCGCCGACGTGCAGGTAGATGTGGCACTTCAGGAAGTCGCGGAGGATTTTCTCCCGGTTCGCCTTCTCAATCTCCACGGCCACGGTGCGACCGCCGAAGGCAAATGCAAAGTCCAACTCCTGCGGCACGTCCGGCGGCAGCGGCAACTTGAACGGCGTCGTGCCGCCCGCTCGCAGTGCGGTTTCCAGCGCGGTGTCGAAACTGGATGCCAACTGTCCCTGATTTACTTTTGGGTCATCCACGCTTAATGAGAAATCAATCCTGCTCAGACCGCCGAACAACGGCGCAAGATGCCGCGCCGCTTCCCCGTCCTTCGGATAAATCTCGAAGTTGTCGGCGTAGGCGGGGAAGGTGGTCATGCGGCCTCCGTTTTGAGTTCCACCTGCCCCGACAGCAGACGCGGCAGCAGCATGTCGCGCGTCCGCCGGAGGTTTTTGATTCTGAAAAGCAAGAGCGCGATTTCTTCGTATATCGGCTGAACAAAAAGCCGGAAAGGCTCAGCGATTTCTTCGTGTGGAACGAGGACCGGTGTTTGCTCGACGATGTCCTTATTGATGTGTTGTTGAGCCGACCCCGACATTTTCGACTCAAACAGGGAGATGTTCTCGGTCAAATAAACATGAAGATACTCAGGGCAAACCTTCTGCGTCTCGTAAATGCCAATGACAGATTGATTCGCACAGGCTTCGATCTCGAGAAAGCTAATCAAAATCGCGCCGGTGATTGCGACGAGGACTGTCTTGGGTGGCATGAGCTTTGTCGCCGACATTTCCAAACCACGAGGAGTGATTAATTCTGTTTCCTCAATGACTCGAATATCGTTCAGCTTGCCGGATTTTAGCCAAGGGATCGATCCGCCATCCCAGTATTCATTGATACTTCTGGACGGCGTGCCGCCCAAAATAATCTTTGCCAACCTCCCGATCGGCAAGACCTCCCAGCCTTGGGGGATGTCACCGAGGGGGGAGGCGACGTGCGGGTGCTTTTCGTGGCCGGGGAAGCGGAAATGGACGAACCACTCGCGGTAGAGAGCGCGGGCCATCGCCTCCAAGAGCCGGATGCGCCGCTGACTGTTCTCC
>CAIPZZ010000054.1 GCA_903869665.1 uncultured Opitutia bacterium | reverse complement strand
CGCTTGACCGCGCTGAAAGCGCCGGGACTGTCACGTTCCACCCGCAAACCTCCGCCTTTCGAAGCGCCGCGTGTACCGACGTGACAGCCGCGCCGTCTTTGTCCAACGTCACCCTCATGCGTCCCCCGACCCCAGCCGCCCCCGCAACGCCCTCGAGGCGCGGGGGTGTTTGCGTGCTCGCCCCGCTCGCCGCAGCCGCGCTCGCGCTGGCGGGCTGCGCGCACCACGACTACGCGCGCTACGAGCCGAGGCCGCTCGACCCGGCGAAAACGGCGGCGGCACTGGAGGCCCGCACGCTCGACGACCCCGGCCTGCGGAAATTTCTCCGCGAAAACTTCCGTGCCGATTTTCCGCTGACAGGAGCACCCGAGGGCGGCTGGGATTTTGAGGCGCTCTGCTGGGTTGCATTTTATTTCAACCCCGCGCTCGACGTGGCGCGCGCGCAATGGGAGTCAGCCCGCGCCGTGCAAAAGACCGCCGCCGAGCGCCCGAACCCGACGGTCACACTCACGCCCGGCTTCAGCGCCAACCCCAACGGCGCGTCGCCGTGGCTGCCCGCCATCGGCCTCGACTTCGCCATTGATCCCGCCGCCCAGCGCGACCGCCGCGCCGAGGTCGCCCGCCTCAACGCCGAGGCCGCGCGGCAGGCCGTCTTCGCCACCGCTTGGAAGGTGCGGAGCGATCTGCGCCAAGCGCTTGCTGACCTCGCCTTCGCCAATCTCCGCTTTGAAAAATTGGCTCCGCAGGTGGACACCAGCCGACGGATTCTCTCGCTACTCGAACAACGCCTTGCTGCTGGCGCTGCCACCAATGCTGATGTCGCCAACGCACGCCTCGCCTTAATCAAGGCAGAGGCCGTTGCTGCGGACGCCGCGAGTCAAATTGCGCCAACTCGCCAACGCGTTAGCCAAGCGATCGGAATCCCCGATTCTGCCATCGCTGCGACCAATTTGGCCAAATTCCGCCAGAAGGCACACTTCATCTATTCACCCGAATCCATGGCCGAAGCACGCCGCGAATCGCTCCAAATTCGTGCCGATGTGATCGGTGCCCTGGCACGTTACGCTGTCGCCGAATCTACGGTTGCGCTCGAAGTCGAGCGGCAGCACCCCGGCGTGCACCTCGGCCCTGGCTATCAATGGGATCAAGGCCAGAACAAATGGACGGTGGCCTTCACGTTTGAACTGCCGCTATTTAACCACAACGAAGGTCCGCTTGCGGAGGCCGAGGCCCGCCGCCATGAAGCTGCCGCACAGTTGGCTGCCGCACAAGCGCAGGTGCTCGCCGAGTTGGATAGTGCATTGGCGGCTCAGATTGCCGCAGAGGCACAAGATGCCAGTCTGCGGCAATTCCAGCAAGAATTGCAAACGCAGCGCCAGATGGTCGAAGCACGCCTTCAAGCTGGCGGGGCCGATCAGCTTGAGCTGGAAAACGCCAAACTTGAATACGCTGTTGGCATACAGGCTCTCGCCGAAGCCAGCTACAAAAGCTACCAAGCCCACGAGCTATTGGATGAAGTTCTCCACGAGTTTCATCCCAACCTCAGCGCCCTCGCCCCGCCAGAGCGCGTGGCGACCAAACCCGTGTCCCAACAATCCCCATGAAAAAAATCATCCCCAGTCTGCTGCTCGGCGCGGCGCTCGGCGGCGGCGCGGCGTGGGTCGCGCTGCACAAGCCCGAGGCGGAGGCCAAGCCGGAGGCGAAGCCCGAGGGCCCGGCGATCACCGCCGGCGAGGTTGCGGGCGCGAACCAGCGCACGCTCGGCACGCCCGTCGCCGCCACGCTCGCACCGGAGGCGAAGGGCTTTGGCCGCGTGCTCGACGCCGCGCCGCTCGTCGCGGCGGCGGAGGAGATCAAGGCCGCGCGCGCGGTGGCCGACGGCTCGGCCAAGGAGTTTGCGCGCACGAAGGCGCTCCACGACAACGGCGAGAACGCCTCGCAGTCGGCGGTGGACGCCGCCGAAGCCGCGTCCTTGCGCGACGCCGCGCTGCTCACCGCCGCGCGCGCGAAGCTCGCGACCGCGTGGGGCCGCGCGCTCGTCGAGCG
>CAIPZZ010000053.1 GCA_903869665.1 uncultured Opitutia bacterium | reverse complement strand
GCGCGGTGCAGTTCCTCAAACGTCACCCCCGGCACCTCGACATCAAAATCTTTCGCCTCCAGCCCGAGCAGCCAATCGCGCACACACCCGCCCACCAGCCGCGGCCGGCCGACGCGGCGGACCGCATCGAGCACGGCGCGGAGGTCTGCTGGGAGGGAGATCGCGGCGGGCATGATCATGGCTCAATTGTAAAGGTGGAGCGCGACGTCCCTGGCGCGCTTTTCGGAAAAATGCGACCGGAGGTCGCGCTCCACCCCGGGACTTTGGCAAATTTTCATTTTCCTGCCCCGCCTTTCCAGCCGGCGACAGCGACCAGCGACCAGCCCGCGAGCAGCGCCAGCCCGCCGAGCGGCGTGACCGGCCAGAGCCACTTCGGCCCGCCGAGCGCGAGCCAATAGAGCGAGCCGGAGAACAGCATCACGCCTGTGAGCCAACACGCCGCCGCCGCGCGCAGGAGGCGTTGCGCCGCAGGCGAGATAGTCCCCCCGCCCGCCGCCAGCGCGAGCGACACGCCGAGCGCGGCAACGGCGTGGACAAGATGGTAAATCGTCGCGGTGCGCCAGGTCTCGACGCCGTTGCCGCTGGGCGCGGCCGCAAGCGTGTCGCGCAGCGCGTGCGCGCCGAATGCCCCGAGCGCGACACCCGCGAGGCCGGCGAGGCCGGCGGCGAGCAGGAGGGTCTTGTTGGTCATGGTGGGAAATTGTGCGGCCAGCGCCGGCGCGGCAGGAACTCCGTCCCGCTGGTCGGGTCGGTTCCGTGCGCGCGCGGCGCGAGCAAAAGGCTTGAACTGCGCGTGCCGCCGCGCTCCCCTCACCCAAGCCGGGGCGCGTCCGCTCCGCAAACCCTAACCTTCCGCCCATCCATGAATACCGCCGCCCGCCTTTCCGCGCTCCTCCTCGCATTCGCGCCTTTCGCCACTCCGCCGGCCGCGTCCGCCACTGAGCTGCCCGAGGTCGCCGTGAAGACCGACCTCACTTTTGCCAGCCGCTACGTCTATCGCGGCCAGCAGCTCGCACGCGCCTCGCTCCAGCCCTCGATCGATCTCTCCGGCGGCGACGGCTACCTCGGCCTGTGGGGTAACCTGCCGACCGGTGCCGGCGGACAGAAAAACGAGCTCAATTTCTACGCCGGCTACAACCTGCCCGCCGAGACGCTTGGCCGGGGGTGGAAACTCGATCTTGGCGCGCGCCAGTATTATTTCCCGCAGGGCTATTATACCGCCGGCCAGAACAACTCCAGCACCGAGGGTTACCTGGGCTTCGCCGGCGGCACGGTCGGCCCCGGCCTAACCCCCACGATCTACACGGCCTACGATTTCACGCGGCAGAACTATAATGTCATCGCCTCGCTCGGGGCGTTCGTGCCCGCCGAGAAGCTCGGCTTCGCGCTGCGGTTCGACCTCCATGCCGGCTACACCGGCATCCACCGCGGCAGCGACTACACCTACTGGGGTGCGGGCGTCGGCGTGCCCTACCGGATCGCCGGCAACGCCACCCTTAATCTCGGCGCGCAATACGACTCCAACGACCTCAAAGGCGCGCGCCGCAACCTCGTGACGTGGACGGCCGGCTTGACGGTGGGGTTCTGAACACGAATTCCGGCCGGATACCCGGGCGGGATAACTTTTTCTCCCCAAAAACAGGCATTGACAGCCCGCGCCGGAACCTGTCTCGTCAACCCCTTTTCCCATGAAAACCTTCATCGCCAAACAGGAGGCTGTGCAGCCCAAATGGCATCTGATCGATGCCGACGGCGTCGTGCTCGGCCGGCTCGCCGTGAAGGCCGCCAACCTCATCCGCGGCCGCCACAAGGCGTCCTACACGCCCACTGTGGACACGGGCGACTTTGTCGTCGTCATCAACGCCGAGAAGGCTGTCCTCACCGGCAAAAAGGAGACGGCCAACGAATACATGGCGTTCTCCGGCTTCGTCGGCGGCGAGAGCTACCGTTCCGTGCCCCAGATGCGCGCACACCGCCCTGAGCACATCGTCACGCACGCCGTGAAAGGGATGCTCCCCAAGAACCGCATCGCCGCCAAGATGCTCACCAAGCTGCGCGTTTTCCGCGGCCCGAAGCACACCCACGAGGCGCAGAACCCCGTGAAAATCTCCGTCCGCTGAACCCTCCTCCCGCCGTCCCGCCCATGAGCGCCGAAACCACCGCCACCATCGTCACCACCGGCCGCCGCAAGACCGCCACCGCCCGCATCCGTCTCGTCACCGGCACCGGCAAGCTCGTCGCCAACGGCCGCGAGTTCGACCGCTATTTCTCACACGACAATTTCTCGAAGCAGGCCTACGCCCCGCTGCTCACTGTCGAGCTGCGTGACAAGGTGGATGTGACCGCCAACATCACTGGCGGCGGCGTCGCTGGCCAGGCCGGCGCGGTCGCCCATGGTATCGCTCGTGCGCTCCAGAAGCTCAACCCTGAGCTCCGCGCCGCCCTCAAGAAGGCCGGCCATCTCAAGCGCGACCCGCGCGAGAAAGAGCGCAAGAAGGCCGGCCAGCCCGGTGCGCGCAAACGCTTCCAGTTCTCGAAGCGCTGAGCGAACGCCATCCGTTTTTTCAAGCCGCCTTCTCCCTGCGAGAGGCGGCTTTTTGTTTCCAAGCCACAAACCGATTGGCCACGAAAAGCACAAAAAGTATCTGGCGCTCCGACAAAGTCTCCAGCGCGCCTATGGGCGCGACGCACGGCACCGCCGCCACCATGGATTTTGCAGTGCTTTTCGTGGCCAAAATTCCGTTTCCGGTTTGTAGGCCGGCTCGCCGAGCTGGCTCCGCAGCCTCTTTTCTTGGCTTCTTGGCTTCCCTCTAAAGCTCCGTTTCCTTTTCCTCCATCTCATGAAAGTCGGCATCGTCGGCGCATCCGGTTACTCAGGCGAGGTCCTCGTCAAACTCCTGCTCGGCCATCCGCGCGTCACGCTCGCGGCGGTCACCTCGCGCACGCACGCGGGTAAGCCGCTCGCCTCCGTCATTCCTGCTGTGCGCGGCGCGGACCACGGCCTCACGTTCTCCGACTCCGATCCCGCCGCGCTCGCCGCCAGCGATGTCGCCCTGTGGTTCCTCGCCCTCCCGCATGGCGCGGCCGCGACCTACGCCAAGGCCCTCGTCGCCGCCGGCAGGCGGGTCATTGATCTGAGCGCCGACTTCCGCATCGCCGACCTCGCCACCTACACCAAATATTACGGCGAGCACCACGCGCCCGAGCTGCTGCCCGCCGCGCGCTTCGTCCTCCCCGAGCTCACGCCGCCCGCGTGGAAAACCGAGGCCAAGCTTGTCGCCGCGCCCGGCTGCTATCCGACTAGCATCCTCGTCCCGCTGGTGCCGCTGCTCAAGGCCGGCATCGTCACGCGCGAGCACATCGTCGCCAACTCGTTCAGCGGCGTCAGCGGCGCGGGCAAAAAGGCCGAGGAGGCCTACCTGTTCTGCGAGCGCGCCGAGAGCGCCAAGGCCTACGGCCTCGTGAAGCACCGCCACCTCGCCGAGATTGAGGAGCAACTCGCGCTGCATAGCGGCACGAAAACTATTATCCAGTTCAACCCGCACCTCGCGCCCATGCGGCGCGGCATCGCCACGACCATCACCGTGCCCGCCGTGCCCGGCGGCACCGTCGAGCAGGTCTATGCCGCGTGGCGCGCCGCCTACGCCGGACGGCCGTTCGTGCAAATTCTCCCCTCAGGCGAGACCCCTGACACCGCGCACACCGTCGGCACCAACCGCATTGATGTCTCAGCCGTCCACGACCCGCGCACCGGCAACTTCATCCTGACCTCCGCCGAGGACAACCTCGTGAAAGGCGCGAGCGGCCAGGCCGTGCAGATCATGAACCTCTGGCTCGGCTTCGACGAGACCGCGGGGCTGGTGTGACTACTTAACGCGTGGTGGGCGGCGTGCCGGAACCCTTCAAAATTTCCTCAGCTATTCGATCGTTCGCCTCCGTTGCCAAATCAAGCGGTGTCTTTCCGGAATTGTTTTTCACGCTGGCATCACCCCCCTTCGATATCAGATAGGCCAATGTCGCCGCCTTGGGGGAATTTCTGTCGAAAGCTCTACCATCGGCAGCCGCAAAATGCAGCGGGGTGTTTCCAGTGCTATCCTTTACGTTCGGATCACCGCCAGCTTGCACCAACAGTTTCAAGATTTCCAATTTCTGCATTTGGGCCGCCTGATGCACCGGCGTCGCAAGGTCTCCCTTTCCCCTCACATGAGGGCTGATGCCGTCAGCCAAGCATTGTTTGACCGGCCTGAACATCACCCAGATTGATCGCATTGGTGATGCGAACCCTTTCGGCAAAAGTTCCGTTTTCCTCCAAGGAATTGGCGGACGCCTTTTGTGAGCAAGAAAGGCCGGCACCAGCACAAGCCACCGCCAGAATGACCCAAAATATTCTGCTAGTTTTCATTTGGTTTGCGGCTACCGGTTCTCGTGCACGACGGTCGCGGGCGGGAAGCCGTTGAAGTAGGTCGCGCTGGCGTGGCTGTAGGCGCCGATGTTCACCGAGTAAACGAGATCGCCGCGCTCTAGGTCGGGGAGGTTTTCCGCCATGGAGACGACGTCGAGCGCGTCGCAGGTCGGACCGAAGACGCAGCACAGACTCGTGGGGCCTTTTTTGAACGCCTTCACCGGATATTTGCAGTGGTCGAAGATGACGCCGGAGTAGGTGTGATAGACGCCGTCGTTGATGTAATAGCTGGTCTTGCCGTCGCGGACGGCCTTGCCGATCACGCTGGCGACCGACGTGCCGCACACGGCGGCGAGGAAACGGCCGGGTTCGGCGAGGATCTGCACGTCCTTGGGAAAGAGACGGTCGAGCTCGGTGTTGATGACCTTGGCGAGCACGGGGAACGGCTTGACCGAGTCGTCATACGGCGCAGGGAAGCCGCCGCCGATGTCGAGCAGGTTCATCTTCGTGTAGCCGCGGTCGCGCGCCTCTTGGTAGATGTTGGCCGAAAGGTGGAGCGCCTGGACGTAGTTCTCGAAATTCGTCGTCTGGCTGCCGACGTGGAACGATAGACCCTCGACGGTGAGGCCGACCCGGTCGGCCTCGAGGATGAGGTCCACGGCCTCGCCGGGATTCGCGCCGAACTTCGACGAGAGCTCCACCATCGCGCCGGTGTTGGGGACTTTCAGACGCAGCACGAGTCCGGCGTTGGGCGCGTGCTTTTTAATTTTGTGGATCTCCTCGACGTTGTCGAAAGTGACGAGCGGCTTGTATTGGTTGAGCTCCTCCAGCGTGTCGGTCGGCTTGGTGGGGTTCGCGTAGATGATCTTGTCCCAGATCCAGTCCTGCCGCTTTTTCGCCGGCATGGATTTGATGTTCTCCCAGACAATTTTGAACTCCGGCATGGAGGCCACGTCGAAGCTCGCGCCCTCCTTGAAGAGCGTGCGGACGATCTCAGGGTCGGGATTGGCCTTGACCGCGTAGTAGGCCTGGACGCGCGGGAGATGCTTGCGGAAGAGCCGGTAGGCCTTTCGCAAGGCCTCGTGGTCAATGACGAATAGCGGCGTGCCATGCTGCTTCGCGAGTTTCTGGAGACGGGCTTGCGTGATCATGGAAACGCGGGCGCAGCGATGGTTGGCGGAAAATGGGACCGGGTTAAATCACCCAGCGTCGGTAACGAGGAAGTTCTTGAACTGCCAAGGATCCTTGTGGTCGAGGTCGGGCGGGGTGTGGCGCGCGAAGGTCGTGTCGCGGCCCTTCAGCGGCGTCCAATCGGACTTCTTGGAGATCCATTTGCCGAGATAGGGCTTGGATACTTTCAGAATGTATTCGTGCGGCAGCTCGTCAGGGACGACCACCCCGCGCTCGGGGTTCTCGACCATCCACATGAGTGCGGCGACGACCGAAATGGCGACCTGCATGGTGGTGGCGTTCTGGTGCGGCACGAGGCGGCGGGACTCCTCAATCGAGAGGTCGGAGCCAACCCACCACGAGTTGTAGCCGTGGCCCATGATGAGCGCGCCGAGGATGTCCGCGCCGGCGGTGATCTCGTCGTTCATGATGCGCTGGTTGGCGTTCAACTTGTAGTTGTAGCCGCGCATTTCGTTGAGCGAGGCGATGGCCTCGTCGCACGGGCAGTAGGCGTAGTGCATCGTCGGGCGATACACCGCCTTTTTGCCATCCCACACCGTGAGCTTGTCGGAAATCGTGAACGCCTCGCCATGGCGGACGACCATGCCGAGGATGTTGTAGTTCGGCACCCAGGAGCGCACCCAGGTGTTGATGCCCATCTGCGCGAGGCAGATTTGGTTGCCGGGGCCGTTCTTGTGACGGAACGCGTTTTTCGGGAGCGTTTTCTCGTGCGTGCCCCAGCCCATCTCGGCGGTCGTGGTGCCTTCCTCGCGGAAGCCCTCGATGCTCCAGGTGTTCACGAACTCGTCCACCTGCTTCGGCTTGTCCGTGATCTGCGTGTCGCGTTCGGAACAGTGGATGACCTTCACGCCAATGGCCTGCGCCAGATAGTTGAATTTCTGCTCCTTGCTAAAGGAGGCGACCTGCTCGGCGACCTTGGCCTTGAGCTTCTTGTCCGCGATTAGGCTCTTGCCGATGTCAATGAGGCCCTGCTTCACGAAGTGCGAGATGAGGCCGGGGTTCGCGCCGTGCTCGATGACGGCGGTCGGACCCTTGGTCTTCCACGTCGCGAGGCGCTTGCGGAGATTCATGTGGCGCCAGTAGAGCGTCTTTTCGGTCGGGTGCTGGTTCGGGCCGGCCGCGTAGGGATCCCAAAGCTCGGTGGACGTGTTGATGTAGCGCACGCCGTGGTCGTGGCACCACTGGAGGATCTCGATGGCGTCAATGTTCCACGCGAGATCAATCAGGATGTCGCCGGCGCCGACATGCTTCGCGAGCAGGCTGCCCATGTTTTCCTCGGTCACACGGTCGCGCACGAAACGCACGCCCTTCGACGTCCACGCCTTCAACTTCGCCGCGCGGTTCTCAAAGTCCATCACGGTGACATTTTTCGCGGGCACCTTGAGGTGCTTGAAAAGAATCGGAAGCGTGCACTCGGCGACCGCGCCGTAGCCGACGAAAAGGATGCGATTGTTGAACTGGATCATATCTTGAAGGATGGACGGGTGGTTGGACTGGGACGGGAAAGGGCGCGCACTCTGCGCGACGCCCGCGCGCTCTGACAAGAGTTTTTCTGGCGCGCGTGTGATTGGACAAACGCCGTGCGCCCGTCCAATCTCACCCCATGCCCACGCCTTACGACCGGCTCGTCACACGATTGAAACACGCCCACGCGCTGGGCACGGTTGCCGACCTACTCGGCTGGGACGAGCAGGTCAACCTGCCGCCCGACAGCGCCGACGCACGCGCCGCGCAGCATGCGGTGATGGCCGAGACGCAGCACGCCGCCGCAACCGCCCCCGAAATTGGTCGGCTGCTTAGCGAACTAGAGCGCGACTCCGCCACGCTCACGGCCGACCAGCTCGTCACCGTCCGCCATGCCCGCCGGGACTACGATCGCGCCACCAAGCTCCCGACCGAATTCGTCGCGGAGAAAGCCGCCCACTCCAGCCACGCTTACCACGCGTGGGCCGACGCGAAAAAGCACTCCGACTTCGCCGCCTACGCGCCCTTCCTCGAAAAGCACCTCGCGCTCGCCCGCCGCGAGGCTGAGCTGCTCGGCTGGGGCGACCGGCCCTATGACTACGCGATTGACCGCCACGATCCCGGCCTGAGTGCCGCGCAAATCACCGCGCTCTTCACCGAGCTAAAACGCGGCCTCGTCCCGCTGGTGCGCGACATCCGCGCCTCTAAGGTCCAAGCCGCCACCAACCTGTTTCAAGGCTTTCCTGTCGAGTCGCAGCGCGTGTTTCTCCGCGAGGTCACGGAACGCCTCGGCTTCAATTACCGGCGTGGGCGCATTGACGTGTCGTTGCACCCGTTCTGCTCCGGCACGGGCGCGGACATCCGCATGACCACACGCTTCGACGCCGACAACCCGCTCGATTCACTCTTCAGCTCCATCCACGAGACCGGCCACGGCATGTATGAGCAAGGCCTGCCACTCGCGCACCTCGGCACCGCGCTCGGCCAGTCCGTCGGCATGGCGGTGCACGAGTCGCAGAGCCGCCTCTGGGAAAACCAAGTCGCACGCAGCCGGGTCTTCTGGAAATTTTTCGAGCCCAAATTCCGCGCGCTATTCCCCGCGCAGCTCGCCGCCGTTTCCTCCGACGCGCTCTACCTCGCCGTCAACGCCGTCGAACCGACGCTCATCCGCGTGGACGCCGACGAGGTCCACTACAACCTGCACATCCTCCTCCGCTTCGAGTTGGAGCAAAAACTTTTCTCCGGCGTGCTCGCCGTGCGCGACCTGCCCGCCGCGTGGAACGCGCTCTGCACCGAGCTGCTCGGCCAGACGCCCGCCAACGACCGCGAGGGCGTGTTGCAGGACGTGCATTGGAGCAGCGGCGGCTTCGGCTACTTCCCGAGCTACTGCCTCGGTAACATGATCGCCGCACAACTCTGGGACACCACGCGCCGCACCCTGTCGGGCCTGGAGGACGATTTCGCCCGCGGGGATTTCTCGCGCTTGCTCGGCTGGCTGCGCGATCAAATCCACACCCACGGCCGCCGTTACGAAACGATGGAGCTGGTCCGCCGCGTGACCGGCGCCGAGCTCTCACCAAACCACCTGCTCGCCTATCTACGCGAGCGCTACGGCGGGCTTTATCTAACCTAATTGTTTTTCTCTCTCCTCTTAATCTTTCTCCTTCTTCAGAGAAATCCGACCCGAAAAAAGATTAAAAGAAAGAGGAAAGAGAAAGATTATCCATGACCCTCATTGACACCCACCTTCACCTCGAAACCTGGGCGCGCAAAGGCACGCTGCCCGACGTGCTCGCCCGTGCGCGCGACGCCGGGGTCGGCGCGATGATCACGGTTGGCACCTCGACCGAGGATTGGGCGCATTATCGCGACCTCGCCGCTGCGCATCCGGGCGTCGTGCATTTTTCTGTCGGCCTGCATCCCTGCCATGTCGGCGAAAACTGGGCGAGCGAGGTCGCGCAAATCGCCGATTTCTGGAAAGATGGAGCTCGACGTCCCGGCGCGCTTGCCGAGTCAAACCAAACGCGCCCGGAGGTCGCGTTCCACCCCAAAACCACGGAGCCAGATTCCCGCGCCACCCTGCTCCCCGTCGCCCTCGGCGAGTGCGGTCTCGACCGCTTTCACCTGCCCAAGGACCCCGCCGAGGCGGAGAAAATCTTCGCCTGGCAGCGCGCCGCCTTCGCCGCGCAGCTCGCGCTCGCGAAAACGCTCGGCTGCCCGCTCATCGTCCACTCGCGCGGCGCGTTCCGCGAGACGGTCGAGATGATTGATGCCAGCGGCGTGGACTGGGCTCGCGTCGTGTTTCACTGCTTCTCCGAAGGCCCCGCCGAAATCGCCGAGCTGAACCGCCGCGGCGGGCGCGGCTCGTTCACCGGCATCCTCACCTACAAAAGCGCCGCCCCCGTGCGCGACGCCGCCAAGGCCCAGGGACTCGCGCGCCTCATGATCGAGACCGACGCGCCCTGGCTCGCCCCCGTGCCCCATCGTGGCGAGACCAACGAACCCGCCTACGTCCGCCACACCGCCGAGTTCGCCGCGAAGGAAATTTTCAACGTGCCGCTCGACGAACTCGCCGCCGTGACGACGGCGAACGCAAAGACGTTTTTCGGGATTTAACGCAAAGTCGCAAAGCCCTGCAACGCGGCGCAAAGACGAAAACAGGGAATCCATCTACTTTCCGACTCTCCGCCCCTTCGCCCCCTTGTGCCTTTGCGTTTGATCCGACCGTCTAGCCTGACTGTTGCCATCGCAACCAACGACACTGCGCGATAACCGCGCTTGCGTCGGCCTGCGCCGGCTCCGAAAACTCCGTCGCGTCCGGACGCGCCATGACCTTCCCCTTCTACCTCGAACTTTTCGGGCAGCGGCTGCACCCGCACTTGGTGCTGGAGGGGCTGGGCTATTTTCTCGGGGCACGGCTTTACTTCATCTGCGGCTCCGGTCAGCATATCTGAAAGAACACTGGGGCGACCGCTATCCGCCACCTCGCGCCTTAGCCCCTCCGCGCCTTCGCGTTAAAAAAAATCCCGCTCACACCTCGTCGAACTTTCGCGCAAAGAGCGCTTCCAGCTCGGCGAGCATCGCGACGGCGTCGGCCCCGTTGGCGATGAACTTCACCTTCGAATTGCGGCCGGCCGCCAGCATCATCAGGCCCATGATGCTCTTGCCGTTCACCTGCTCGCCGTCCTTTTCCACAAAGACCTCCGCCTTAAACTTGTTCGTCACGCGCACGATCATCGCCGCCGGGCGGGCGTGGATGCCCAGCTCGTTCGTCACGGTGAACTCACGCGCATTGGGCGCGGCGGATGAGGGCTGATCCTTGGGCGTCATCGGGCCCCAGCGTTTGCGGCGGACGGCGGCTTGCAACCTCAAAAGCCTTCTCCACCCTGCCGCCATGCCGACGACCGCCATCATCGTCCCCTGCCGGCTCGAATCCACGCGCTTCCCGCGCAAGCTGCTCCACCTCGTGCGCGGCCAGCCACTCCTGCTCCATGTCGCCGAGCGCATCCGCGCGCAGGCACCCGAGCTGCCGCTGTGGTTCGCCGTGGACGACGCGCTCCTCGCCGCGCCGCTGCGCGCCGCCGGCTTTCAGGTGCTGATGACCGATCCGCGCCACGCCAGCGGCACCGACCGCCTCGCCGAGGCCAATCGCACGGTGCGCGCCGACCGCGTCATCAACGTGCAGGCCGACGAGCCGCTCGTGACCGGCACGCAAATCCGCGCCCTCGCCACCCTCATCACCGGCGACGCGCCCATGGCGACGCTCGCCACGTCCTTCAAGACCGCCGCCGATTTCCAAAATCCCAACCAGGTGAAAGTCACATTCGCCCGCAGCGCGGGAGACTCCACCGGCCGTGCGCTCACGTTTTCCCGCGCACCCATCCCCTTCGCCCGTGACCGCGCCGGCATGGTGGACGACGCGTGGGTGCGTGCTAACCCGTGTTTCAAGCACCTCGGCCTCTATGCCTACCACGCCACGCTGCTCGAAAAATTCTCCGCGCTGCCCCCCGGCCGCTACGAGCAGATCGAGAAACTCGAGCAGCTCCGCGTGCTGGAAAACGGCCACGACATCCTCGTCGGCGTGACCGACGATCCCTCCATCGGCGTGGACACTCCCGAAGACGCCGCGAAGTTCGAGGCGTGGCTGGGCTGACAACCCAGCCGTTATATTTCGTAGCCACCGCGGTAGCGCAGGCTTCCAGCCTGCGTTCGCCGCCCTCTCACTCAGCCGGATCTAGGCGGAAATACTCGTCGAGGCGCGGCTTGTTCCAGTGCAGATGCCGCCGGTAGTCCTCCGATGTCACCGGCTCCGCTGTCCGGGGCCGGAGCTTGCCGCCCGCGTAGCCGTGAATCTCGTGGCCGGGCACGTCGTAGCCCGTGCCGTCGCCCCCGCCGGGCGCGCGCGCGGCCTGGCTGCACGTCAGCAGCACGTCGAAGCGCGGCGGAGCGCCGCGGGCCGCGCTCCAAAGCGTGACCTCGTAGCCGTGCCGCCCGCCGGCAGGCCGGCCCAGCTCGCGTGCGTCTTTGACCAGCGCGCACAGGTATTCGAAGTCGCGCAGCGCGGCGTCGCGCGTGTCGTAGGTGTAGCGGTGGCCGTTTTCCCAGCGGATGAGCCGCTCGATGGCGCCCGCGCGCATCCGCTCGTCGCCCGCGCCCCGCGCGAGCTCGGCCAACGCGCCCTGCTCGGTGAGCCGGCGCAGCGCCGCCGTGCGCGCCACCTCGTCGCCCGAATGCCGCACCAGCACGGCCGTGACAAACTGGTCCGTCAAGCGCGGGGCCAGCAGCTCGGCCGCCACCCGGTCCACCCCCCCGGCGGAAAAATGCTCCAGCACCGCTCGGCCCGTCAGCGGGCCCGCCTGGGCGGGGTCCGCGCGCACCCCGGCCGCCGCCAGCACCGCCAGCTCGGCGAGCCGCCGCGCCGCCGTCTCCCGGATGTGACGGTTGCTGTCGTCGCGCGCCACCGCAAGGAGCGCCACCCGGTCCGCCAGCCGCTCCACCGCCGCCTTGCGGATCTCGCCATCGTCATCAGCGCGCGCCGCCTCGGCGAGCACGGCCTGATCCTCCACGCTCTCGACGGCGAGCAGGCGCACGCGACGGTCGCTCGCGTGCCGCGCGACATCGGCGAGCACCGCCGGGTCGGTCAGCCGTCCCGCTGCCGCCGCCCCTGTCTCGGGGTCGTCGGCACCCTTGGCGACCGCCGCCAACGCGGCCTGGTCGGTGAGCTTGCGCAGCGCCGTCGCGCGCACCTCGCGGTCATAATCCTGCCGGGCGACCTCGGCGAGGGCCGTCTGGTCGGTCATTTTTTTGACCGCCGACGCACGCACATCCTTGTCGGGATCCTTGCGCGCCACCTCGGCCAGCACGGCGGGGACGGTCACGCGCTCCAGCGCGGCCTTCCTCACCTCCCAGCTCGGGTCGTGACGGACGATCTCCTTGATCACCTCTTGGTCGGAGATTTTTTGCGTGACCGCTAGGCGGGTGCTTTCGGTCTGCGCGCGCCGCGCCACGTCGGCCAGCAGCGCGGGGCTCCGCAGCTTCTCGACTGCCGCCGCGCGAACCTCGGCTGCGTCGGGCAGCTTAGCGATCTCGGCGAGCAGCGTCTCGTCGGCGAGCTGGCGGATCGCGGCCTTCCGCACGTATTTGTCTTCGCCGTGGCGGGCGACCTCGGCGAGCAGCCCCTGGTCCGTGAGGCGCTGCACGGCAGCCTTGCGAACCTCCCAGTCGCTGGCGTTGCGCACCGGCTGCCGGGCGATCCGGGCAAGCTGCGCCTGATCGTCCAGCCGGACGACCGCCGCCTCGCGCACAGCGGCGTGCCGGGCGGTGAGCGCGATCTTGGAGAGCGAGCGCGCGCCGGAAGCCTTGGCGACGGCGCCGAGCGCAACGGCCTCGTCGGCATGGTCCCACGCGGGGCGCAGAAATTCGGGGAAGCTGCTCACGGCCGGAAAGCTCCGCGCCCCCCCGCCCCCGCGCAAGGGGAAAAGTGCGCACCCCGGCCCGCATTAGCTTTACAAATGTAGTCTTGACGCGCCCGGCGGGCCGCGCATTTGTCGCGCCGTTATGAACTACGCCCCGCGCATCTCCGAAACCGAATGGGAAATCATGCGGGTGGTCTGGGCCCAAAACCCAATCACCGCCGCTGAAATCATCGCCGCTCTCACGGCCCAAGACCCGACCTGGCATCCCAAGACCATCCGCACACTCCTCGCCCGCCTCGTGCGGAAAAAGGCACTCCGCTACCGCGCGATCGGCCGGGCCTACGCCTACGCGCCCCGCGCCAGCCAGGCCGACTGCGTGGCCGCCGTCAGCGCGAGCTTCGTCGAGCGCGTTTTCGGCGGCTCGCTGCGGCCCATGCTCGCGCACTTTGTCGAGGCCCGACGGCCCGCGCCGCAGGAGCTCGCCGAGCTGCGCGCGCTGCTCGACGGGAAACCGCCCCCGGCCGCGTCCGCCGGGAAAAAACCCCGGCCATGAGCGCCGCCGTCCTTGCCGCGCTCGCCCGCACCTCCGCCCAACCGCACGGCGACTCGCAGCCGCACCGCCACTGCCACTGACGAACCCGTGTCCACCGAGCCGCCCGATGTTTTTGTCCCCCAGGCCTCGGCCACCGTGCAGCGCCAAGTGGCCGCCGCCGCGCCCGCCGTGCTCGATCTCATCTCAACCGTCCGCAACCCCGACTACGGCTTCATCGTTGGCAGCAAGCACTCGGCGCTCGGTCGCGAGCTGCAGACCATCGAGACGCTCGCCAACCGCATCACGCAAAACCCCGGCCTGACCGCCGACGAGACCGCCACGCTGCTCGGGCAATACTCCACCGCGCTCACCGCCGCCATCAACCGTGCCGATAACATCGCCAGCCGCGAGACCGAGGACCCCACCTCCGTCGAGGTCGCCCGCACCCTCAAGTCCCGCCTGGAGCAGACCCGCGACGCCTTGCCGCAGCCGTGAGCGAGGCACACCCGGTCAGATGCTTACGACGGATGGGCTTAGGTGCTTTAGGTGGGTAACATGCCACGCTAATCCTATTACCTCAGCCCGCAGGCTTTGCGGGCGCGGACGAGGACTTGATCGGCGGTGGCGCGGGCGCGATGCGCACCGTCGCTCAGCACTTTTTCGACGTAACCGAGATCGGCCGCCAGCTCGGCGCGGCGGGTGCGGGCGGCGGAGAAATAATTCCAATAGTGCTCGAAGAGCGCCTTCTTGAGGTCGCCGTAGCCGAGGCCGCCGGCGCGGAGCCGGTTTTCGTAATCAGCGGCGACATCTTTGGGCGCGACATGCTTCAAAAGTTGGATCGCGAGATTTTTGTCGGCGTCGGGCTTGGGTTCGGCGGGCGTGCGGCTGTCCATGACGATGCCCATGATTTTTTTGCGGAGCGCCTTTTCGTCGCCGAAGAGCTCGATGGTGTTGCCGTAGCTCTTGCTCATCTTCTGGCCGTCGAGGCCGGGGATGACGGCGACCTCCTCGGCGATGCGCTCCTCGGGCACAACGAAGGTCTCGCCGTAGGTGTGGTTGAACTTGATGGCGATATCGCGCGTCATCTCGAGGTGCTGCTTCTGGTCCTTGCCAACGGGCACGATGTTGGTGTCGAAGAGCAGGATGTCGGCGGCCATGAGTGCCGGGTAGGCGAAGAGGCCGAAGTTGGGCGCGATCCCCTTGGCGAGCTTGTCCTTGTAGCTGTGGGCGCGCTCCAGCAGGCCCATCGGCGTGAGCGTGCCGAGCAGCCACATGAGCTCGCAGACCTCCGGGATGTCGCTCTGGCGCCAGAAGACGGCCTTGGCGGGGTCGAGCCCGCAGGCGAGCCAGTCGAGGGCGATGCCCAGCGTGTAGCGGCGGCGCGCCTCCGGGTCGGTGATCGAGATCATCGAGTGGTAGTCGGCGATGAAGTAGAACGCGTCGCCGCCGGCCTGAAGTTCGATCGCCGGGCGCATGGCGCCGAAGTAGTTGCCGAGATGGAGCGTGCCCGAGGGGGTGATGCCGGTGAGGATGCGCATGAAGTGAGGTGCGGAATTCGGAGTGCGGAATGGGAATCGTTCTCGTTCTTCGTTCTCTTACTCGTGCTCTCGGTCACAAATTGAGATGGATGGTGAAACGAATGGAGAGAAGGAGAAGGAGTAAGAGAACGAGAACGATTGTTAATCGCGGCGGGGGAGGAACGTCACGGTCTGGCGGACGCGAGCGATGGTCGCCGCCGGAAGGTAGCCGCCAAACGCCACGGTGGGCATGACGAGAGCGCGCGAGCCCAGCAGCGTGCCGGGGTTGAGCACGGCGTTGCAGCCGACCTCGGCCCGGTCGCCAAGGATGGCGCCAAATTTTCGCAACCCCGTGTCCACCACGCCGCCGGGCAGACGGAGGGAAATGTTTTTCTGGTCAAGCCGGAGATTGGAGATGATCGCACCCGCGCCGAGGTGGGCACCATTGCCGAGCACGGAGTCGCCCACATAACTGAAATGCGGCACCTGCACGTCGTCGAGCAGCAGGCAGTTCTTGAACTCGCAGGAATTGCCGAGCACGCCGCGCGCGCCAACGATGACGTTGCCCCGGATAAACGCGCCGGGTCGGATCTCCGTTTCCGGCCCAATCCACGCCGGCCCGATAATGGTAGCGGTGTGCGGTAGGCGGACGGTGGGGTGCAGATAAACCGGGCCGGTGATTTGCACGCCCGGAGGGCGGGCGGGGAGCGGCTCGGCAAACGCTTGCGCAGCGAGGGCGGGGGCCAGCTCACGCAGCCAGTCCCACGGCGCGGCGTCGGCGCGAAAATGCGGCGCAAAGACGGCGAGCGAGGACGGCAGGGTGAAGAAATCGGAGGCGACCATGGAACGACAGCAGGGAGACAAACAAAAAAGGCGGCGGAGGGACAGCGGCTTTTTTGGGCGGCCGATCCCGGCTCTCCCGAGCCGGGCTACTTTTCGGCGTAGCCCGCTTCGGGAGAAGCGGGAGGTTGGCGCGCGTCCGCAAAAAAAGGCCGGCCCCGTTGCGGGGACCGGCCTGAGTTTGTTCTCGCGGAGAGGCGAGGCAAGGTGCTTGGCGCGCGCTCAGATGGCGGCCTCGCCGTGCTCGTCGGTGCGGATGCGGATGACCTCCTCCAGCGGCATGACGAAGATCTTACCGTCTCCGATCTTGCCCGTCTTGGCGGCGGCGGTGATGGCCGCGACCGCCTTGGCGGCCACGGCGTCGGCCACGGCGAGCTCGAGTTTCACCTTGGGCAGGAAGTCCACGGTGTATTCGCTACCGCGGTAGATCTCGGTGTGGCCCTTCTGGCGGCCGAACCCCTTGACCTCGGTGACCGTCATGCCCTCGACCCCGGCGGCCGCGAGCGCCTCCTTCACTTCGTCGAGCTTGAACGGTTTGATGATGGCGATGATGAGTTTCATGGTAGGTTTTGATTATGGGTTGAGACTCAGAGGACGTAGCCCTCTTCGTTGTGCTCGTTGATGTCGAGGCCCTGGCGCTCGACCTCCTCGGTGGGACGGAGGCCGATGGTGGCCTTGACGATGTAGGCGATGATGATGGTGCCGACGATCGCGAGCACCAGCGTGACCCCGATGGCCTTGACCTGCTCAAGCCAGAGCGTCTTGCCGATGATATCCTTGAGGTTGGTGTTGAGGTTGGCGTTCACGTCGGCCGTGGCGAGGAAGCCCGTGGCGAGCGCGCCCATCGTGCCACCCACGGCGTGGACGCCGAAGGTGTCGAGCGCGTCGTCGTAGCCGAACTTCGCCTTCACGAAGGTGACGAAGATGTAAGGCACGACAGCGGCGAGCACGCCGATGATGACCGCGCCGGTGGCGTTGACGAAACCGCAGGCCGGCGTGATGACGACGAGGCCGGCGACCGCGCCCGAGCAGAACCCGAGGATCGAGGCGTGGCCGCGGTGGATTTTCTCGATGACGCCCCAGACGAAGCAGGCGACAGCAGCGGCGAGCGTGGTGGTCAGGAAGGCGTTAGAGGCAACCCCGTCAGCCGCGACCGCCGAACCGGCGTTAAAGCCATACCAGCCGACCCAGAGCATGCCGGTGCCGACCATGCAGAGCACCATACTATGCGGGGCCATCTTCTCTTTGCCGAAGCCGAGCCGGGGCCCGAGGATGATGCAGAGGATGAGCGCGGACCAACCGGAGCTCATGTGGACGACCGTGCCGCCGGCGAAGTCAATCGCCTTGATGGCAGCGTCGGCATTCCAGACGCCGTTCATGAGGCCCTTGATACCCCAGACCATGTGGGCGAGCGGGAAGTAAACCACGAGCATCCAGAGCGTGACGAAGAGGATGATGGCGGAGAACTTCATGCGCTCGGCGATGGCGCCGACGATCAGCGCGGGGGTGATGATGGCGAACATCATCTGATACATGGAGAACACGTTCTGGGAAACCCAGTAGCTGTAGTCACCGTTGGGCACGGAGTCCACGCCCTTAAGGAAAGCGTATTTGGTGAAATCACCCATGATCGCGCCCGCGCCGTCGCCACCGGCGAAAACGAAACTGTAGCCGAAGGCCCACCAGAGGATGGTGACGAGGCCCGTGATGCCCAAACATTGGGCGAGGACGGAGAGGACGTTTTTCTTCCGAACCAAGCCGCCGTAAAACAGCGCGAGGCCGGGCAGCGTCATGAAAAGCACCAACGCGGCGCAGATCATCATGAAGCCGTTGTGGCCGGGGCCGGAGGTGGCGGAGGTGGGGGTGGCGAGGCCGTCGGGCACTTTGCCCTTGGCATCCTTCAGCGGCCCGGACGGGTCACTGTTGGTGACATAGGCCTCCACGGTGGCCAAACGCTGCTCCAGAGTCGGCTCCGGTTTTGCGGGGGTGGCCGCCGCAGCTGCGGCGGGAGCGGGAGCCGCCGGGGCGGCCGCGGCGTCAGCGGCACGGGCCAGCGAGCTGGCGAGGCCGAGAGCGAAAAGGCAGCCAAGGAGGCGGCCGAGTTTTTGGAGGGATGATTTCATTTTCGACAGCAGATTTAGCAGACCCCGTGCCATGACTCGCATCAATTTCATTCATTGAATAAAAAATACGGCTCATCATCGGGGCCGGACACAAAAAAGCCGGCAGCCCTCGCAGGCGGCCGGCAGAAACGAGGGGGGGCGCGCTCAGATCGCGGCTTCGCCGCGCTCGTCGGTGCGGATGCGGACGACCTCCTCCAGCGGCATGACGAAGATCTTGCCGTCTCCGATCTTGCCCGTCTTCGCGCCGGCGGTAATGGCGGCGACGGCCTTGGCGACCATCTCGTCGGCTACGGCGAGCTCAAGCTTCACCTTAGGCAGGAAGTCCACGGTGTATTCGCTGCCGCGGTAGATCTCGGTGTGGCCCTTCTGGCGGCCGAACCCCTTGACCTCGGTGACCGTCATGCCCTCGACCCCGGTGGCCGCGAGCGCCTCCTTCACTTCGTCGAGCTTGAACGGCTTGATGATGGCAATGATAAGTTTCATGGGCGGGAGACGTGGAGGGACAAGATTGCTGGGACGGAGGTGAGTGTGGACGTCCTCCATCTGGGCGCAAGCCCCGCTTTTCGACGAAACAAAAAATCGGCCGGGGCGCGGTTGCTTGGCGTTGCCAGCGGGTGAGAGGGCGGCCTTCGTGGCGGCGTGACCGCGTCCTATTTTCCATCGCTCGCCGCGCTCGCTGGCGGCGTTCCGGCCTGGCTGGTCGCACCGTTCGGGCTGCTGCTGCTGCTCATCGCCGCCATGCCGCTCGGCCCGGCGCGGGCAAAACATTGGTGGGAGCGCAATTATTTCATAGTCTCCCTCGCGCTGGCGGCAGCGGTGGCGGGGTTTTATCTGTGGCATGTTCCGGAGGGCGGCGCGGCGTTGGGGCATGCGCTTCATGAGTATGCGTCGTTCATTGCGCTCATCGGCTCGCTGTTTGTGGTGGCGGGCGGCATCCACTTGCGGGCTCCCGACGGGGCCACGCCGCTGGGCAACGTCGCTTTCCTCGCGGCCGGAGCGGCGCTCGCCAATGTCATTGGCACGACCGGTGCCTCGATGGTGCTCATCCGGCCGTGGATCCGGATGAACCGGTCTCGGGTCGGTGCCTACCATATCGTGTTTTTCATCTTTCTCGTGTCCAATGTCGGCGGCGCGCTCACACCGATCGGCGACCCGCCGCTGTTTCTCGGTTACCTGCGCGGCGTGCCGTTTTTCTGGCTCGCGGAGCGCGTAATTCCCCTCTGGTTCGCCGTGACGGCGGTGTTGCTGGCACTTTTCTACGCCTTCGACCGCCGCTCGTTCCGGGACTCGGCGGGCTCGACTGGTCGGAGCACGGCCGGGGTGTCCGGCCGCTGGCGCCTTGATGGCGGCGTGAACGTCCTGCTCATGCTCGCGATCGTCGGGGCGGTATTTTTGCCGGCAGCATTTTTCCTGCGTGAGGCGGTGATGGTCGCGGCAGCGCTCGCCTCCTGGCGGCTCACGCCCAAGGCCGTGCATGAGGGGAACCATTTCACCTTCGCCCCGCTGCAGGAGATCGCCGGGCTATTTCTGGGCATCTTTGTGACCATGCTGCCGGCGCTCGGCTGGCTGGCGGAACACGGAGCGTGGCTGGGCCTGGCGCGGCCAGGGGAGTATTATCTCGCGTGCGGCGCGCTCTCGGCGGCGCTCGACAACGCCCCAACCTACGCGAGCTTTCTCACGCTCGCGGAGGCCGGCGTCACCCCGCCCGCCGCCACGCTGGCGGCGGCGGGCGGCCCGCACGACGGCGTGGCCGCGCTGCTCGCGCAGGCGCCGGCATTGGTCGTCGCCATCAGCCTAGGCGCGGTGTTCTTCGGCGCGATGACCTACATCGGCAACGGCCCGAACTTCATGGTCAAGGCCATCGCCGAGTCGGCGGGCGTGCGGATGCCGACGTTTTTCGGTTACATCTTCAAATACAGCCTGCCGCTCCTGCTGCCCGTGCTCGCGGCGGCGGCGTTTTTCCTCTGAGCACCCGGTTAGGGCTCGGGCCGCCACCGGGGGCGGGACGGACAAAGCAAGCAAGATTTCGCACCCGACGCAAAACAGCTTGGAGGGCGGGCGAGATTGCGGGACATTAGCCGCTGCCATGAGCACCGGCACATCCACTTCCTCCGGCCCGCGCGCGCAGGCCGCGCTGGCGCTCGGCGCGCTCGGCGTGGTCTTCGGCGACATCGGCACCAGCCCGCTCTACACGATGAAGGAGTGCCTCGCGCACCTCGCGGGGCTGGGGGTGGCGCCCGAGGACGGCGTGCTGGGCATCCTCTCGCTCATCTTTTGGTCGCTCGTGCTGGTGGTGAGCGTGAAATACATCCTCTTCGTCACCCGGGCGGACAACCACGGCGAGGGCGGCATCTTCGCGCTGCTCGCGCTGCTCCAGCCGGCGACCGCTCCGGCCGGCGGGTCGGGGCGTAAACGTGGCCTCGGCGCGGCGGTCGTGCTCATCCTCGCCGGCGCGGCTTTGCTCTATGGCGACGGCATCATCACGCCGGCGATCTCGGTGCTCGGCGCGGCGGAGGGCCTGCGCACGGTCAGCCCCGGGTTTTCGCAAACTAAGGTCATGTGGTTGGCGGTGGCGGTATTGGCGGCGCTGTTCTGGTTCCAGCACAAGGGCACCCGCAGCATCGGACGCGTGTTCGGACCGGTGATGCTGGTGTGGTTTGTGGCGCTGGGGGCGCTCGGGGCGTGGCACATCGCAGACGACCTGCGCGTGTTCCGCGCGCTCAACCCGCTGCGCGGGCTGGCGCTACTGGGGCGTGCGCCGCTGGAGGTGCCCGCGCTGCTCGGCGCCGTCGTGCTCGCCATCACCGGCGCGGAGGCGCTCTACGCCGACATGGGCCACTTTGGCCGCCGCAACATCGCACGGGCGTGGCACTGGGTGGTTTTTCCCGGCCTTGTGCTGAATTACTTCGGCCAGGGCGCGCTCGTCCTCCGAAGCCTCGCCACCGCGCCCGCCGGGGCCACCGCCTGGCCGGCGGGCGACAACCCGTTTTTCCTGCTGGTGCCGCCCGGCCTGCCACGCGCCGTGCTCACGGGGCTCTCCATCGTCGCCGCCATCATCGCGAGCCAGGCGCTCATTTCCGGCGCCTACTCGCTCACGCGGCAGGCGATCCAGCTCGGCTATTTTCCCCGCCTCAAGATCAACCACACCAACTCCGAGCTGTCGGGCCAGATCTACGTCCCCTTCGTCAACACCCTGCTGGCCGTCGGCGCGATCCTCACGGTCGCGCTCTTCGGCTCGACCGACCGCCTCGCCGCCGCCTACGGCATCGCTGTCACCGGCACGATGGCGATCACGACCGTGGCGTTCTACCTCGTGGTGCGGCGCAACTGGGGCCGGCCGCTCTGGCAGGCCGCACCAGTTTGCGGGTTTTTCCTACTAGTGGACCTCGCGTTTCTCGGGGCCAACACGGAGAAGATCGTGGACGGCGGCTGGTTTCCGCTCGTCATCGGCGCGGTCCTGCTCGCCGTGATGCACACCTGGCGCACAGGCCGCGACGAGATTTTCCGGCGGGTCTTCAGCAACAACATCACCGAGTCGGAGCTGACCGCCATCGCGCGCAGCGCCCGGGTCACGCGTGTGACGGGCTGCGCCGTCTTCATGGCCGGCTCGCCGGCCGGCACGCCCATCGCACTGCTGCACCACGTCAAGTCCAACCGCTGCCTACACGAGACCGTGGTGCTATTGAGTATCCTGACCGCCGACACCCCCGCCGTGCCCGAGGCCGGGCGGCTCACGCTAACGAAGATCGGCGAGGGCATCTGGCGCGCGGTGGGCCGCTACGGCTACATGGAGTCGCCCGACGCGGGCGCGCTGATGGAGGAGATCCGCGCCGGCGGCGTGCCGGTCAACCCCGGAACCGCGACCTATTTTTTCAACCGCGAGATGATCATCACCGGCGGCAACGCGCGGATGTGGGAGTGGCAGAAATCTCTCTACGGGGTCCTCAGCCGCAACGCCCGCCCCGCGAAGGACTACTTCCGCATCACCCCGTCGCAGATCATCGAGATCGGCCTGCCGCTGCAGCTGTGAGACCGAGGACGGTCGCGGCCCCGCATTCGCCTCAAGCGCCGCCGAGCCTGACGATGAGCGCGAACTCAGCGGCTCCGACGGGCTGCACCGACAGACGGCTCTGTTTCAGCAGCGCCATGTTGGCGAGCGCGGGCCGGGTCTTGATTTCGGCCAGCGTCACCGGGTGTGCGAGCGGCGCGCCGGCCTTCAGCTCCACCGCCGACCAGTCTTCGCCAGCGGGCGCGGTCTGATCGGAAAACGCGGCGCGCGCGACCTTGGCCACGCCCACGACCGCCTTGGGCCCGCCGCTCTCGTAAAACAGCACCCGGTCGCCGGGCCGCATTGCGCGGAGGTGGTTGCGCGCGGCGAAGTTTCGCACGCCTGTCCAGTCCGTGCACCCGTCGCGCGCGAAGTCGGCCCACGCGTAGGTGGAGGGTTCGGATTTCACTAGCCAGTATTGGGTTGTCATGGCGGAGCGGCGCGGGTTTCGTGCCAGCAGATGGAGACCCCCGAGCCCAGCCAAGCCGAAAAGGACGCCGCCCGCCATGCGCGACGCCTCCTGTGGCTTTGCATGGCCATCGGCATCGGCCTGCCCGCCATCCTGCTCATCCTCCACGGTCTCGGTCGCGTGCCATGAACAAGACCTTGCTGCCCATTCGGATCGTGTTCGTCGCGCTGTGCGCGGGGGCGGGCTGGCTCGTCTGCTACGCGATCCGCGATTGGGACGCCTACCGCGGGCGCGCGGTGTTTATCGGCCTGTCGGTCGGCGTGCTCGTCGTGCTGGTGGACATCTTGCTGAAAGGCTTCTCGCTGCGGGGGCTGTCGGCGGTGACGTTCGGCATCGCAGTGGGCGCCTTAGTCGCGTGGCTGGTCGGCAGCTCGCCGCTGCTGGAGAAGGGAGACCTAGAGGTCATCTACCTCGTGCGGCTATCGCTTTTCATCATCCTGCCCTATCTCTGCGCCGTCATCGCCCTGCGCGGCAAGGATGAGTTCAACCTCGTCATCCCCTATGTGCGTTTCGTGCCGCACGAGGTCGAGACGCCGCTGGTGGTCGTGGACACCAACGCGCTGATTGACGGGCGTATCGCCCGCGTGTGCCAGACCGGCTTTCTCGGCGCGGCGCTCGTCATCCCGCGCTTCGTGCTGCGCGAGCTGCAAGGCGTGGCCGACTCCGCCGATCCGGTGAAACAGGCCCGCGGCCGGCGCGGTCTCGACGTGCTCAACGAGCTACGGAAACTGAAACACCTCGACCTCCGCATCCACGAGAGCGAGGCCAAACCCGGCGAGGTGGACGCGAAGCTCGTCTTCCTCGCGCAGGCCATGAAGGCCAAGCTGCTCACGACCGACTACAACCTCGCGAAGCTCGCCGAGTTCCACGGCGTGCCTTGGCTCAACCTCCACACCCTCGCCCAGGCGCTGCGCCCTGAACTGGTTGTCGGCGAGACGCTTGAGGTCGAGCTCGTGAAACCCGGCAAGGAGGATGGCCAGGCCATCGGCTACCTTGAGGATGGCGCGATGGTCGTCGTCAACGGCGGCCGCGCCGCGCTCGGCCAGCGCGTATCCGCCGAAATCATCAGCGTGCTGCCGACCGCCGGCGGCAAAATGGTCTTCGCCCGCCTCACTGGCGGCAACGGCGCAGGGTGAGCATGGGACGGGCGACCGCCGCGTTCTCTCATACCGAACGGCGAACACTGCCTAGGTGGTGGCTCCGCGAGCCGGCGGCTCCCCACCGCGCCTTACCAGACTTCAACCGGACCCTTCGGCACCGGGATGGCGTTGCGCTCCGTGGCCTCGCTGCCGCCATCCTCGCGCATGAAGGACGCCTCCATCTTGCCCGGGGAAAATTTCTCCAACAGCTCGCCGCGCTCATCGCAAAACTGCGCGCGCCACGCGAGATACTCCGTCAACGCCGCCTCAAAATCCGCGCGCGAGTTAATCGCGACGATGCTCCGCTTAAACGGCCGCGCCGGCCCGAAGCGCTTCGCATACCACGGCGCGACCTTGCGGAACTGCCGCGCTCCGTGCTCCTCACCATAAAACTCCACATACCGCTCAAAGTGCCGCCGCAGCACCCGCACCCGCTCTGCGAAGTCCGGCTCTGGCGTCAGCTCGCCCGTCCGCAAAAAAATCTCGGTGCGCCGGAAAATCCATGGGTCGTAAAACGCCCCCCGCCCGACGCTCACCCCCGCGCAGCCCGTCTCCTCAATCATGTGCTTCGCGGCCTCCGGCGTGGTGATGTCGCCGTTGCCGATCACCGGAATAGTTTTCACCGCCTGCACGACGGCGCGGATGCCCGCAAGATTCACCCGCCCCGAAAAGCCCTGCGCCCGTGTGCGCCCGTGGACGAACACCGCCGCGACGCCCGCGTCCTCCAGCACGCGCGCAAGGTCGGGCGCGGTGAGGTTGGCGTCGTCCCAGCCGAGGCGCATTTTCGCGGTCACGGGGATTTTCACCGCCGCGACCATGCCGCGCACGAGCGCGGCGGTTTTCTCCAACTCGATCATCATCGCTGAGCCACCGCCGATGCTAACGACCTTCTTCACCGGGCAGCCCATGTTGATGTCCACCGCCTGCACCCCGAGCGCCTCGCACATCACGGCGGCGTCGCGCATCTCCTCCGGCACGCTGCCGAACAGCTGGATCGCCATCGGCCGGTCCTCCGCACACGTCGCCACCAGCCGCATCGCGCCCGCGCTGCGCTCGAGCAGCGAACGCGCGTTGACGAGGTCCGTCGTCGCCCACCCCAGCCCGCCGAGCTCGCGCACCGTGAGCCGCATGGGCAGGTTGGTGTAGCCCGCCAGGGGCGAGAGAAACAAATTCGACGACAGCTCGTGCGGCCCGAGGTGCATGGTCAGCGGCGGTTGCCCGGCTCTCTCCACGGCAGGCGGAAGCGAAACATCAGCAGCGCGACGAGGCCCGCGATGAACCCAAACAGCCCGATGAAAAACGGCCCCGCTTTCAACGGCAGTTTCGGTTCCGGCATGAGGTTGGCCTCATACACCTGCTGAAAGATGAAGAGGAAAACGATTTGGGCGATGCAGCCGAGACCGAGCAACAGCCCCGCCATCCACTCAAAGGTCGCCGCGCGACGCTCGGGCGCGAGCCAGTGCTCGCGGTGAGGGAGGTTGATGAGCTGGTCGGGCAGCTTGGGGAGAAAGCGCGCCAGCCCGAACATCAGCCCCGTGATAAACAGCACGGTGCCCACATGAAACGCCGTGTGCGTGTCGCGTGCCATCCAACCGTTGGCCTGGCCCGCGAGGTCAAAGTGTGTCGCCACGCGCTCGGGCAGCCGCGCGTGCTGCCACGCCGCTTGCGCGAGCGAGGCGGCGACGAGGGCGAGCAACAGCCATTGGGCGGTGCGTTTCATGGCGAGCGTCGGTTCGCGGCGAGCGTCAGCTACGCGCCGCCAGCGCGGCCTTCATCCGCCGCAGCGCTTCGGCGAGCGTGGCGCGCGGGCAACCGAAATTCAGGCGCACATGCTGGCCGCGCGGCTCACCAAAAAACGCGCCGTCGCTCAACCCGACTCCGTGTTTTTCAAAATGCGCCACCGGGTCGGCGAGGCCGAGCGCCTCGACGTTAAGCCACGCGAGATAGGTCGCTTCAATGGGCGCCTCCAGTTTCACGCCGGGCAACTCGCGCGCGACGAAGTCCGCGAGATAGTCGCGGTTGCCGCGCAGCGTGGCGAGCAGCTCCTGCCGCCACGGCTCGCAGTCACGGTAGGCCGCCTCGCACGACGTGTAGCCGAGGCATGTCACCTCCGCCACGATACCGGCGGTCGCACGCACAAACTTCGCCCGCAACGCGGCGTCGGGGATAATCGCGAGCGACGTGCCGAGGCCGGGGACGTTGTAGGTCTTGCTCGGCGCCATCAGCGTGATGGTGCGCGCGGCAATTTCGGGCGACAGCGTCGCCGTCGGGATGTGCTTCAGCGCGGCGTCGAGGATGAGGTCGCAGTGGATCTCGTCGGAGCAAAGCACGAGGTTGTGCCGGAGGCAGAACTCCGCGAGTCGCACCAGCTCCTCGCGCCGCCACACGCGGCCAAGCGGATTGTGCGGGTTGCAGAGCAGGAAAATTTTCGTGCGCGGCGTCACGGCCCGCTCCAGCGCGGCCCAGTCAATTACCCATCGCCCGTCCTTCAGCGTCCACGCGACCTGCGCGGACCCGCGCCCGCTATTTTTCGGCGTGGTGAGAAACGGCGGATAGACCGGTGCGAGCGTGAGCACCTCCTCGCCCGCCGCCGCGCACGCTTGCGTGACGACGTTGAGCCCGACCACGAGGCCCGGCAGCCACACGAGCCACGCCGGGTCCACCGCCCAGCCGTAGCGTTGCGCGCACGCGCCGACAAACGCGTCCACCGTGCTCTTCACCGGACGCGCGTAGCCGAAGACGCCGTGCTCCACGCGCGCGTGCAACGCCGCGATGAGCGCGGGCGGCGAGCGGAAGTCCATGTCGGCCACCCACAGCGGCAGCACGTCGCGACCGGCATATTTCTGCCATTTCTGCGAGTCGGTGTCCCGGCGTTCGGGCGGCGTGTCGAAGTCAAAGTCCATGTTCAGTGGCCGCCGATCCAACCACGCTTTGCCGCCCGGAGCACGGATTTTTTCGGTCACGCGGTCCGTGAGCCTGTCGCCTGCCCCTGTAGGGGCGCAGTCTTGCTGCGCCCTTCACGCAACGTCCGCCCAAGCGGGCGCAGCAAGACTGCGCCCCTACAATTGCGAACCTCCGATTCGTCCCGCCCAATCCGCGCAAACTTTTCCCACCGCGCCACGCCCACCGCGCTAATCTTTCCCACCTGTCGCACCGTTTGGAAACACCAAGTCCCTCCGCCCACGTCACTTGCACGATCCACCCCGCCGGGCATCCCGCGTGCAAAGTTCCGCCTCGTTCGCTCATCCCTTCAGTCAACACCAACCAACCATCAACCATCCAATCGGAGAACATCACCATGAGACTCGTCCACTGCACCTATCCCAACTACCGCTCCCTCGCGCCCGCCGCCGGCTTCGTCCGCTCCCCGTGGGGCGGTCTCGACCCTGAGCTCGGCCGCCTGCTCGCCTCCGCCGCATGCGACGTCGCCGACACAGGCCGCTTCCCCGTCGCGCTCCGCGAGGACGCCGCCAACACCTACGTCCGCGCCGAGCTGCCCGGCGTCCGCCGCGAGGACATCAACGTCGAGCTGGCCGACGGCACCCTGACGATCACCGCCGTGCGCAAGCAACCGGCCGGCGAAGGCGAGGAGACCTTCACGTTGAGCCGCGCCGTCGCCGTGCCCGAGACCGTGTCGGCCGACAAAGTCTCCGCCGCCTACGAGAACGGTGTCCTCACCGTCACACTCCCGAAAGCCGAAGCGGCCAGGCCACGCAAGATTGCCATCGCCTGAGCCGCGCGGCTTGCCGAGAAAACCAACCACAAAACCAAAGTCCCGGGCGGACGTCGCTGGCCGACGTCCGCCCGTAATTTTTGCAGGACTGGCTTGCGGCCCATCTGGCGTGCGAGTGCAGCTTTTGCCGGAAACTGCACCCACCGCCTCTTCCCCATTGCGCTCATCGCAAACTCCTGTTTCGTGACCGACTAGCCTTCGCCTCCTATGCGAGCTCACCCCGTCAACCTCAACCCCGTTCGTGCTGCACTGAGTGCAGCCGAATAATACTGTTCGGCAAAGAAACTCATGCGTGGCCAGCTTCAGTTCTTCATGTCAGAGGCGGATCAACGGGAGTTCGTTTCGGAATTCGCGGATCAGGCTGACGTCGTGGACCAAGAATCGGCGGATCGCTGGCTGTTCCGCGTCGGGGCGGTCGGCGTGGAATTCTCACCAAGTCCTAGGTCCGAAGATCGTGTCGCACTCGGCCGTATCGCTATAGCGACCCATTTTGGAGAGAAGGTGATTCCGGAGACGCAGGACGCGGAGCGTCTGTATACGAAGATGCGTAGTTGGGTAAGGAAACGTTATTGGAATCGGCTTGTAGCAGAGAATATCACCATTCCTGGCAGCGCGACATCATACCGTTCGATGTGGCTCGGACCCAATGCTCGCAAGCTGGCCCACAGCGGCGCGATCAAGCTTTGGACTATTCTAGGCGGTAGAGTCATCGCGCGAGAAGAGCCGAACAAGGCGCCAGAGCCAAGAAAAGAGGCTGTGATGAAAAGCGCGTCGCGCCGTTGACCGACTCCACCCGCGCCGCCCCGTATTTCATCCGTCAGCTCGGCGTGGACGGCGGCAAGCCCATGCGCCATCAAAACTGCGCGGCGATGGCCTCCACCGCCGCGTGCAGGTCGGCGGGCAGCGGGCCGCGTTGGAACGACGCCACGTTTTGCTCGATCTCGGCGGGCTGGCACGAGCCGACGAGGATCGTGCTGATGCGCTCGTCGGCGGCGACGAAGCGCAGCGCGAGCTCCGGCATCGGCAGGCCGCAGTCGCGCTGGAGCATTTTCAACTGCGCGAGCTGCGCGTCGGAGCGCGGGCCGAGGTAGCTGCCCTCGGTGGACCAGCCGGCGGGCAGTGTGTTCACAAATGTGAACAGCCCGGCGACGACGACCGCCATCCCCTTCGCCGCCGCAGCGGGGAGGACGTGCTCGCGCGCGCTGACGTTGAGCGGCGTGCAGTTGTAGGCGACAAGCACCGCGTCGAGACCGTCAATCTCCTGGACGAGCCGTCCGAGGTGGCGCGCGTGGTTGCCCGTGAGGCCGACGCGGCGGCAGAGCCCGAGCGCCTTCGCCTCGCGGAGGAACTGAAGCACGGGGGCGTTGGCGAAATCGTAGCCGTCATTCAGCGCGAACAAATGGCCGGGGCCGACGCCGGCGCCATCCGTCCACCATGCGGCCCAGTCGGCTTCGTGGACTTGCAGCAGGTCCACGGAGTCGCGCCGCAGTAGGCGGAGATTTTCGCGGAGCTGCACATGCATCGCCTCGACCGAGCGAAAATGCCGCGCCTCAAGGAAATGGCCGACCTTGGTCGCGAGAAAATGCGGCTCCGCCCGCCCGGCGAGCGCCTCGCCAAGGATCGCCTGCGACGCGCCGGAGCGGTAGAGCGGCGAGGTGTCGAAATAACCGACGCCCAGCGCCAGCGCATGACGCACGGTCTCGACGGCGCGGTCGAAGCCCGCGAAGCCCACAGGAAAGCCGCCGCCCATGCCAAGCGCCGGGAGGCGCTCGCCGGTGCGGCCGAAGGAACGGAGAGGGAGCGGGGACATGGGTTAGAGTTTATTAGTTGTCGCTTATCGGGCCATTGAAAAATCCGCGCGTATCCGCGTCATCCGCGGAAAAAGTCAGGGCCGTAATCCCGTCCGGGGGGCAGGCAAGCCGGCGCGGCGTAGAGAATTTTGCCAGCTCACGCCGCCGCGAAACAGGATTGAGCGCCATGCGGCCGGCCCGCACCCTGCGCCATGCTTCGCGCCTTCCAATGGGATCTTGCCCGCCAGACCGAACGCCTCGGCTGGCTGCTCGCGCAGCTCCCGCGTTACGCCGCGTGGGGCTACGACGAGCTCTATCTCCACCTCGAGGACGCGGTCGAGTTTCCCAGCCTCCCCGGCATCGCACGCGCTGACGCCTACTCGTATCGCGACTTCGAGAAACTCGTCGCCGCCGCTACACGCGCCGGCATCAAGGTCGTGCCTATCGTCAATCTCCTCGGGCACACGCAATACCTGATCAAAACGCCCGCGCTCCGCGACCTCAACGAGCTGCGCGCCCCCGACGGATCGCCGCTCGCACGCGGCCAGATCTGCCCGCTCCACCCGCGAACGCTGGAGGTCGCCGAGAAATTGCTGCGCGACATGGCCCCGTTCTGCACCGCTGGAAAGGTCCATGTCGGCCTCGACGAGTCGTTCCACCTCGCCCGCTGCCCGCGCTGCCGCGCCGAAGTCGCGCGCCGAGGTCTCGCCGCGCATTTCGCCGGCCACGTCCAACGCCTCCACACGCTCACTACGCGCCTCGGACTGCGGATGGCGATATGGGCCGACATGCTCGCGTTCATTCCCGAAGCGGTCCCGCTGCTGCCGCGCGGCCTCGTCGCCTGCGATTGGTATTATTACCCGTTCACCCGCCACCCGCGCGTCGAGCTGTTCAATTTCAAGGAATGTAACCTCGTTCCGGCGCTGCGCGCGCAAGGCATCGAGTATTGGGGCTGCCCGATGAACGGCTCGTTCCGCCACGAGCCGCTGCCCGTCTTCGGGGAACGCCTCGCCAACATTGTCTCATGGTGGCAACGCTGTAAAACGACCAAGGCTGCTGGCATGCTCATCTCCTCCTGGGAGCCGTCACGCCTCGCGCAGGAAATGACCACCGTCGTGGACGCCGCCGCCGCCAGCCTCTGGCTCAACCCGGAGGCCGACGACACCACCACGATGCTCGCACACGGTTTCGCGCGGGTGTTTGGCCTCGGCAGCGCCGGCGCACAGACCGCTGCCCGCGCCGCGCTGCGCTGCGACGAGCACGCATTCGCCGGCTACGCGCGCTGGGAGATCAACGAGCGCTGGGATGGCTGCGCCTCGCCCAACGAAAACATCGCCCGGCCCGCGCGGTCTGCACGATTCTTCGCGCGCCTCGCCGGCCAGAAACACCCGGCGCCCTTCGCCGCCAGCGCCGCGTTTCTCCGCTACGTCGCGCTGCGCGACGCCTTCGTCCGCGCCAACGCCCGTGCCGTCTTTCGGCTCCGCCGCCTGCTCGCTAAGAGCGCGACTCCGACTGTAGGCCAGGTCGCTGATCTGGCTGCCCCGGCCCAGACCACGAGCAAGATGCCCGTGCGACTTCAAACCGGGGCTTCGGGTGGCATGAGCATCCTGTCCATCTCCGGGAAAAACGCCCCGCCGCCCAGCCTCGCGTTCACCGCCGCCGTCGCACACCTGCGGTCAGACACCGTCGCCTTCGCCGCCGAAATCCGTCGCGCCCGCGCCGCCGCCCGCGCGATGTGGCGGCGCACGCGCGACCCGCAAGCCGCCTCACCCAACGAGACCGTTCTCGCGCAGGACGCCGCCCGGCTACGGAACTGGCGGAAATGGCTCGCCCGGGTCCGCCGGTGCCCGGTCGCCGCATTCGAAGCGTCGCCCTTCTGCGGACGCTGGCAACTCAGCTTCACCGTCCGCAATTTCGCCCCCGCGCTGCAAAAAATTGTCGTCGAGCAGCCGTTTTCCGACGGCGCGTGGCGCGGGCTCGGCGGGCGTTTCGCCATTGAGTTCCGCGCCGCTGCCGCCCGCCCGCGTGCAAACATCCGCCGCGAGTTCTCCGTGCCAGTGGACGACCCCGCCGCGCCGCTACGTGTCGCCGTGCGTGGCCTCGGTCGCATCGGCATCGAAAACGTCACGCTCACCGACGGCGTCGCGTCACTGCGCCCGCGCGGCTCGCGCCGCTTCATTCTCGGTCGCCCGCCGCCGCGCGCGGGCTGGCCGGAATTTTCTTTGGAGAAAAACGCGGACGAGCGGGTATTGGTGTTTCCGACGAGCTAACGCGGGGCAAACTTCCGCAGAAACTTCAGCGCCACCTGAAGCTCGTGCGGCAGCGGCGCGGTGATCGTCAGCGGCTCGCCGGTCACCGGGTGCCGCACCGTCAGCTCGCTCGCGTGCAGCGCGAGGTGGGTGATGAGCGGTCTTTCCTCGTCGCGGCCCTTGTAGCCGCGTTTCAAGTCCGAAAGCCGTAGCTCGATCTCCGGCTCCCCGTAAAGGGCGTCGTTGAGCACTGGAACGCCCGACACGGCGAGGTGCGCGCGTTCCTGATGCGTCCGACCGGTGAGCGCGCGGCACTCGATCCACGCGAAGCGGCCGAAATTTTCCAACACGCGGAACTCCGTCGTGGCGGGCTTGCCCCCGCGGTTGCCGAAGACGTGCATCCGGTCTTTCTGGTGCTCGTCCTCCTCCATGGACAGCTCCACCGTGAAGGTTTCCGGCAGCGCGCCCGTTGGCGTTCGCACGGGTGCAAGTGCCGCCGCCAGCCGCTCCGGCGGCAACACGGCGACGAGCGCGTGATATTTTTTCCGCGCGGTCTTCCCCTGAAATTGCCCGCTTAAATAATCCAGCGCGGGCTTGGTCTTCGCGCAAAGCACCACGCCACCGGCCTCGGCATCGAGCCGATGGACATTGGCGACCCCGTCGCCGTAACTTTCGCGGACCAGCCGCATAAGGTTATCGTCCGCCTTGCCCGCGAGGCCCCGGCCGCGCTGGGCGGCGACCGCCAGACCAACGGGCTTGTCGAAGGCGACGAGGGTGTCGTCCTCGTGCAAGATTGGCGGCAGTCGCATGGACGAATTGGAGCGCCGGCGCCCGGCTCGCAACGCGCAACGCACGCCGTCACGGGCCCCGCGCCGCCCTCAGATGTGCTTCGAGTCCGCCTCGTCCTTCTTCGCGTAGCCGCTCTCCTGCCGCTGGTGGTTGACGGCGTTTTTCTTGAGGTAGGCCTGGTAGACGTCGTCGGCGCTCATGCCGAGCGTCTGCGCGAGCGAGACGAGAAAATGGAACAGGTCCACGACCTCGACGCGGGCGTTCTGCTCGTCGAACTTCTGGTATTTCGCCCACCACTTCCACGGCACGGAGTCAATGAGCTCGGCTGTCTCCTGCTGCATGGCGCGGGTGTAGTTGAGCACCCACTTGGTCTTCTCCTCGTCTGTGGGCGGCGGCAGGGCGACGCCGATGCGCCGGTTGAGCGCGTCCTGCATGCGGAAAATTTCCTCAAGTTTGTCCATACGCGTAACGGTGGCGGCGCGTCCGGCGTGTGGCAAGCGGGGAAGTTTTCACGGGGCGCGAACCGCCGGGATCGTCCGCCTGCCCCCGCGTTCGTGACGGCTCAGGCGGAGGGCGGCTCTTTGCCGAGAATCTCGACAAATTTCTTCATCGCGGGGGTGAGCACCCGGCCCTTGCGGTGGAGAATGGCGAGCGGGCGCATAAGCCCGGCGTCGCGGAACGGCCGCATCGCCAGCGTGCCCTGTTTCGCCTCCTGCCGCACGGTCGCCTCCGGCACGATGGCCACGCCGTGGTCAATCTCCACCGCGCGTTTCACCGTCTCGATGTTGTCGAATTCCATCACCGGCTCCAGCTCCACCTTGTGGTCGCGCAGGATCTGGTCCACGGCCTTGCGCGTGGGGATGTCTGGTTCGAAGCCGATGAGCCGGTGCCCGGCGAGATCGGCGACCGCCAGGTCGGCCCGCGCCGCGAGCGGGTGCTTCGGATGCGTGATGAGCACCAACCGGTCCTCGCGAAACGAGATCGCCTCAAGCTGCCGCACCTTCTGCGGGAAGGCGACGAGGCCGAAGTCGGCCGCGTTGTGCAGAATGTCCTCATAGACGAGGTTCGAGCGGCGGTATTCGACGCGGACATTGACCGACGGAAAGTCCTGCAGGAAGCGCTTGATGTAGGGCGGCAGCTCGTGGAGGCCGATGGAGTAGATGGTGGCGATGCGGATGGAGCCACTCACGATCTTCCGCATCTCCTGCAGGCCGGCGAGGAGCGTGTCGTAGTTGTGGAGAATCTCCTTGGCCGACTCATACACGCGCGTGCCCTCCCGGGTGAGGTGAAACTGTTTCTGGCTGCGATCAATGAGCAGCGCTTTGAAATGCCGCTCCATCATGCGCGCCTGCTGGCTCACGGCCGACTGGGTGATGCCGTTGAGCTTCGCCGCCTTGGAGAAGCTCTTGGTCTCGACGAGGTCGGCGAAGATTTTGAGATTTTCGATTTGCATGGCAGGTATGGTTGGCCGCCACGCTACACGCCGCCGCCCGCCCCGCCAGCCCAAAGCGGCGGCGATCCAGTCGCGTGACGTAACCAACGTCATCAGCATCGACAGCCGAGCTCCCTTTTCAGTATCGGCCGATGTAATATCACTAACTGCGAGACGTGATCTTTCCACGCCGCCAGAGGCTGGAAACAATCCGATACATGACAAAAAAGCCTATCACCCAAATTATGTAAGAGAGGACATAAACTGACAGATTATCGAACACGTCGTCGAGGCTCAGCATCCCTCCAGTCAAAAAGAATGTCAGCACCTCTCCGGGCCAAAGGACGGTTTCCCCTATCATCCAGTAAATTTTCCCGTCATCCAATCTGGTTGCGGCAAAATGCACCCGCCAATAGGACGCCACTGATACAAAAATAATCGGAGCCAATTGGATGTAAAAATAGGTTTTAAATTTGGAAAAAAAGTTTGGCTTTTGCGAGGGGTGCATGACCCACAGGAAACCAAAGAACCCGGCACGGATCAAGTGCACGGTCATGCCGGAGGGAGGCCTAGGATTTTATCCGTGCCCATCCATGCCCATCCGTGGTTAAGTTTCTAGACACCATCTCCTCCGCTCCATGACCGCCGACTTCGCCGATTTTCCCACCCGCCTTGCGGCCGTGCGCGCACGTGTCGCCGCCGCGTGCGCCGGCGCCGGCCGTGACCCCGCCAGCGTGGAGATTTTGCCTGTCACCAAAAACCACCCTGCCACCGCCGCCGAAGCCGTCGCCCGCGCGGGCCTGCGGGCCGTGGGCGAAAACCGGGTGCAAGAGGGCGTAGCCAAGCGCGCCGCGTGCGCCGCCGTCGCGCCCGCGCCTGGGGTGAGCAGGGTCGAACCCCTCGCATGGGAGCTCATCGGCCACCTCCAGTCCAACAAGGCCGCGCTTGCTGCCGCGCACTTCGACCGCATCCAGAGCGTGGACAGCGAAAAGCTCCTGCGCCACCTCGACCGCGCCGCCGCCGGGCTGGGCAAAACGCTCCCCGTCCTGCTCCAGATCAACGCCGGCCACGATCCCGTCAAGTTCGGCACCGATCCCGCCGACGCGCCCCGCCTCCTAGAGGCCACGCTCGCCTGTAACAGCCTCCACGTGGACGGCCTGATGGCCATCGCCCCGCTCGGCGCGACGCCTGCCGAGACCGCCGCGCACGCCGCGCGCACCTTTGCCAACCTCCGCGCCCTGCGCGACGACCTCGCCGCCCGTTTCGGCGCGCCGCTCCGCGAACTCTCGATGGGCATGAGCGGCGACCTCGAGGCCGCCATCGCCGCCGGCAGCACGCTCGTGCGCGTCGGCACGGCGTTGTTCGGCGAGCGCAGCGTCTGAAAAATCTTTCCTCTTTCTCCTAATCTTTCTCCCCACCGTTTTTTCTGAGGAGAAAGATTAGGAGGAAGAGGAAAGATGCCCAACCGCCCCACGCCCCGCCGGTTGACATTCCACGCTCCCCACTCCGCAATCCGCATTAACCAACATGGACACCGTTCATACCCTCGCCGACCTCGCCAACTGGTCTTACACTGGCACCGCCCTCGCCGTCGTCGGCCACCCAGTGGCGCACTCCGTCAGCCCGCCGATGCACAACGCCGCGCTCGCCCGCCTCGCCGCGCGCAACCCCCTCTTCGCCCACTGGCGCTACTTCCGCTTCGACGTGCCGCCCGACGACCTCCCTCGCGCGCTGAAACTTTTTCACGCGAAACATTTCCACGGCCTCAACCTCACCGTCCCGCACAAGGTTCTCGCCTTCGGCCGCGTCGCCACCGTGGACGCCGCCGCCCAGCCCTCCGGGGCGGTCAACACCCTCCTCCGCGCCGACGCCGGCTGGCACGGCTTCAACACCGACGGCCACGGCCTCGCCGCTGCCGTCCATGAGGAACTGCGTCGCGAGCTCGCCGGCGCGACCGTGCTCCTGCTCGGCGCGGGCGGTGCCGCGCGTGGTGCGGCGGTCGAGTGCGTCAACCGCAAGGCCGCCGCCCTCTGGATCGCCAACCGCACCCGCTCGCACCTCAACGCACTCCTCAAGGAGCTTGCCCCCCTGGCCGAGGCCGCCGGCGTGCCGCTGCACGGGCTGACGCTGGAGGAGCTCGCCGCGCGCGGGCACGGTGGCCTGCCCGCGCACGCCCTCGTCATCAACGCCACGAGCGCCGGTCTGCGCGTTAACGACGCCGCGCCCGTCGCACTCGCGCGGCTGCCCCGCCCCGCCGCCGTGCTCGACATGATCTACAACCCGCCGCACACCGCGCTTCTGCGTGAGGCCGGCGAACTCGGCCTCCCACACGCCAACGGACTCTCGATGCTCGTCCACCAAGGCGCGAAGGCGCTGGAAATCTGGACCGCCGGCGCACAAATCCCCGTCGGCTCGATGCGCGCCGCCGCCGAGGCCGCGCTGCAAAAAAAGTGAGCCGGGATACGAAGCCGGCGAGGCCGCGCGCGGCTTGCATTCCCAACGGCAAACCCGCAGCTTCGGGCCATGAGGCTCTATCCCGCCACGAAAGCCGCCTGGCTGCGCTTCGCGCTGATTCTGGCCGTGTCGGCCGGGGCGCTGTGGTCATTTCATTTGCTCGATCTGGCCGTCATCCGATCGCGCTGGTCACCGCAGGAGGGCGACGTGGTTTTCCAGTCGCTGCCGCATGGCGATCTGGTGGACGCCATTGAGGGCGTGTCGGCGTCGCCATTCTCGCATTGTGGCGTGGTCGTGCGCGGGCCGGACGGCACGTGGCGCGTGATTGAAGCCATCGGCGACGTGCATGAGACCCCGCTCAACCTCTGGTTGCTGCGCGGGCGCGGCCTGGGCGTGGCAGTGTTCCGCTGGCGGCCCGGTGCGATGACGGACACGGCAGCGTTTGTGGCGGCGCTGCGGCGCTACGTGGGCCGCCCCTACGACATGCGCTACCGCATGGACGACGAGGCGATCTACTGCTCCGAGTTGGTCTTCAAAGGCTATCGCGACGCGACCGGCCGGCCGGCGGGCAAGGTGGAACAACTCGGCACGCTCAACTGGCGGCCGTTCGAGCCGTTCATCCGCGACCTGGAAGGCGGCAAACTGCCGCTCGACCGCGAGATGATCACGCCCCGCGCCCTATCGGAAGCGGAGCAGCTGGCGCCGCTCTACCGGCACAATCTCTGAGAGCGGATCCACCGATTCTTCGGGCAGCTTTTCACCCGCCATTCTGCTCAGTCGCCGCCTCCGCCACACCCGCCGCACCCACCTCCACAGCCCCCGCCGCAGCCACCCCCACCGCACCCACTGCCGCCGCAGCCGCTCCCGCCGCCGCTGAGGCTGGCCGGGTTTTGACGGTCAAACCACCGCTTGTAGTCGCCCGGCAGCACCGCCGCACCGAAGAGTGCGACCGCCAGCGGAAATTCCGGGTCGCCGGTTGATGTGTGCTTTCGCTTCAGCCTGGCGTGCCGGATTTTTAGATCCGACAGCTCAAAATCCCCCGCACGGCTCCGCCACGGCCGCCGGGCAAAAAAGATCAGCGAGAGGACGAGCGTGATCCCGCCAAGAACGAGAAGGAAACCCACCGGCCGGTTGCGCTCAATGCCGATGAAAATCTTGGCCCCGGCCACAGCCAGCAGAGCCAGCATGACCACACCCGAGACGAGCCACGCGCGGGTGGCCGCACCTTCGGACAGCACGAGGCCGAGCCGGCGCAACTTTTCCATCTCGGGCGCGAGCGCGGACTTGGCGGTTTCGCGAAGGTCCTTCCATTTGATGCCACCCGGCCCCGATGCGTTGCCGTGGATGAGAGTTTCCAGCTTGCCCTCGCCGGCAGGCAGGACGCCGAGCGAATGAACGATGCCCTTCGTCACGTCCACCCGCGCCAGCCCGCGCGCGCTCAGATCCGCCACGACGGTTCCCACCGCGCGACCCGGCCCGCCGGCGAGCAGCGCGGCCATGAGCGCGTCGAGCTTGGGCGGCCGGGCCGTCGCACGGGGTGCCGGTCCACGCAGCCGCCAGCGCAGCCCGAACGCGAGCAGGAGCATTGCAGGCGCGAACCACAGGTAAAACCCAAGAAATTCCGGCCCACGCAGGTCGAACGGCCAGCCCGCCGCGCCCGCGCAGCCGGCAAGGCCGAGGAGTGCCGCCGTCGCGGCCAACCAGCCGGTGACAGCGCAACGCGGGCGCAGGACGCCAGCCAGCCAGTCGCCTGAAATCGCGGACCGCGCAGCTTTCGCGGCCTTGGCATCGGGATCGGGCCAGATGTCGGCCGGCGGCTCCTCACCGAAAAATTTACGGTAACTTGCGCGCGTGGCCCGGTATTGGCCGGCGTGCTTCTCTTCCTCGTCCGCACCGCCCCGCGTGGGCTCATGGTGCAGCGGCCGGCCCAGGGCAAGTGGGCAGAATTTCTCCCAATAGCTGCGCGTATGGATGAGGTGCAGATGCCACGCCTCGTCCACCGCGAGCGAAGGCGTGACCGGGTGTCCCGCGACGACGGCGAGGAAGGCGAAGCGTTTGTATTCCACGACCACCTGCCGCGCGCGGGCCGGCGTCCAGCCCTGCTCCTCCGCCAGCCGGGCTGAAAACGGCCGGGCCGCGCCCGGCTCGTCCAGCTCGAACGCCTCGATCCGCCGCCAGATTTCTTGGTGCGCGGTGTCCATACGAGCAGAGTGCCCGGCTGCCCGGTTTTGGGCAAGCCTGTGTTGCCACACAAGGATTTCCTCTCGGCTATGTCATGCGGTGCGTTTTCCGGTGCGTAATTTCCGGCTCGCGCCCGCGCCCGCGCCTTTGCTCCGCTGTTGCGCCGGCTTCTCCTTTCCGTCTCCTGTTCCCAGTCTTTCCGTTCTCCGTTCTCCGTTCTCCGTTCTCCGTCCTCTGTCCTCCGTTCTCCGTTCTCCGTCCTCTGTCCTCCGTTCTCCGTTCTCCGTCCTCTGTCCTCCGTTCTCCGTTCAGATCGGAAGAGCACACG
>CAIPZZ010000052.1 GCA_903869665.1 uncultured Opitutia bacterium | reverse complement strand
GGCGGCGGCGGCCATCTCGGCGAGTGTGTTGCGCCCGTCGCTCGCCGTCGTGTGGTTGTGCCATGCCCCGCGCAAATCCCCGAGCTCCACCAATCGCGGTAGATCGCCCGCCTCTGCCGCCTCGATCTCCCCAAGTCCCTCGCGCAGTTCCGGGGGGATGAACCGCAGCCCCAACGCGGCGAACAGCTCCGCCTCCGTTTGGATTGCAGAGTGCGGACTGGAGATTGCGGCTTGGCCGACAGCGGAGCCGCCTTCCCCTGCGCCAGATTTCAATTCCGCATTCCGCACTCCGCGTTCCGCAATTTCACGGGCCTTCTCCTTCGCCGTCCCCTCCCCCGCCGCCGGCACCAGTCCCCACTCGCTCATGCTCAGCCCGCGCGCCAGCGCCCGCTGCCGCAGCTGGACGTTGTGGTCCTTCGACCCCGTGAAATGGTGCAGCGCAAACACAAACTGCTCCGCCGGCACGATCCGCAAATCCGCCTGCAACCCGCTCTCGAACCGCACGCTCGCCTTGGTCTCGCCTCGCGCCGTCACCTCCCGCACGCCCGCCTGCGCGCAAAACCACTCCACCACCGGCCCGACCTCGCCCGCCGCCACCAGAAAGTCCAGGTCCCCAACGGTCTCCAGCCCGCGCCGCAGGCTCCCCGCCGACTCCGCCCGCGCCACCTGCGGCAGCGCGCGCAACCCCGCCACGATCGGCTCCGCCACTGCCGCCGCATCCCACCAGAGGTGCCGCTTCCCATACGCCTCGCGGTTGCGGATGCCCTCCAAGATTTTCTGCTGCGACTTCTCGCCAAACCCGTCGAGCGCCGCCACCCGCCCGTCACCGCACGCCGCCGCCAGCTCCGCCAGCGTTTTCAGCCCCAGCTTCTCGTGCAGCACCTTGATTTTTTTCGGCCCCAGCCCCGGCACCTCCAACATCTGCAACAACCCTGGCTCGACCGACGCCTTCAATTTTTCTAAAAACTCCAGCCGCCCTGTCGCGTGCAGCTCCGCAATCTTCTGCGCCAGCGCCTCGCCGATACCCTTGATACTCTCCAGCCGCCCCTCCGCGATGAGCGCCGCCAACTGGTCCTCCTCGACCGCCTCCAACGTCCGCGCCCCCGCCTGATACGCACGCACCTTGAACGGATTCTCGCCCTTCAGCTCCAGGAGCGTGGCGATCTCATTTAGTGTGTCAGCGATCTCGTTCTTGGTCATGCCGGCAAATTTGCACACCGTGACAGCGAAACACACGGAAATTTCATTGACGCTTCGCGCGTCTGGCAACCCATTACATTTTCTGTTCCCCGCCTCGGCGGAGGTGGTCGAGCAACACGGCGGCGATGATGATGCCTCCGGTGACGATTTCCTGCACAGAGTTGGACAGGCCCAGCTTGGTGCAGCCGTTGGCCACCACGCTCATGATGAGCGCACCGACCAGCGTGCCGGTGACGCCGCCTCGACCGCCGGTGAGGCTCGCGCCGCCAATGACAACCGCCGCGATAATGTTGAGCTCTAGGCCGGCGGCGGTCGTAGGGTCGCCGCCGGTGATGTAGGCAAACTGCAGCAGGGCGGCCACGCCCGCAAACGCCGCCCCGAGCGCATAGACACCCAGCTTCACCCGCTCGACCGGCACACCGCAGAGCCGCGCCGTGAGCTCGTTGGAGCCGATAGCGAACACGTGCCGACCGAAGCGCGTGTAGCGCATCGCCAGCGCCATGAGCACAGCGAGGCCGAGCATGAGCCACACACCCGCCGGCAGGCCGCTGCGGCCCAGCTGCATCAGCCCGTTGAGCCAGGTTTCGTCGGGATAGACCGGCTGCTCGTTGGCCACAAATTTGGCGGTGCCGCGCAGCGTGCCCATCATACCGAGGGTGACGACGAACGGCAGCAATCGCATCCGCGTGATGAGCAAGCCGGAGACCGCCCCGCACAGCGCCCCCACCCCCACCCCGCCGAGCGCGGCGAGCAGCGGCGGAGTGCCGTGCTTCAGCAGCAGCGCGATGACCACCGTGACCAGCGCAATGATGGAGCCAACAGACAGGTCAATGCCACCGGCCACGATCACGAGCGTCATGCCCAGCGCCGCGACGCCGATGACGGCGGTCTGCTGGAGGATAATGGAAAAATTGTCGCGCGTGGCGAAGGTCTCGAAGCGCAGCGCCGCGAACAGCGCGCAAACGGCGGCCAGCCCGATGACGGGGCCGAAGGCGGCGAGCGCGTGGCGGAGGACGGAGGGCCTGGCGGCGGATTCGGACATTGGGACGGATGGGTAAATCTTAAAATTGAAAAACTGAAAATCGGAAATCGTGGAGTTTGAGAGCGACGGCGAGCCGCAAGCGGATGACGTAATTTTGGATTTTCGATGTCCGATTATCAGTTTCCAAGATTACCGGCTCCGGTCGCCGCGAGCATGATCGTGTGCTCCGTCCACTCCGCCACCGGCCGGGAGGGGCCGAGCGTGCCGCGGCACATGACGGCGATGCGGTCGCAGGTGCCGAGCAGCTCGGGCAGGTAGCTGCTCACCATCAGCACCGACTTGCCGGCGGAGGCGAGTCCATCAATCAGACGGTAAATGTTCTGCTTCGCGCCGATGTCCACCCCGCGCGTTGGCTCATCGAGCAGGAGCACGTCAGACCCGTTGCGGAGGAGACGGCCGAGGGCGATCTTCTGCTGGTTGCCGCCGGAAAGCGCGCCAACTGCCTGTGCCGGGCCGGCGGCGCGCACGCCCAATTTTTCGATCCAGGTCGCGGTCTCGGCGGCGAGGGCGGCGGGGCGCACGAACGCGCCGAGGCGCGGCAAGGTGAGGTTGTGCTCTAGGCTGAGTTTGAGCGCGAGACCCTCGGTCTTGCGGTCCTCGCTCAGCAGGCCGACTCCCTGCCGCCAACGGCGCAGTGGCGACGCCGGTCCGGCGTGGACGCCGACCTGCACCGTGCCGGCGCGCACGGCGTCGAGCGCAAAGATCGCCCGCAACAGCTCGCTCCGGCCCGCGCCCACGAGGCCGGCGATGCCCAGCACCTCGCCGCGTCGCAGCTCGAATGTGGCGGCGGACGGCTTCACCGGGCCGGCGAGGTTGTCCACCTTTAGCATCACCGCGCCGGGCGCTCGGTTGTGCCGCACATAAAGCTCGCTCACCTGCCGGCCGACCATGAGCCGGGCGATTTCGCCCGCCGAGGTGACGGCTGTGCGGGCGGTGGCAACGCTGCGGCCGTCGCGCAACACCGTGAGGCGGTCGGACAAGGCCGTGACCTCCTCGAGAAAATGCGAGATGTAGATGACAGACTTGCCCTGCGCGCGCAGCCGGCGGACGAGCGCGAACAGCTTCTCCGTGTCGGCCTGCGTGAGGCTACTGGTCGGCTCGTCGAGCACGAGCACGCGGCAGCCGAGCGCGAGCGCGCGGGCAATCTCGACGAGCTGCTGCTCGGCGATGCCCAACAAGCCGGCGGGCACGCCGAGCGGGATGTCGGGCCGGCCGAGCTCGGCGAGCGCCGCGCCGGCGATCCGCCACGACTCCGCGTGGCGCACGAAAACGCTGCCGCCGGGCTCCGCGCCGAGCACGATATTCTCCGCCACGCTCAGGTGCGGCGCGATGGCAAGCTCCTGGTTGACCATGACGACGCCCGCGCGCCGCGCCGCCAGCGGACCGGCCGGCGAGTAGGCCGCGCCGGCAAGGGTCATCGCGCCGGAGTCGGGCGCGAGCGCGCCCGAGAGGATTTTCATCAGTGTGCTCTTGCCCGCGCCGTTCTCGCCGACTAGCGCGTGCACCTCGCCGGGCGCGACCTCAAGGCTGACGCCATCCAGCGCGACCGTCGCGCCGAAGCGCATACGGATGTCGCGGAGCTGAAGGATCGGGTTCATGCCGAGGCAGCCAAGGCAGCTTGGCCGCAAAGAGGCACAAATATTTCAAGAACAACGGCGGCAACTCTCTGCGCACCTATAGGCGCCTCGGGGGCCGCATCCGTGTTTTTGGATTTTTGTGACTTTTCGTGGCAATCAAGGCTGGGGGCTTGGTTTCATAGCACCCCTCAATTCCCGAGCACGGCTTTCACCTCGGCGGACGCGCGGTTCTCCTTGGTCACGAGCACGCAACCGGTGTCAATGTTGGCCTCGATCTTTTCGCCGCGCACCTTTTTCACTGCGGTGACGACACCGAGGTAGCCCATCCGCACAGGATTTTGGGCGACCAAGCCCTGCACGTCGCCCTTCTCAAGCGCGGCGAGCAAGAACTCCGAGGTGTCGAAGCCGACGAACTTTTTCTTGCCCGCGAGACCCGTCTGCCGGAGCGCGAGAATCATGCCCTGCGTGGGTGACTCGTTGGGGCAGAAGATGCCGTCGGCCTCCCGGATCTTGTCAATGAGGTTCATGGCGGCGTCCTGTGCGGTGCTGATGGTCGCGCCGGCGAAGCGGTTGTCCACGATCACCGTGATGCCAGGATTCTTTTTCATCACCGAGAGAAAGCCTTCCTCGCGCTCCGTGGTGCTGGCCGAGCCCTCGAGGTAGCGCAGCAGCACGACCTTGCCCTTGCCGCCGAGTAGCCGCGCCAGCTCCGTGCCGGCGATCTCGCCGCCGACGCGGTTGTTGGTGGCGACGAAGCTCGCGAAATCTTTGCCGGGCTCGCCCTTGAGGGCGGAGTCGTAAATGACGACCGGGATGTTACGGTCGGCGGCACTCTTCACCGGCGCGCGGAGCGCGGTGTCGTCGAGCGGCGCGAGCACGATGGCACTGACGCCGGACGAGACAAACTGCTGCACGATGGCGATCTGCGAGGCGCGGTCGTCTTCCTTGAGCGCACCCTTCCAGATGATCTCGACGTTGAGCTCCTTGCCGGCCTGGAGCGCGCCTTTTTCGACGGATTTCCAATAGCTGTGCGTCGTCCCCTTGGGGATGACGGCGATTTTTTCACCGGCGGCGAAGGCGGCCAGTGGGAGGAGGGCGAGCAGCGGCAGGGCGAGGAGGTTTTTCATGGGTAGAAAGGCAGGGGAATAATTACGGGGTTGGGTGAGGGGAAACAACTGCAAGGAAATCGCGCCCCTCATGCTTTGGAAAGCAGTTTCTGCCATACCGCGCCGGTCGGATAGGTGTGGTCGGCAAGAGAGGCGGGTTTCATGGTGATGCTGGTGCCAGCGGCGAGCGGGGCTTGATAGCGCCCTCCCTGCACCACGCAGGGGTCGAGGAAATGCTCGTGGAGATGGTCAACGTATTCCGTGATGCGGCCCTCCAGCGAGCCGCTGACGCAGATGTAATCAAAGATCGACTCGTGCTGCACGTATTCGCAGAGGCCGACGCCACCGGCGTGCGGGCAAACCGGGATGCCGAACTTCGCCGCGAGCAGCAGGACGGCCACGACTTCGTTCACGCCGCCGAGGCGGCAGGAGTCAATCTGGCAGTAGGCGATGGCGCGTGCCTGGAGGAGCTGTTTGAACATCACGCGATTGTGGCAGTGCTCGCCGGTGGCCACACCGATGCCGAGCGGCGCCAGCGCGCGCGCGATGGCGGCGTGGCCGAGCACATCGTCGGGCGAGGTCGGCTCCTCGATCCAGAGCGGGCGGAACGGCGCGAGCGCCTTCGTCCACTCGATGGCGGTGCCGACATCCCAACGCTGGTTGGCGTCCACCATCAGGCCGCGGTCCGGTCCGATCGCCTCGCGCATGATGGCGGCGCGGCGCAGGTCGTCGGCGCGGTCGGCGCCAACCTTCATCTTGAAATGCGTGAAACCCTCCGCGAGGCCCTCGCGGCAGAGGCGGCGGATTTTTTCGTCGGAGTAGCCGAGCCAGCCGGCCGACGTGGTGTAGGCCGGATAGCCATTGCGGAGCATCTCGGCCTCGCGCGCGGCGCGCGTCGGGGCGAGTTTCTCCAACATCGCCAATGCCTCAGCAGGCGTGAGCGCGTCGGTGAGATAGCGCCAATCCACCAGCTCCACGATCTGCGCCGGCGTGAGGTCGCTGAGCAATTTCCAGAGCGGCTTTTGCTCCAGTTTAGCCCAAAGATCCCAGAGCGCGTTAACGACGGCGGCGGTAGCGAGGTGGATGACGCCTTTCTCGGGGCCGATCCAGCGGAGTTGCGAGTCGCCAGTGAGATGTTTCCAAAAGGCACCGGGCGCGGAGGTGAACGCCGCCACCGGCTGGCCGACGACGAGCGGACGCAATGCCTCGATGGCAACGGCCACGATGTCGTTGCCGCGCCCGATGGTAAACGTGAGCCCGTGGCCCTCGACGCCGTCGCCGCGATCAGTCGTGAGCAAGACATAGGCAGCCGAGTAGTCGGGGTCGGGGTTCATCGCGTCGGAGCCGTCGAGCGAGAGCGACGTGGGAAAGCGCACATCGAGGACGCGGAGGCCGGTGATTTTGCCGAGGAAAGACACGGTAGATTGGGAATCTTGAGATCGGTCAGCTTGAAATCGCTAACTTTGAAAGTTGAAAAAGTGACAGGTGTTTCTCGGGCTTGGAGATTTTCAGTTTAGCGATAACCGATGTTTAGTTTTCAAGCTCTCATCCCCCTCACTTTCCGGCGCTCCAGCCGCCGTCAATCATCAGGCTGGAGCCGGTGACCATCGCCGACTCGTCGGCGGCGAGGTAGAGCGCGGCGGCGGCAATCTCCCCGGGCTGCGCCATGCGGCCGTTGAGCTGGGTAGACGACATCTCGCGGCGGGCCTGCGCGGGGTCGGGATACTCGGCGATGCGCGACTGCACAAAAGGCGTCTCGACGCGGCCGGGGCAGATGGCGTTGAAGCGCACCCCCGTGTGCGAGTGGTCGAGCGCCAGCGATTTCGTCAGGCCAACGATAGCGTGCTTGGTGACGTTGTAGGCGAGACGTTCGCGCACGGCGATGACGCCGCTGACGGAGGCGAGGTTAATGACACTACCGCGCCCGCGCGCGAGCATGGCGGGCACGAAGGCTTTGCAGAGGTTGAACGCGCCGCGGACATTCACGGCGTGTAGGCGATCGAGGTCGGCGGCGGTCGTGCCGAGAAGGCTGCCGACGTGGCCGATGCCGGCGTTGTTGACGAGGATGTCGCACGCGGGCAAGCGGCCAGCGAGTGCGAGCGCGGCGGCGGGGTCGCTCACGTCGAGCTCGGCAAAGTCGGCGCGGCCCGACACGGCGCGGATGGCGTCAACCGTGGCGCGGCCGGCGACAGGGTCGCGGTCAACCACCCAGACAAACGCGCCTTGTTGCGCGAAAAGCTTGGCGATGGCCTGCCCGATGCCGGAGCCGGCACCGGTCACGAGGGCGGTTTTTTCGACGAGGGAAAACATGAGTCAGTCGAGGCGATAGACGCGGAGCGCGTTACGGCGGAAAATGGCGTCCTGGTCGGCGGCCGGTAGATGCGAAAGCAGCGCGCGGGCGGTGTCGAGCCAACGGGGATAGGCGCCGGCGAGCTTGGCGACGGGCCAGTCGCCGCCGAAGAGCAGCCGGCCGGGGCCAAAGGCGGCGAGGACGTGCTCCACATAGGGTTTCAGGTCGGCCGGCTGCCACGCGGCATGGTCAGCCTCGGTAATGAGGCCGGAGAGCTTGCAGTCCACGTTAGGCATCGCGGCGAGCTCTTCTAGGTGCGCGCGCCACGGGTCCAGCAGCTTGGCGCGGATGCCGGGCTTGCCGAAATGGTCGAGGATGAACCGCGTGTCCGGGCAGGCGCGCACGAGGCGGACGACCGCCGGCATCTGATGGTGAAAACAGCACAGGTCAAAACTCAGCCCGGCTGCGCCGACGGCCCGCACTCCAGTAATGAACTCTGGCCGCGCGCAGAAATCCGGGTCGGGCTCGTGCTGAATGAGGTGGCGCACGCCGCGCACCAGTGGAAGCCGTTTCAGCTCGGCGAGATTCGCGACAGTCGCCGCGCCCTCGTTCATCATGCACTTGGCGACGATCCCCGCGATGCGTGGCTCGGCGGCGGCGAGGCTCTCCACCCATTTCGCCTCGTCGAGCCACGGCGCGCCGCACTCAACGAAGACGATCTTCTCCGGGAAATCGCCGCCGGCCTCCGTGTGCAGCTCGGCGGGCGTGTGCGGTCCGGCAATCTTGGGCACCTCGACGAGCCACGGACAGGGCAGCACGCGCTGGTCCCAAAAGTGGACGTGGGTATCTATGAAGGGGAAGCTCATGGGGCGGAGGACGGAAATCGTGTTATCGAGCGCAGCGACAGTTTGAGCAATCTTTCAGCTTGAAATCTCAAATCGTGAAATTGGGGAAACGATAAAGTTAGGTGCGTTGGAAATTTTCCAGTTTAGCAATATCCGATTTTCAGCTTTCGCGATCTGCCTTTCACGTGCTCGCCTTCGTCGTGCAGGCCCGATCGAAGTGGACGTAGCCGCCGTCCACATAGAGAATCTGCCCGGTCGTGTGCGACGAGCGCGGCGAGGCGACGAACACCACGGTGTCGGCGATCTCCTCGGCGGTCGTCATCCGGCGCTCCAGCGGAATGGTGGCCTTGATGGCGGCGAGCGAGGCGGCCGGGTCGGGACGGGTGGAGAGCCAACGCTCGTAAAGCGGCGTCATCACCTCGGCGGGCAGGATGGCGTTCACGCGGATGCTGTGTTTGGCGAGGTCGAGCGCCCATTCGCGGGTGAGGCCGTTCATCGCGCCCTTGGCGGCGACGTAGCCGCTGGTGCCGCCTTGGCCGGTGACGGAGCATTTCGAACCGATATTGATGATGGTGCCCTGGCTGACGATGAGCGCGTCGAGCGCGGCCTGCACGAGCACGAAGCACTGGACGATGTTCTTCTCCAGCGACACGCGAAAATCCGCCACCGGCGCGCGCAGCCCCACCCCGTCGTTCACGCCCGCGTTGTTCACCACGCAGTCAATACGCCCGTGCTTCGCCAGCACCGCCGCGACCGCCGCGCGCACCTGCGCCTCGTCGGTCATCTCGCAGGCGAAGCTATCGGCCCGGCCACCCTTCGCGCCGATTTCGGCGACGAGCGCGGCGGCCTCCTCGCGGTTGCGCCCGAAGACGCAGGCGACCGCGCCCTCGGCCGCGAAGGCGCGCGTGATGGCCGCGCCGATGCCCTTCGCTCCGCCGGTGACGATGACGATTTTGTTTTCGAGTCGTAGGTTCATGCGGACAAGGTGGAGCGATGCGGACGCCTCGGGCAAGCCAGGATGACGTGCCGCCTCGCCAAGGTGATCTCGCCGACGCCATGGCTCCTGCCCGCTTGACAACATGACCCTTCGAGCTGCCCTCCCGGCTTGACTAGCCCGTCCGACCCGCCCACCTTCTCGCCATGCTCCGTCGCCCCGCGCTGCTTCTGGCCGTCGTCCTGGCCACCCCGTTCGCCACCCCGCTCCTCGCGCAGGACGGTCGCGCCGCCGGCGGCTCCAGCGCCAGCCCCATCGTGTTTAACGGCGTCCTCGTGCAGGGCAGTGTGACCAAGGTCTCCCTCTCCAATCCCACCACCGGCGAGACCAAGTGGGTGCAGGTCGGTAAAAGCTACGCGGGCTACACCGTCGGCTTCGAGCCGGGCCAGCCTGCCACCAAGCAAACTCCCGCCACCAAGGACACCGTCCTTCTCACCCTCGGCGGCAACGTTCAGCGCATCCCGTTGCAGGACGCCACCACCACGTCCGTTGTCGCGCCCACCGGCGCGCAGGCTTCCCTCGACGCCGCGCGGGCTTCACTCGCCGACGCCCTAGCCCGCGCCCGCAGCGATCCCAACACTGACCCACGCCTCATTCAGGTTCTCGAAATCAGCCTCTCAGCCGCGAAACAGTCGCTTACAGACGAAGACGACGACATCGCCTATAGCACCACCGCGAGCAGAAGCAACAACCCAGACCCCAGTTGGGCCGGAGTTTATGTGCGTCCCGACGGCACCACCGAGAGCAGAATCATCAACCATGACCGCTCCGCCACCGTGCTACTCTTTGACGCCAACGGCAGGGTCAGAGGGATCAGCCAACAGTCCACGCCCGACGCCAACGGCAGGGTCTGGGAGGACGGCATCTATCCCGTGCCCGCCTCCGCCGCCTCGGCGACCTCGCCCGCCGCCGCGAAATAATCGCCCGCCCCGCGCGGCCTTTTCGGTTTTTTCGCCCGGCCCGTGAGAGCTGGGGAGGGTTGTGTCCGGGCCCTGAAATGGACGGGGCAGAAAGGCTTGGCCGCCAGCCTCTGAGCCGCCGCCTCCGGTGTTCACGCCCGGTGTGACCTCGCCATCTTTGCCGGACTGCC
>CAIPZZ010000051.1 GCA_903869665.1 uncultured Opitutia bacterium | reverse complement strand
GTTGGGTATTGATATCCTCATCAGCGGCTCGCAGAAGGCGCTCGCGCTGCCGCCTGGCCTCTCGTTTTGCTCACCTTCGAAGCGCGCGCTCGACCGCGCCGCCACCGTCGAGGGCCGCGGCTACTATTTCGACCTGCACGAATTTCAGAAAAACCACGAGGCGGGCATGACGCCTAGCACGCCCGTCATCCCGCTGTTCTACGCGCTCAAGTCCAAGCTGGAGGACATCGCCGCCGAGGGCCTCGACGCCCGCCACGCCCGCCACGCGCGTTTGAACCAGATGGTGCGCGACTTCGTTTTCGCCAAAGGCTTCAAGCTCTTCCCCAAAGAAGGCTACGGCTCGGTCACGCTCAACTGCTTCGCCAACACGCCGAACATTGACGTCGCCGCGCTCAACAAGATCCTAAAATCGAAGCACAAGCTCGTGATTGACGGCGGCTACGGCAAGCTGAAGGGCAAGACCTTCCGCATCTCAAACATGGGCGACGAGACCGACGAGACCATCGCCGCGATGCTGAAGTCCTTCGAGGCGGCGCTAGCCGAGACGCCGAAGCTAGCGGCGTGAGCGGCGCATCGCTGTAGGGCTGCCGCTGGTCGGCGTGCCGCTCTGAAACCGCGACGCCTCTATCACGTTCCGGACGCGGCCACCGCGACGAGGGCGTCGTGGCTCCAGGGCAAACGCGATGAACGCAGGCTTACTGATATCCGGCCAACCGCAAGGCGCAGCAAGCCAGCGCCGCCACAGGCACCGCCCTGCGGTGGTAGGGCGAGGCGTCCCCGCCGAGCTGTTTCGACAAGCTCAAGGCCCCGATCCTGCCGAGGGGCAGGCGGCTCACCCGGAGGGTTCGCCCTACCTCAAGCCCAAGCTCAAGGGATGTTGGTCTCACTTCGCGCCGGGGTGGCCGGGGGCGAAACGGATGACGGGGGTCTGGTAGTGGGCGAGGTCGTGCGCGGGTTTCTCGACGCCGGCGGGGAGCGGGCGTTTGGAGAACGTCTGGAAATACAGCAGGCAGGCGTCGCGCCAGTCGCGGGCGTCGGCTTCCTGCCGGACGAGGCGCTGTTTCACCTCGGTGAAGCGCTCGTCGTCAATCAGGCCCTTGAGCGAATCCCACTCCTTTTGCATCACGCGAACTTCGTCCACGCCTTGCTGGTAGCGCAGGGCCAGCTCGTCCCAGAGGATGCGGCCGGACTTCATCTTGTAATCCCAGGGGACGTGGTGAAACCAGAGCAGCAGGTTTTCGGGGACGGTGTTGAGGTCGCCCCAGAGATTCGCGAGCGGCGCGGCGTATTGCTCGAGGGCGTTGGAGCCGGTGGCGGTGCGGGCCGCGCCGAGGCCGGCGGCGTCGGCCTGATGGTAATAGGGCGGCGACCAGTCGGGACGGGTGGTGTTGGCGATGGGCCACGGGCCGGGGCCGTAGTGGTGGCCCTCGGCCATGATGTGGTGCAGGCCGAGCGGCATCGAGTAGTTGACCATCGTCTCGCGCGAGCCGAGCAGAATTTTTTTCATGGTCGCGAGCACCTTCGGATCGGAGCCGTAGGTCAGGCGCACCCACTCGTCGGCGATCTGCTCGGAGGTGAGGGTGTGGTCCCACGCGAGGCGGCCGAAGGCATACCAGTTGGCCTGCGCGAGCGGGTGGCCGGTCCAGTTGCGGTCGCTGCCGGTGTTGGCGACGCCGACGATCATAGTAAGCTGGCTGGGTTGCAGAATCGGTTGCTGGTTGCCATCAATGACTATGGCTCCAACCTGGCGCTTCCAAAGCGAACCATCGGCGACATGGGCAACGGTGGAAGAAGGATCCCTGCCGGCGCTCACATCGCTCCCAGTTCCCCCGCGTGCAATCGGACTAACCGAACTCGCCGCGATTGGCCCCTTGGCAAACGTGTCCGCGTCCAGCACCTCCTTCCACATCGGCGCGAGATAGACGAGGTGCGTGGACTGGCCGGTGTATTCCTGCGTGATCTGGAGTTCCGGGGCCATCACGGTCTTTTTCATGCCGCCGAAAAGCGGGGAAAACGGCTCGCGCGGCATGAAGTCGAGCGGGCCGTTTTTGACTTGGAGCACGACATTGTCGCGAAACTTGCCGTCGAGCGGCATGAACTCGCTGTAGGCCTGCTTCACGCGGTCTTCCTTCACCTCGGCCCCATAGACAAACGCGCGCCACATCACGACGCCGCCGTGCGGCGCGAGGGCGTCGGCCATCATGTTGGCCCCGTCGGCGTGGGTGCGCTTGTATTCTTGGGGGCCGGGCTGGCCCTCGGAGTTGGCTTTCACGAGGAAGCCGCCGAAGTCGGGGATGAACGTGTAGATCTCGTCGGTCTTTTTCTTCCACCACGCGACGACCTCAGGGTCGAGCGGGTCGGCGGTCTTGAGGCCACCAATCTCGATGGGCGCGCTGAACCGGGCGGTGAGATACACGCGCACGCCGTAGGGGCGGAACTCCTCGGCGAGCGCGGCGACCTTGCGGAGATAGACGGGGGTGAGGATGAGAGCGTTGGCGTTGACGTTGTTGAGCACGACGCCGTTGAGCCCGATGGAGGCAAGCGCACGGGCGTAATCGCGGTAACGC
>CAIPZZ010000050.1 GCA_903869665.1 uncultured Opitutia bacterium | reverse complement strand
CATCGTTGGTGGGGTTACGAGAGCATAACCTCCGACTGTTTGCACTTGGGCCTTACCACGACAACTGACCAAACAAATACAAGCCGCCGTGAGACCAACATACTTAAGTAAGTGGTGCATTGTCACAGCCCCGGCGCGTAGGCGTCGGCTTCGCCGAGGGCGGTGCGGAGGGTGGCGAGTGCGACCGCCTGGCGGTAGTCGGCGGAGAGGCGGTTGTTGCGGGCCTGCGTGAGCGCGACCTGGGTCGAGAGCACGTCGAGCTGCGTGGCGGTGCCGGCACTGTTGCGCACCGTGGCGAGGCGGAGGGCTTCCTCGGCTTGCCGCACGACTTGCTTCGCGGCGTCCACCAGTTCCGTCGCCTCTTGCAAGGAGGACAGGGCGCGGCGCACTTCGACCTCGACGGCGAGCGTCTGCTCAGCGCGGGTGAGGCGGGCTTGGGCGAGCTGAGATTTGGCCTGGGCGACTTTGCCATCGGTGAGTTTGCCGTCGAAGATCGCCCAGGTGCCCTGCACACCGACGGTCCAGCCGGTGGGGCTGTCGCCAAAGCTGTTGGACGCACCGAGCTTTTTCAGCTCATAGCCGCCCACCAGGCTGAGGTTGGGACGGTAACCGGCGCGCGCGTTGCGGACGGCAGCGTCGCGGGCCTGCTCGATCTTGGCGAGGCGTTGCAGCTCGGGACGGTTGGCGCGGGCGTTGTCGAGGGCCGCCTGCAAATCGTAGGTGGCGGGCTTGGCTTCCAACGTGCCGGTGAACTCAGGGATTTTTTTCAGATTTTCCGGTGTGCGGTTGTCGTAGCCGAGGGTTTGGCGGAGCTCGTCAATGGCGAGGCGGTAATTGTTGCGGGCAGAGATGAGGGGGGGCTGGGCATTGGCCAGCTCGACCTCGGCGCGGAGCACCTCGAAGTCGGACACGGTGCCGGCGGAGCGGCGGTTTTGCGCGTCCTTGAGCTGCTCCTGAAGCAGAGCAACGCTCTGTTCCTGCACCTTGATCTGCTCGCGGGCGAAGAGCACGGCGTAGAACTTGGTGCGGACGGCGAGCAGCGCCTGATTGATGCTGGCGCGCAAGTCGAGCAGGGCGGACTCACGGGTGAAACGCTGCGCGTCAATCGCCGCGGAGATGGCACCGCCAGCGTAAAGCGTCTGGCGCACATCGAGGGCGATGAGCCAACTTTGGTAGGAGGCAGGCACGCCGACGCCGAGCTCAGGATCGTTGCGGGAGTAGCTGGTATCGAGCGAGACGGTGGGCAGCGTCTGCGCCTTCACGCTGACGATGAGGCCCTCCTGCTCGCGGATGCGCTCGCGGGCCTGCTGGATGGCGAAGCTGTGCTCGACGGCGTATTTGACAGCGGTCTCCAGATCGAGAGTGTCGGGGACGGCCGGCACAGCGTCGGCGGCGCGGAGTGTAGGGCCGGCACTGAGTAACAGAGCGGCAGCGAGGAGGGTGGCCGGGAAACGTTGGGTCATGGTGAGCGCAGTTAAGTTTATTCGGCGTGGGCAGATGTCGAGCCGGGAGCAAGGCCGAGAGCGGGGATCGCGGCGGGCTCATGGGCCGGCTGTTTGGCATGATTCTTGGCGATCAAGATATAAACCGAGGGCACAACAAACAGGGTGAAAATCGTGCCAATAGTCATGCCGCCGACCAGCACGAGGCCGATTGAATTACGGGCCGCCGCGCCGGCGCCGGTGACAAGCGTGAGCGGGAAGTGACCGGCAACGGTGGCCACCGAAGTCATGAGCACCGGACGGAGGCGGGTCATCGCGGCCTCGCGCACGGCGGAGACCTTGTCATGGCCCTCTTCCTGGAGCTTGTTGGCGAACTCGACGATGAGAATGCCGTTCTTGGCCACGAGGCCGACGAGGGTGACGAGGCCGACCTGCGCGTAAATGTTGAGCGTGGTGGTCCACCCGTCAGTCCAGAAGGACATGTTGGGGTTGGGCATCTTCAGCACGGTGAAGATGAGCGCACCAAACAACGCCAGTGGCACCGAGCCGAGGAGAATGACGATGGCGTCGCGGAACGAGTTGAACTGCACCGCGAGCACGAGGAAGATCATCACGACCGCGAGGCTGAAAGCGGGGAGGAACTTGTTGCCCTCCTGACGGAGCTGGCGCGACTCGCCGGTGTAGTCGAGCTTGTAGCCGGGCGGCAGCACTTCCCTCGCGTAGCCCTCGAGGGCGGTGAGCGCCTCGTCGAGGGTGCGGCTGGTGGCACCGGAGAGCTTGACGGCGTTCATTTGTTGGAAGCGGCCGAGCGTGCGCGGGACGGTGCTGTTCTTAATCGTGGCGATGGCGCTGAGCGGGATGACCTGGCCGTTGGGGCCGGTCACATGGATGTCGTTAAGCTGATCCGGATTCAGGCGGTCGGAGCGCTGGATCTGCGGGATGACCTTGTAGCTTCGGCCGGCGATATCGAAACGATTGACGTAGTTGCCGCCAAGCGCGGCGGAAAGATCCGCACCGACCTGCGACAGATTAAGACCGAGCGCGGCGACCTTTTCGCGATCGAGCACGACCTCGGATTGAGGCTGATCAATCTTGGTGTCGATTTGGAGGAACGGAAACAATCCCGAGGCCATCGCCTTGGCATAGATTTTTTGGGTGAATTCCAGCAACTGGTCGGCCTCGGCGGTGCCGGCGATCACGACCTCGACCGGGAACGTGCTGCCACCGGGCAGGGCGGCGGGAGTCGCGGCGAACGCCTGGAAGCCAGGCACCGTGGAAAGTTTGCCGGAGACCTCGTTCTTGATCTCGAAAATCGTGCGCGTGCGGGGATTGTGCCATGGCTTCACCACCATGCCGCTGAAGCCGTCCGCACCGGCGGCGGCGCGGCCCACCGGGTTCGAAGGCGGGAACATGATTTGAAACGTCAGATCGCGCTCCTCGATATCCATGAACGCTTTTTCCGTGGCACGGCCGAAAGCGCTCTTCTGGTCGCCGGTGGCGTTGGCGGCGCTGGTGATAATGCCAAACACCACGCCTTGGTCCTCGGCAGGGGCCAGCTCTGCCGGCGAGAAGATGAACATCGGAATGGTCAGCAGGCTCAGGACAATCCAAACCAGATAGACCGCCGGGCGGCTGCGCAGCGTGCCATCCAAGCTGTGACCATAGGAACGGCGGAGTTTGTCGAACTGGTGATTCACCCAACCGGTAAAGCCTTTCTCCTCCTCGGCGGCGCTGCGCAGAAGGCGCGACGCCATCATGGGCGAGAGGGTAAGGGCAACGATACCCGAGATCACGACCGCACCCGACAATGTGAGCGCAAATTCTCGAAAGAGCGTGCCGGTCAGGCCGCCTTGCAGACCGATGGGGGCATAAACGGCAGCCAACGTCACCGTCATGGCAATGATGGGGCCGACCAGCTCGCGTGCTCCGACGAGGGCCGCGTCCATGGGCGTGCGGCCTTCGCGCAGGTGGCGCTCCACGTTTTCGACCACCACGATGGCATCGTCCACGACCAAACCCACCGCCAGCACGATGGCGAGCAGGGTGAGCAAGTTGAGCGTGAACCCGAAGGCCTGCATCAGGAAGATGCCGCCGATGAGTGAGACCGGAATCGCCAACACAGGCACGAGCACGGAGCGCCACGAGCCGAGAAAGAGGAAGATGACCGCAACCACGATGAGCAGGGTCTCAATCAGCGTGTGCGTGACATCATGGATGGCATTGGCGACATAGGCCGAGGCGTCGTAGCCCACGGTAGCATCGAGGCCGGCGGGCAGGTTGCGCTTGATATCGTCCAAAGCGACGCGGGCGCGGCCCACCACGTCGAGCACGTTGGCGTTGGGCAGCGGATAAATCGCCATGAACACGGCAGTCTGGCCGGTGAACCGCACCTCGGTATCGTAGTCCTCGGCCCCTAGCTCCACCTCCGCCACGTCGGAAAGACGGACGATGGTGTCGTTCTGATCCCGGAGCACGAGCCGCTTGAAGTCTTCCACCGTGTGGAGGTTGGTGTTGGCCGTGAGGTTGACCTGCACCAGCGAGCCCTTGGTCGAGCCGACGGCGGAAAGGTAGTTGTTGCTGCCCAGGGCGGCGCGGACTTGCGCGGGGCTGATGTTGAGCGCGGCCATGCGCTCCGGCTTGAGCCACACGCGCATCGCGAACGTGCGCGCGCCCATGATGTCGGCGCGCTGGACACCTTGGAGGGCGGCGAGGCGCGGCTGCACCACGCGCACGAGGTAGTCGGTGATTTGCGCCTGGGTGAGAATCTTGGAGGAGAAGCTCAGATAGCACGAGGCGATCTGCGAATCGGCCGACTGCACCGTGATGGAAGGAATCTCTGCCTCGGGCGGCAGGGTGTTGCGGACCTGGTTCACCTTGGAGGTGATCTCAGCGAGCGCCTTGAGCGGATCGTAGTTCAGTTTGAGCCGGGCGTTAACGAGGGAAAAACCCTGCATGCTCGAAGACTCGACGTAATCAATGCCGTCGGCCGACGCGACAGCCTGCTCGATGGGCGTGGTCACGAAGCCGCGCACTAGCTCGGCACTGGCGCCGACATAAATAGTGCCGACCGAGACCGAAGCGTTGTCACTGCGGGGATACTGGCGGATGTTGAGGGACTTGATCGCCTGCAGGCCCGCGATGACGATCACGAGGCTGACAACGATCGCCAGAACGGGTTTGCGGATGAAGATGTCGGTGAAAGCGGCTTTCATGGTAGAGTGTTCGCACGGCCGGAGAACCGGCCGGCGGCGGTTAGGAATTCTTCGGAGCGGGAGCGGTCTGGGCGTTCGGCGCGTAGGTGTTGTCTATGGTCACGGCGGCACCGGCGCTGAGCTTGAACACACCGCTGGTCACGACCTGCTCGCCGGCCTTGAGGCCGGTCGTCACGCTGACGTAATCGCCGCGCGTGGCCCCGAGTTGCACCAATTGCTGGCGGAGCACCTTGGTCATCTGCCCGCTTTTCTCGTCCTTCTTCTCCTCAATCACGAACACCGAGTCCCCGGACGGCGCGTAGAGCACCGCGGTCGCGGGAATGGCGAGCACCTGCTGCCGGCTGGGCAGCACGATCTCGACACTGGCAAACACGCCCGGATGGAGTTTCTCGGCCGAGTTGGCGAGCGTCGCCTGCACGCGCACGCTGCGCGTGGCCTGGTCAATTTCCGGACTGATGGCGGTGATCCGGCCCTCGAATTTTTCCCCAGGGGCGACATCGGTGGTGATGCGCACGGCACCGCCGGCCTTGAGGCGGGACAGGTTTTGCTGCGGGACCGAGAAGTTGGCGAAAATCGGGTCGAGCGTCTGGAGGTTCGAGATGGCATCGCCCGCGTTCAGGTTCTGACCAAGATTGACCAACCGCAGGCCCAGTCGGCCGGTGAACGGCGCGCGGATGGATTTCTTGGCAATGATCGCACGCAGCGCGGTGGCCGAGGCGGCGGATTGCTTGTTTTGGGCCTCAGCGGCGTCGAGATCGGAGGGCGAATTGGTGTTTTGGGCGCGCAGCTCACGTTGACGCTTCAGGTTGACCTCGGCGAGAGCGACGGCGGCGTCGGCGGACGCGAGCTGGGCCTCTTCGGTCGAGGTGTCGAGCTGCACTAGCAAATCGCCGGCGGCGACAGTCGCGCCCGCCTCAAAGACGATGCGGGTGATCTTGCCCGGAACCTCGGCGCTGACGGTGACGCCCTGCACCGCCACGAGCGAGCCGGTGGCGGAGAGGCTGTCCTGCCAGGTGTCTTCCTGCACCGTGGTCGCGGTGACCACCGTAGGTGGCATGACCATGGCGGCCTGGGCTGCGCCCATGGCGCCAAACTGGTTCAGTTTGACAAAGACGAGAGCGCCGATGATGGCCGCTAGTCCGAGGATGGAGAGGATGATTCTGGTGATCATAGTGCTGGAAATTGATTGGTTTGGATAAAATCAGTGAGTCGCAACGGTTGGTGTCGTCGGCTCGGCCGGGCTGGCGGCGGGCGAAATCTCGGCGGCGCGGGCGAGGATCTTGGTGAGCAGGCGGACCAGCGTTTTTCGTTCCGTTTCGGAGAGCGGCTCCATCAAGGCCGCCATTTTTTGGAAATGCGAAGGCAGCACCTTTTGCAGCAGCTTCTCGCCGCGCGGGGTGAGACCAACGGCCATCATGCGGCGGTCTTCGGGATCAGGCTCGCGGGTCACGAGACCATCGCGTTCCAACGTGTCCACGAGGCCCGTGATGGTCGCACGCGTCACACCGGTGCGCTCCGCAAGCTCTGCCGGGCTGAGCGGGGCATCGCGAGTTTCCGCCTCGCGGCAACGGCCCCATAGTGCCATCAGCACGCCGAAACGGCCTTGGGTCAGGTGGTATTCGCCGAGGTTGCCCTCGATGACCCGGAAGGCCTCGTCGCCCGTCCGCAACAGATGCAGAAAAGCCTCGGCCGCCGACGGGTCCAGGTCGGGAAACTGCCGCGACGCCTCGAGCAGGCACTCGTCGCGCGGGAGTTCTTTGAGCAAAAGCAGTGGCATGAATGAAGCAGGACGAAGCAATCAGGAAGCGGACTATCAGGAGGCT
>CAIPZZ010000049.1 GCA_903869665.1 uncultured Opitutia bacterium | reverse complement strand
TTCTTCGGCACCGTTTGCGCGGCGGCGGGCACGGGCGCGGCGGCCACCGACAGTTGGGGCGCAAGCTCCGCCGACGGCGGGGCCGGCGCGTCCTTGCCCTTGCTCTTGGCCAAAGCGGCGGCGATGTGGCTCATGGCCGCCATTACCTAGCATCGGCGGCGGGGAAGAAAAGCCCAAACCTGCACCGCTTCGGGTAGCTCATCTGGCCTCACCCTCCCAAGTCCCGGCACAGCCGAGCGTGGCGATCCGGGTTGAAGTCGGCTGGAGCGCCGGACCGGCGGCCCGCAACCTCTCCCCGTGGCGACAATCCGGGCCCCTGCCACGCCGCGGCCCGCGAGAAAACGCTTGCCAGCCTACCGTCCACTCGCTTCGCCTAGGCCATGTCCTCGCCCGCCAAAGCCAGCTCTGTCACTCTTGTCAGCCTCGCGGTGGACGCGATCCTCTGCATCGCGTTTTTCACCCTGCTGTATTCGGTGAATCGCTCGCATGTGCCCTCCGACGACGAATTTTACATCCGTCTGTGGGCCGGGTTGGCTTCGGCCTGCATGACCGGTGTGTTTTGGTTCTGCATCCAGATGTTCCGCGTCGTCCTCCGCGCGCAACGCGAGGCGGGCAAGCAAGGCTGACCCGGCTTCTTGGGCGCAAACTATCGGAGTGCTCCGAACCCCTTAGGGATGCTATCTTGTTCCGCGTAGGGGCGCAGTCTTGTTTGCCTTGAGTTCGTCGAATGGCTGCGCCCAAGGCCCTGACCGCTGCTTCCACACCTCCGCCTCGTTCTCGTTCTCTTAATCTTTCTCCGACGCAACCGCGTCGCCCTGAGCGAGTCCGCGCGTCTAATGGGCCTGCCCTGAGCGAGTCTGCGAGTCGAATGGGTTCTCGCTAGGTTCATCTGCTTTCCGCTTGGTCTGCAGAATTACGGCGGAGCTGCTGGGGCGCGTCGTGGCCCCCTGTCCGGCCGGGGCAATAAATGCGGAGCTTTTGCCCGAATCCGGTTTGCACGGGGCGTCGCTTTTGGCCAGCATGGCCACAACTTCCCTCCCAGCTATGATCACCTCCTCCGTCTCCCGTTTCGTCCGTCTTCCCGCCGCCGCCTTTGCGCTGCTCGCCGCTCTCGGCGGTTCGCTGTGCGCGCAGTCCTTCTACCCGCAGAAGCCCGACGATCCGCGCGCGGTTGATTTCACCAAGGAGGCCGGCGCACATGCCGACGGCGTGGCCGACGATGCCGACGCGCTCCAGTCGGCCATCAACCGTGTGCAAGGCTCCGGCGTCGTGCTTATCCCCGAGGGCCGCTACCGTCTCGGCAAGACGGTTTATGTTTCGCAGGGTATCCGGCTCATCGGCTACGGCAAAACTCGTCCGGTCTTCGTGCTCGGCGCCAACACCCCCGGCTTTCAGGAGGGCGAGCGTCGCTACCTGGTGCATTTCACCGACCGCCGGTCGCAGCCCGGCCAGCCGATCGTGGACGCGAGCGAATTCACGTTCTACAGCGGCATGAGCAACATTGATTTCGAGCTGCAGGACGGCAACCCCGCCGCCATCGCGGTGCGCTTCCACGTCGCCCAGCACAGTATGCTCACGCACATGGATTTTAAGGTCGGCACCGCGCGCGCCGCCGCCGAGGACATCGGCAACCAGGCCAGCGACATCCACGTCCACGGTGGCGACTACGGCATCATCACCAAACGCACCGCCCCGGTCTGGCAGTTTCTGCTCATGGACTCGACGTTTGACGGCCAGCGTGTCGCCGGCATCCAGACGATGGAGGCGGGCTTCACGCTCGTGCGTGTGGGCTTTTCCAACATGCCCGTCGCACTCAAGATCACGCCCGGCGAGGTTGAGCAGCTCTACGCCCGCGATCTGCGGCTGGAGAATATCACCAGCGCCGCCCTCGAGGTCGGCGACTGGCAAAACCACCACTCCGAGATCACGCTGGCTAACATCTCGTGCAGCAATGTCCCGCGCTTCACCGCTGGCGACCACCCCGTCGCCGCGCCGGGGCCGCACTATGTCGTGGAAAATTTCTCGCTCGGCCTCGCCATCGGGCCCGACGGCCGCGAGTCGGGCGTAAAGTTGCAGCACCGCGAGCGCGCCGTTGCCTCGGCCGTGCCGCTGCCGCCGACCGACATCCCCGCCCTCCCGCCCATGGACAAATGGGTCAACGTCCGCTCCCTCGGTGTGCAGGGCGGCAACGTGGACGACACCGACGCGCTGCAAAAGGCCGTCAGCGAGAATCCCGTTCTCTTTTTCCCCGCCGGCACCTATCACGTCCACTCGTCCCTCAAGCTGCGGCCCGACTCCGTGTTGATCGGCCTAAACCCCAATACCACCGCCATCGGCCTGATTGACGGCTCGGCCGAGTTCGCCGGCGAGGGCGAACCCATCGGTGTCATCGCCTCCCCGGCGGGTGGCAAAAGCATTATCGTGTCCATGGGCGTCGGCCCCGGCTCGCGCAATCCCCGCGCCGCCGCCGTGCTCTGGCGCGCGGGCGATGGCTCCATGCTCGACGACGTCACGTTCCCCGGCGGCCTCGGCGGTCTCGGCGGCGGCGGTCGTGGCCGTGGCGGCCCGCCGGGCGCGGCTCCCGCGGCCCCTGG
>CAIPZZ010000048.1 GCA_903869665.1 uncultured Opitutia bacterium | reverse complement strand
GGACTCGATCTTCGAGAGGTTGATCCCCCGCTCCGCGAAGGGCATCAGCATCTTCAACAGCGAACCGGAGTGGGCGGCGGCCTTGTCGCCGAGCGAAACCAGGAGGCTCGTGGTGTCACGGCCCGGTCCGGCCGAGCCCGACGGCTGCTTTCCGATGATGAAGAAGCGCGTGGTGTTGTCGGCCTTGTCCTGGATCTGGCGCGCCACGACCGGCACCCCGTAGTGCTCCGCCGCGAGTTCGCCGGCGATGGCGGCCGCGCCGGGCTCCTCGGCAGCGATCTGCACCGCGCGCGAGGTGCTGGAGGCCTCGACCAGCGCCGCCGCCGGCAGGTGCCGCTGCAGCCAGGCCCGGCATTGTGCGAGCGCCTGGTCCTTGGAGTAAACCTTGGTGATCTTTTCGAGCGGCGAACGCGAAATCAGCGCGTGGCTGATCTCGAGGTGGATCTGCGCCACGATCTTCAGGTCGCTCGCCACGAAGCAATCGAGCGCCTCGCGCACCGAACCCTCGGTCGAGTTCTCCACGGGCACCACGGAATAGTCGGCCTCGCCCTTCTCCACCGCGGTGAAGAGATCGGCCACGGTCGCCACGCCCTGGTAAGCCACACTCGCGCCGAATTTCCGCATCGCGGCCGCCTGGGTGTTGGAGGCTTCCGGCCCAAGATAGGCGATAAGGAGCGGCTTCTCGAGCGCGATGGCGGCGGACATCACCTCGCGGTAGATGGCCTGCAACGCCTCGGGTTTGATCGGGCCGCGGTTGAGCGCGGCGATCCGGCGCAGCACCGCATCCTCGCGCTCGGCCACGTAGACCGGGGCTCCCTTGCTGCGCTTCAGCTTGCCGATCTCGGCCGCGAGCGTGAGACGGCGGTTCAGCAGATCCACGATCTGCTGGTCCAGCCCGTCAATCTGACCGCGGATGGATTCGAGGTCCATGGCTCAGGGTTGCGGGGGAGCGCTCTACGCCGCGGGCTCGGCCGTGGTCACGTGTGTCGCCTCGAGCGCCAGCTGTTCCTCGGGCAGGCCCATCTGGGCATCGCTCAGATGCGTGGGGTTCATCGCCTTTTGCAGCCAGTCGTCGAGCTGGCGGTTCGAGAGCACGTCCGACGCCGGCAGTTCGTCGAGCGACTTCAGGCCGGTGAACTCCAGGAAACGGTCGGTCGTGCCATACTGCAGCGGGCGCCCCGGCAGGTCGGCGCGGCCCGTGACCTGGACCAGGTCGCGCTCCAGCAGGCGGGTGACGCCGGCCTCGGCCGACACGCCGCGGATTGCCTCGATCTCGCCGCGCGTGACCGGCTGCCGATAGGCGACCACCGCGAGGGTTTCCATGGCCGACGGGGAGAGTTTCACCGGCGGCGGCTCGGAACGGAGGATGCGCACCCAGCGCGCGAAACGCGGATGCGTGACCAGGCGGTAGCCGCTGGCGCCTTCGATCAGGAGCAGGCCGTCGTCCGCCGCCCGGAATTCGAGCGCAATCTCGTCCAGCACGTCACGCAGCTGCGCGGCCGTGACCATCGCCGGCACATCCTCGTAAAGCTCGGGATCCTGCGGCGCCTCGGCAAAAATCTCCGCCGGCTCGTCCGCCGGGATACCCGGGGTCGGGGCGGACGCCTCGGGGGCGGCCTCGCCGGTGGGCGGTGTGGCGCCGCCTTCGGCCGGACCGGCCGCGGCCGCCTCGTCGAGCAGCGCGGCCATGGCCGACTTCTGCTCGTGGAAGCGCGTGACCGCCGCCTGGATATCCTTGATCGCGAGCGGCTGGCTGCTGGAAAGCAGCAGGGCGCGGACGACTTTTTTCAGGTTGAAGGCCATGCGGGATAGATCGCGTGAGTGAAAGGTGCGGGCCGAAGGCGAAGCAATCCCGAAAAGCCCGGCCCCGGACCGGTCCGCGTTGCGAACGAAAGCCGATTTGTCACCGCAGTTTTGCGCGTTTGCCGCCGGGTTGTCGCATGACTGATCCACGATGGGTGTGCCAAATGCACTCTCCTCACCTCCCCCGCGTCCTCACGTCCTGTCTCCTGCTCGCCGTCCTCACGGCCCTCAATCCGGGTTCGCTCCACGGCCAGTCCGGTGCCACCCCGGTCGTCCTCAACGGCCAGTATTTCGTGAACCAAGGCCTAGTTGGCGTGGGCCGACTGCCCGCCGCGACCAAGGACAAGTTCGGCGAGACCCTCGGCTCCTTCTCCGCCTTCACGTTCCAGCCGGGCACGTGGAAGCGGAACGACAACGGTTCCTACTCAGGAACGCTCTTCGCGCAACCCGACCGCGGCTACAATGGCGCCGGCACCACCAACTGGGTCGCGCGCTTCAACAAGTTCTCCATCACCTTCACGCCGGCCCCGGCGGGCGGCGCCCAGAACCAGGTCGCGATCACCGTGGCGGACACCATCAAGTTCACCGAGGCCAGCGGCACGCCGATGACGGCGCTCGACGCCACCTCCGCCGGCACCGGCACCCGCACGGGCTTCCCCGCCCTGCCGCAGGCCTTCAACGGACGTCTCTCACTGGATGGTGAGGGCATCGTGACCAATCCCGACGGCACGCTCTTCGTCAGCGACGAGTACGGCCCCTACATCTACAAGTTCACCGCCGGAGGCGTTCTCCAGTCGGTCATCCGCCCGCCCGATGCCCTGATCCCGAAACGCAACGGCGCCGACTCCTTCGCCTCCAACAATCCCGCCGTCGGCCAGCCTGCGCCCACCCCCGCGGATCCGACCACCGGTCGCCAGAACAACCAGGGACTCGAGGGTTTGAGCCTCTCTCCGGACGGCCGCACGCTCTTCGCCCTGCTCCAATCCGCCACCCGGCAGGATGGCGGCGTCAGCGGCTCCAGTCCCTTGCGCTTCAACACGCGCCTGCTCGCCTACGACCTCACCGGCGCCACCCCGACGCTGAAGGGCGAATATGTCTTCCAGCTTCCGACGTTCGTACAGGGAACGGTCCGGGTCGCCGCCCAGAGCGAGCTGCTGGCGCTCAGTAACAACCAGTTCCTCGTGATCACGCGCGACTCCGGCAATGGCCACGGGCTGCTGCCGACTTCCCTCTACCGCACCGTGTGCATCTACGACATTTCCGCCGCGACCAACATCGCCGGCACCGCCTACGACTCGCCCGCCACGCCCCTCGCCCCGAACGGCGTGCTGGCCGCGGGGATCGTACCCGCCACGCGCGCGGTGTTGATCGACATCAATGACGCCACCCAGCTCGCAAAGTTCGGCCTCCACACCGGACCCGCCGACGACAACAACAACCTCTCCGAAAAATGGGAGGCCCTCGCGCTCGCCCCCGCGCTCGATCCTTCCGCCCCCGACGACTGGTTTCTCTTTGTCGGCAACGACAACGACTTCATC
>CAIPZZ010000047.1 GCA_903869665.1 uncultured Opitutia bacterium | reverse complement strand
TATGCCGCCCGCCGCTCCACCTCCCGCCCCCGCCGCCCCACCTGGGCCGGCTATCGTGACTTCGCGCTCCGTCCCGGTGCCGAAAGGCTGCTTCAAGCCTTATGACACCGACGGTTTTTTCGACGAGGTGCTCGCCGCCGACGGCCAGGCATGGCCGCATTATGCGCGGTTTCTCGAAAAATTTTCCGGGCTAAAACTCCACATACATCATGGCAGACGATGCGGGGCATTTTGGAACCACAGCGCCAGATGGAACAGTCCATGCCGATGTTTGGTCGGCCCGGGAGGATTTTTATGTCCTATTCCGGGATCCCAAGACAGGGGCTTTCTGCATTTTGGATACCATGGATCCCAATTTCGGAAAAACAAAATTGGAATTTAGCGACTTCCCGAAAGATAGCTTGCCTGTCAAGGCGTGGAGCCGAGCCGAAGCTCCAAAAACCTTTAGCAAGGATTTGAAGAACGGGAAAGAGCATCAGTGGATATATGTGGATCTCAACGCAACGAAAGTTGAGACGGATCGATTTTACGTCAGCCCAGAAATCAAATCCGACCCAAAATCGGGCTACCCGTTTACGAGTGTCATGATCGTCAACGAGCAGCGGCTTTCCGTCTCGATATTTCCATCTAAGAAAAAATTCTCGGCCGTTACGACAGACTTTCTGGCGATGCCAAGTGGCACGGAGGATAATTTCGATATGAAGCCCGGCGACCTCAGTGAAGCGGTTCTGAAATTCATGCGCTCGCCCTCAGTAGTTTCGACCAAAACTGAACCCTCGTGGCCAAAATGGACTATGCGCTTTAGCGGCGAAGGTTGGCTCGTGCGTGACGTCAAAGATGGAGAACTCATCAAAATTGCAGAAAATCAAAGGAAGGATGTCGGAATATTTATTTCCGGAAAAGACTTCAAGGGCGATGTAACCGAGTTACTCGCATCTCTCAAGTTGGCCGATCCAAAGAGCAAAGATCTATATCACTTGGCCACAATTGGTGGACTGCGCGCTGTCCAAATCTTCACCTCGATGAAAAAAGATGGTCAGGTAATTAGCGTCTGGGGATTGATGTTCGTGAAAGAGGGGAAGATAATCGCTCTGCAAGGTCTCTACAAAAACGACGATGGGAAGGCTCTCCTTACGCAGGTGATGACTACCTTTCAGTTTACCGATAAATAGCTACGTTGTCGCCCACTGCCCTGCCCTCAGGGGCTGCTGGTCGCAGGGGCGCACCCGCGAGGAAGCCCTCGCCAACATCCGCGAGGCCATCAGCCTGTTTACCGTAAAAACAAATCCGCCCCCACGCTGAACCGTCCGCAAAGCCTGCGAATGTGTTCTGTCGTGAGATTGCGCTGACCTTTCAAAATTTTGTAGGCGGTCGAGCGATCAACTTCCAACAACTCCGCCAAGGTGTCGCCGGTCATCCCATGCTCCTCCAAGAGGAATTTGAGCGACTCAAGCCCCGTGGCCTGCGGGTAAGGCTTTAGGTTGGCGGCCTCATAGCTTTCGACCAGTTGGCTGAGCAGCTCAAGGTAGTCCTCTTGGTCGGCGTTCAGTTTTGCCCCGGCGAGCGCGTCCACGACCTCGACGGTGTTGTCGTAGGCGATTTGGTCGTGGATGGGTCGCGGCAGATGCAGCGCCACCAGCTCCGCGTATGTTTTCGGGAGCGTGTCGGGGCGCACGGCTTGGGCAGTTTTCGTCATAAATTTTGTTTCCACTGGCCTTTGTCGTAGTCGGCGTGTGTCAGCACCCGGAGGACAAAGACCATGTGGCGGTTGTAATGGATGGCCGTGATGAGGCGGTAGGAGTTGGTGAGGTTGAAAACGGTGACGGTCTTCTTGCTGGCGACTTTGACCTGATCGGCGTGAGGGAAAGTTTGCCGTGTCTCGACCAAGTTCGACCAAGTGGCGGCGCGCGTCACGCGATACCAGTGCTGGATGGTGGCTTTGGCGTCAGGATATTTTTCGGATGCTTGGTCGAGCCGTTGGCGGGTGATAATGCGTAGCATGGTGGTGTCGGTTTGGTTTGTTTCACAGTGCGCCTTTGGTTGGATGGGTTTGGTTGAGTTGCGGTTTCACTCTCAAAAAAAGTGAGTGCACGGCCAGTTGTGGCCTATTTGGCGACATTGTCAAGCCCAACCAAATTTTTTCTTCTCCTCAGATTGGGAAGCCGAAATTGGGCAAGCATCAACAGGTTTGAGTTCTCATGGCGGTATCATGCCACCATCAGCGGCCAGTTGCTCCGTCTGCCCGAATTGCAGCGAGCTGAGGCGGCGGTAGAGGCCGTCGGGCTTGGCCGACAGCTCGGCGTGGTTGCCCAGCTCCACCACCCGGCCGGCCTCCAGCACGGCGATGCGGTCGGCCGTGCGGATCGTGGCGAGCCGGTGCGCGACGATGAACGTGGTGCGGCCCGCCATCAGCCGCTCAAGGGCGACCTGCACGAGTCGCTCGCTCTCGCTGTCGAGCGAACTCGTCGCCTCGTCGAGGATGAGGATGGCGGGATCCTTGAGGATCGCGCGGGCGATGGCGATGCGCTGCCGCTGGCCGCCGGAGAGCTGGATGCCCCGGTCGCCGACGAGCGTGGCGTAGCCCTCAGGGAAGCCGGAGATGAATTCGTCCGCGTTGGCGAGGCGGGCGGCCTCGCGGATGGCGGCGTCGTCCGCGCCGGGCCGGCCATAGACGATGTTCTCCGCGATCGTGCCGCCGAAGAGCAGCACGTCCTGCGGCACAATCGCCATCTGGCCGCGCAGCCAGTGGAGCGGGTAGTCGCGGGCGTCGCGCCCGTCGAGCAGCAGGCGACCGCTCTCCGGCGCGTAGAAACGCAGCAGCAGCGCGGTGAGCGTGGACTTGCCCGCGCCGCTCGGGCCGACGAGGGCGATGCGTTCGCCGGCCCGCGCGTTGAGCGTGATGTCGTGCAGCACGGCGACATCGGGCCGCGAAGGATAACGGAAACTCACCGCCTCAAACGCCACCTCACCGCGCAGGCGCGCGGGCGTCGGCCCGGCCGCCGCGTCGGGCGCGTCCGGCGAGCCGACCGCGATCTCAGTCGGCTCGCGCAGCAGTTCGCGCACGCGCTGGGTCGCGCCGACGGTTTTCTGCAGCTGGCTGAACAGCTCCGCCGCCTGCCCCATCGCGCCGGCGACGAAGGTGGTGTAGAGCACGAAACGCGTGAGTTGCCCCGGACTGATGCCGCCGCTCTGGAGCAGACCCGCGCCGAACCACAGCACGATCACGATGCCGCCGAAGAGCGCGACGATGAAGAACGCCACAAACACCGCGCGCCAGCGGGCGGCGCTGAGCGCGGCGGCGAGCACGCGGGCGTTGGCGCGCTCGTAGCGGCCGAGCTCGAAGGACTCGTTGGCGAAGGCCTTCACGCTCGCGATGGCCTGCAAGGTTTCCTCGACGATCGTGTTCGTCGCGGCGAGCTGGTCCTGCGTCTCGCGCGCGAAACCCCGCAGCCGCCGCCCGAAAAACACCGCCGCCGCGATGAGCAGCGGCAGCGTGCCGAGCATCACCGCCGTGAGCCGGCCCGAGGTGAGCGCGATCATCGTGATGCCGCCGAGCAGAAAAACGGTCTGCCGACAGATCTGTGGCAGCGCATCAATCAGCGCGCCCTCAATCTGGGCGACGTCGGTCGAGATGCGGCTGGTGAGCTCGCCGACGCGGCGTTGCGCGAAAAACGCCATCGGCAGCGAGATGAGCCGGCCGTAGCAATCGCGACGCAGGTCGGCCAGCGCGCTCTGGCCGACGCGGTTGAAGGACAGCGCGCTGTTGAACGACGCGAGTGCCTGCATCGTGACCGACGCCGCAAGCAGAAGCGCGACCTGGTTGAGGCTGAGCGCGCCGAGCAACGGCACGGTCGCGACACCAGGATGCAGTGCTGAATCAATCAGCGAGCCCGCGAGGAGCGGGAACGCCAGCCCGAGCGCGGCGCTGATGAACAGCGTCGTGAGCCCAGAGAAAAACCGCGCCCGGTAAGGGCGGATGTAGCGGGCGAGCGCAAAGGTCTGGCGTAAATTTTCTCGGTTGAGCGCGGCCCGAGGAAGACGTTCTTGGGCGAGTTCGGCCTGGGCCGGAGAGGAGCGTGCCATGGAAGTGGAGTTTCAGAGGTTGGGGTCAAAAGACAAATTTCTTGGCAGACACCCTGAGACGACACTCCGCTAGTCATTTAGGGCCGTTCGATGGACCAGTTGCAGTGGGTAGTCCGGTTGATTTCCACTTAGAGCTCTTTAACGACAGCACAAAGCTGGGTTAGATTTGACGCGCCGGTCATGGGCTGGACACTCGCATCCCGCTCAACCTATCCCGCGATCCGTCCCTACAGTGTCGCGCCAAAACTGGTTGTTCGCGCACTCTCTTGAAACCCAACATCACGCTCGCCGAGATCAAAACGCCCAACGGCGCCCGCCTCACGTTGGTGGAGCACGACGGCAGCTACTGCATCCGCGTCAACGGGCAGCAGTTGATGCACTCCTCGGTCGCCGCCTCGGAGATCCGACTGGGCCAGCTCGGGTGCGAGCGGCATCCGCCCGCCGGGGCGGCCATCCGCGTGCTGATTGGCGGGCTCGGGTTGGGTTTCACGTTGCAGAGCGTGCTGCAATGCGTCGGGCCGAAGTCGGTCGTGCATGTCGCCGAGCTGTTTCCCGAGATCGTGACGTGGAACCGCACGCATCTGGCCGGGCTAAACGGCTCGGCGCTCGCCGACGCCCGCGTCACGGTCTTCGCCGAGGATGTGAAGGGCGTGCTCCAGCGGGCGGCCCGCACGCCTTACGATGTCATCGTGCTCGACATTGACAACGGCACCACGGCGATGGTGAAGGACGAAAACCACGCGCTCTATCGCGAGGCGGGTCTGCGGCTGATCGCCCGCGCCCTGAAGCCCGGCGGCCGGGTGGCGATCTGGTCGGCGAGCGTTGACCCGGTCATCGAGCAACGGCTCAGGCAGGCGGGTTTCGCCGTGCAGGCGACCAAGGCCAAACTCCACGAGCGGGCCAAGAGCGCCAACTACATGATCTATCTCGCCGACAAATTGGCCGCGCTCACCCCACCGCCGCCACGTCCGTCTGTCCCGCCACCCCCTTCCGCTCGCCCACGCCGCAGTCGCCGGTAATCCTTACCGCCAGCCTGCCTCCCATAACTTTCCATCATGCGCCCCAAAATCCTGACCGTAGATGATTCCAAGACACTGCGGGTGATCATCCAACAAGCATTGCGGGCATATGACTGCGACGTCAGCGAAGCCAGCAACGGCTTCAATGCTCTCTTCCAGATGGAGCGCGCCCTGCCCGACCTTGTGCTCCTTGATGTCAACATGCCCGTCATGGGCGGCTTGGAGATGCTCACCATGATGCGCTCCAACGCGGTGCTTAAGGCCGTCCGGGTCATCATGCTCACGTCACCCGCCGACCACGCCGTGATCGGCGAGCTCACCACCCTCGGTGTCAGCGGCATCGTGCAGAAACCCTTCACCCCGGCCGCGCTGATCGAGCAAATCCGCGTCGTGCTCGATCTCAGCCCGGCGCGCGTTGCCTAAAGCCGTCACCCAGCCGGTGAACGGCACGAGCGTTTAATTTTTTATGGAAAAATCCACCCCGCCCCGCTCGAAAGACCCGCTGCATGGCGTCACGCTGGAGCGCATCGTGACCGAGCTCGTCGCCGCGCACGGCTGGGACGAGCTCGCGCGACAAATCCCGGTGCGCTGCTTCCAGTTCGACCCGAGCATCAAATCGAGCCTCACCTTCCTCCGCAAAACCCCCTGGGCCCGCGCCAAGGTTGAAGCGCTCTGGTGTGCCGGCTTGGGCAGGCGCGTTGACTGAGATCCGCTCACGGGAGCGACCCATAATCTCCCGCTTCTCCCGAAGCGGGCCACGCGGCGAGAGTAGCCCGGCTCGGGAGAGCCGGGACTGACCGTGACATCCTGTGGTTGCGTGGCGTCGCCCCGGCAGACAGCGTCTATGACGCACGATCCATGCCGGAACATTTCCAGCTTCTTGCCACCGACACCGCGACCGCCGCGCGGCGCGGGCGGCTGCGCACGCGGCACGGCGCGGTCGAGACGCCTATCTTCATGCCCGTCGGCACGCAGGGCACGGTGAAGGCCGTGTCGCCCGCGCAGCTCCGCGACCTCGGCGCGCAGATTATTCTCGGCAACACTTACCATCTCAATCTGCGTCCGGGTTCGGAACTCATTCGCGACCTCGGCGGGCTGCACCGGTTCATGGGCTGGGACGGGCCGATCCTCACGGACAGCGGCGGGTTTCAGGTGTTCTCGCTGGCGAAGCTGCGCGACATCCGCGACGACGGTGTAGCGTTTTCGTCGCACCTCGACGGCGCGAAACTTTTTCTCGGGCCGAAAGAGGTCATGGCCATCCAGCAAAACCTCGGCAGCGACATCGCCATGGTGATTGACGAGTGCCCGCCCTGGCCGTGCGAGCGTGACGCCTGCGCGGCGGCGTGCGCGCGCAGCCTGCGCTGGGCGCGCGAGTGCAAGGCCATCGCGGAGGGCAGCGGCTTCCTCGCGGCGGGGCACCACGTTTTTGCCATCGTGCAAGGCTCGACCTTTGACGACCTGCGGCGCGAGGCGGCGGAGGCGCTGGCGGCACTGAATTTTCCCGGCTACGCGGTCGGCGGCGTGAGCGTGGGCGAGCCGGAGCCGGAGATGCTCAAGCAGGTCGGCGCGACCACGCCGTTTCTGCCGGCGGACAAGCCACGCTACACGATGGGCCTCGGCACGCCGCCACAACTGCTGAAGATGATCGCACTGGGCGTGGACATGTTCGACTGCGTGCTGCCGACGCGCGTGGCGCGCAACGGCCTCGCCTTTACGTCCGACGGGGCGATCAACCTTCGCAACGAGAAATTCCGCGCCGATCCGCGTCCGCTCGTCGCCGACGGTGAAACGGGCGCGGGCAGCCACGCGCACGGTTTCTCCCGCGCCTACCTGCGGCACCTCACCCTCGCGGGCGAGATCCTCGGCTGCACGCTGCTCACGATCCACAACCTG
>CAIPZZ010000046.1 GCA_903869665.1 uncultured Opitutia bacterium | reverse complement strand
TGCAGTCGGGCGACAAGACCGAGCAGTTCGCGCCGCAGCAGATCGCGGCGTTTGTGCTCGGCAAGCTCAAGGCCGACGCCGAGGCGTATCTCGGCGAGAAGGTCACGCAGGCCGTCATCACGGTGCCGGCGTATTTCAACGACTCACAGCGGCAGGCCACGAAGGACGCGGGCAAGATCGCCGGCCTCGAAGTGCTCCGCATCATCAACGAGCCGACGGCGGCGTCGCTCGCCTACGGGCTCGACAAGAAGAAGGACGAGAAGATCGCGGTGTTCGACCTCGGCGGCGGCACGTTTGACGTGTCGGTGCTGGAGATCGGCGACGGTGTGTTCGAGGTCAAAGCGACCAACGGCGACACGCACCTCGGCGGCGACAACTGGGACGAGGCGCTGATTGGCTGGCTCGTGGACACTTTCAAGAAGGAAAACGGTATTGATCTCCGTAAGGATCCGATGGCGCTCCAGCGCCTCAAGGAAGAGGCGGAGAAGGCCAAGATCGCGCTCTCCTCGGCCACGACCTACGATATCAACCTGCCGTTCATCACGGCGGATGCGAGCGGGCCGAAGCATCTCAACGTGCCGCTCTCGCGGGCGAAGATGGAGCAGATTTGCGACGCGCTGTTTGAGCGGTGCATCAAGCCGTTCACGAGCTGTCTCAAGGACGCCGATCTGAGCGCGGAAAAAATTGACGAACTCGTGCTCGTTGGCGGCATGACGCGCATGCCGAAAGTCGTGGAGATCGCGCACAAGCTCGGCGGCAAGCCGCCGCACCAGGGCGTGAATCCCGACGAGGTCGTCGCCATTGGCGCGGCCGTGCAGGGCGGCGTGCTCAAGGGCGAGGTGCGCGACGTGCTCCTGCTCGACGTGACGCCGCTCACGCTGGGCATTGAGACGGCCGGACAGGTCGCCACGGCAATGATCCCGCGCAACACCACGATTCCGTCGAAGAAGACGCAGACCTTCTCCACCTACAGCGACAACCAGCCCGGCGTGGAAATCGTCGTGATCCAAGGCGAGCGCCCGATGTCCCGCGACAACAAGGTGCTGGGCACGTTCAAGCTCGACGGCATCCCGCCTGCGCCGCGTGGCGCGCCGCAGATTGAGGTGACGTTTGACATTGATGCCAACGGCATCCTGCACGTCTCCGCGAAAGATCTCGGCACCGGCAAGGACCAGAAGATCACCATCCAAGGCTCGTCCGGTCTCTCCAAGGAAGAGGTCGAGAAGATGACCAAGGAGGCCGAGTTGCACGCTTCCGAAGACAAGAAGCGCAAGGACGCGGTCGAGACCAAGAACCAGCTCGACACGACCATCTACCAGCTCGAGAAGACGCTCAAAGACACCGGCGACAAGCTCCCGGCGGAATTGAAGACGAAATTCGAGACGGCCATCGCCGACGCGAAGAAAGACCTCGAGAGCAACGACGGCGCGCGCATGAAGGCCGCGACCGAAAACCTCACGAAAGTCGGCGGCGAACTTTACGCCGAGGCGCAGAAGGCGGCGCAGGCCGCCGGTGCCGCTGGCGAAGCCGGCTCGACCACCGATGCGGGCACCCCGCCGCCGGACGGCGGCGCGGCCAAGAAAACCGAGAAGAAGGCCGACGTCGTGGACGCCGACTTTGAGGTTGTGGACGACGACAAGAAAAAATAAGCTGCCCATTCCTCCCTTTGCGCGCCTGCCGCTTTCCTGCGACGGCGCGCTTTGTTATCAGCCAGCAACCAACCCACCTCCCAACCAAACCAAACCCAACCAACATGGCCAAAATCAAAATCAAGCCCATCGGCGACCGGGTGCTCGTGAAGCATCTGGAAGAAAAAGAGCAAGTCCGCGGCGGCATCATCATCCCCGATGCCGCGAAGGAAAAACCGCAGGAGGCCGAAGTGATCGCCCTCGGCACTGGCAAGAAGGATGAGGACGGCAAGTCCGTGGCCTTCGAGGTCAAGGTCGGCGACAAGGTGCTCATCAGCAAATACGGCGGCACCGAGGTTAAGCTCGACGACGTCAAATACACCATCGTCCGCGAGGACGACATCCTAGGCGTCATCGGCTAAGCCGCGCCGCCCTCAGAAACCATCATTCAAAAACCAAAACTCAAATTACCATGGCTGCCAAACAACTCATCTTCGACGAGGCCGCTCGTCAGAAAATTCTCCGCGGTGTCGAGCTCCTCGCCCGCGCCGTCAAGGTCACGCTGGGGCCCAAGGGCCGCAACGTCGTCCTCGACAAAAAATTCGGCTCGCCGACCGTCACCAAGGACGGCGTGACCGTCGCCAAGGAAATCGAGCTGCCCGACGCCTACGAGAACATCGGCGCCCAGCTCGTCAAGGAGGTCGCCTCCAAGACCAACGACGCCGCTGGTGATGGCACCACCACCGCGACCGTGCTCGCCGAGGCCGTTTACAAGGAAGGTCTCAAGCACGTCACCGCCGGGGCCAACCCGATCTACTTGAAGCGCGGTATTGACAAGGCCGTAGAGGCCGCCGTCGCCGAGCTCGTTAGAATTTCCAAGAAGGTCAATGACCGCGAGGAGATCCGCCAGGTCGCGACCGTCTCCGCCAACTGGGACGCCACCATCGGCGAGATCATCGCCGACGCCATGGATAAGGTCGGCAAGGACGGCACCATCACCGTCGAGGAGGCCAAGTCCATCGAGACCACCCTCGATGTCGTCGAGGGCATGCAGTTCGACAAGGGCTATCTCTCGCCCTACTTCACCACCAACGCCGAGAGCATGGAGGCCATCCTTGAGGATGCCTACGTTCTCATCCACGAGAAGAAGATCTCCAATCTCCAGGAGTTCCTCCCGCTGCTCCAGGCCACGGCCAAGACCGGCAAGCCCCTCCTCATCATCGCGGAGGAAGTCGAGGGCGAGGCGCTCGCCGCGCTCGTCGTCAACAAGATCCGCGGCACGCTCAACGTGTGCGCCGTCAAGGCTCCTGGCTTCGGCGATCGCCGCAAGTCCATGCTCGAGGACATCGCGGTTCTCACCGGCGGCCGCTGCATCACGGAAGACCTCGGCCTCAAGCTCGAGAACATCCAGATCAGCGACCTCGGCAAAGCCAAGCGGATCACGGTGGACAAGGAAAACACCACCATCATCGAAGGCGCCGGCAAGTCCTCCGACATCCAAGGCCGCGTGAAGCAAATCCGCCGCCAGATCGAGGAGACCACCAGCGACTACGACAAGGAGAAGCTCCAGGAGCGTCTGGCCAAGCTCGCCGGCGGCGTGGCCGTCATCAACGTCGGTGCCGCCACCGAGTCCGAGATGAAGGAAAAGAAGCAGCGCGTCGAGGACGCGCTCCATGCGACCCGCGCGGCCGTCGAGGAGGGTATCGTCGCCGGTGGCGGCGTCGCCCTCATCCGCACCGCCAAGGCCATTGACGCCCTCACCGCCACCTTGGATGGTGACGAGAAGCTCGGCGCCAACATCGTGCGCCGCGCCATCGAGAGCCCGCTGAAGCAGCTCTGCTTCAACGCCGGCGTCGAGGGTGCCGTCGTCGTGCAGCAGGTGCTGACCGGCAAGGGCAGCAATGGCTACAACGTGGCCACGGGCGAATACGAGGACCTCGTCAAGGCCGGTGTGGTGGACCCGACGAAGGTCGCCCGCATCGCCCTGCAGAACTCGGCCTCCATCGCCGGCCTGCTCCTCACCACCGAGTGCATCATCACCGATGCCCCGGAGAAGGACAAGCCCGCTGCCATGCCGCAAGGCGGCGGCGGCGGCATGGACTACTGAGCTCGGCCTCACCGCAGTTCAACTTCAAGGGCGCTCCTCGCAAAGGAGCGCCCTTTGCTTTGTCCCCATGTCTGGAGCCCGGACGAGAGCAGGCCGAGAGACAAAAATGGCGGGCAGCCGGCCGACACCCCGGTCAGGCCACCCGCAGCGCCAGCCACGCATAGACAAATGGCAGCGCGCTGAAGACCACGTTGGTCGCATGGTAGCCGAGCCGCCACCAGCCGTTGGTCAGATAGGGCCGCACGTCGAAGACGAACGCCGCCGCCACTAGCCGGATCGTCCAGAACGCGGTGAGAAACCAGCACACGGCCCGCGCGAGCGTCGTGCCCGCCGCCAGCTCGGGCGCGAGCAACCAGGAGCCAAGACCGAACCCGACCACGCATAGCGCGATGAAAACGTAGTAGGTGCAGAACAGCCGGCGCGGGAAAGGCGCGAGCTTCTTCAGCTCGGCCCGGAGGCCGCTGGCTTTCCACATCATCAGGCCGGCGGCGGCGAGCCCGGCATGGGTGAGCGCGGCGAGTTTCAGGACGGTTTCAGGATTTGGGTTCATGGGAGTAGGTTGCCGAGGAATTGGAAAAACGGCACGATCACCTCGCGCGCGAACGGCGCGTGCAGCAGCAGCGGCACGGGCGCGGCGGCCACCAGCAGCGCCCACGCGCATCCGCGCCCGCCAGCTCCGAGTCCGAGCCGCCGACCGGCCGCGCTTTTCTCGAACGCCGCCCCGCCGGCTTGGAGCAGGAAGTAAAGCGTTGGCCCGCCCCAGCCGCCGCGCGCCGGCAGCGAGATCACCGTCTCATGGACGAGGCCGGACACGAGGAAGACCAACGCGCCGGCCCGCCTCGCCCCCCAGCGCCGTGCAAACGGCCGCAGCAGGAGTGGGCGCGCGAGGTCGGAGAACGCGAGGTTCCACCGCGCGCCCCAGAACTCAGCGACCGACTCTGCCCGCACCGGCGCGCCCATGATGGGCCGCGCCACGACTCCGGCCCGACGCCACAGCCACGACAGGACGTGTAATAGTCCAAAGTGCAGGGTGAAAATAATCCCGATCATCCCCGCCCACGCCACCAGCCACATCGGCAAGGTTGCCGCGTGCGCCGCCGCCCACATGCCGGCAACAAGTCCCAGCGCGAGCTTTGCCAGCGCAAACGCCAGCTCGCGCACCGGCGGCGGGGCGGCCGGGCGCGGGTCGAGAAATGCGCTAGCGTCCATGCCCGGCCAGAGCGCGAGGTAAGCCGCGATGCGCCCGGCCGGTGCAGTGCGCCAGCGCCCGGCAAGCGTAAGCAACTTGAGCGCGAAGAACTCCGCCGCCGCGACTGCCCACATCGTGGCCCACGCTGGCCCGTGGCGCGTGGCGAGCCACGCCAGCGCGGGCGCGCACAACAAATTTATCAACACGAGCTTCCTGCCAATGACAC
>CAIPZZ010000045.1 GCA_903869665.1 uncultured Opitutia bacterium | reverse complement strand
GGCCGTGGCGAGTGTGGATTCTAGTTCGCGCAATCGCGCGGCGGGATCACCCTTGGCGAGGGCTTTCTCGCGGGCTTTGGCGTCAATTTGAAACTCCTCGGTGAAGAAAAAGGCGCTGTAAGCCGGCAGCTCCTCGAAGCCCTTGAGCTTCGGCTGGCAGAGCAGCATGACGGCGCGAAAGAACTCGGCGTCGGCGGCGAGCGCGAGTTTTGCCGCCCGCCCCGAGCTTGTCGAGGGGTCGCCCAGCCGGGTGAAGTAGTCCCGTGCTCGCCGCACGAACTCGTCCGCCGGCAGCTCCAGCAGATAGGCCATGTTCATATGCGCGAGTTTCTTCTCGTCGAAGCGGGCGTTGCTCTGATTCACACCGGGCAGGTCGAAGAGGCGGATGATCTCGGCGATGGGCATTTTTTCGCGGTCGTCGCCGGGATTCCAGCCGAGCAGACAGAGAAAGTTGACCAGCGCTTCCGGCAGAAAACCGCGACGCTGATATTCCTCGATGAGAGCGCCTTGGTCGCGCTTCGACATCTTGCCGGGGCCGTTTTGTTTCAGGATGAGCGGGATGTGGGCGTAGGCCGGCACGGGGGCGCCGAACGCCTTGAAGAGCTCGACGTGCTTGCTCGTGTTGGAAAGGTGGTCCTCGCCGCGGATGACGTGGGTGATGTTCATGGCGATGTCGTCCACGACGTTAACGAGGTGGAACACCGGCGCGCCGTCGGAGCGCACGATGACAAAGTCCTCGTCCTCCGTGCGCTCGACGCGGCCGCGGATACGGTCGTCAATCACGGCGGGCGTGTTCTTCACCTTGGTGACGGTTTTTTTGCGATGTTCGTCGAACACCTCGTGGCGGTCGCCGATCAACTTGAACCATACCGCCCCGTCCTTCTCGTAGGCGCGCCCGGAGGCGAGGAGCTTGCCGACGTATTCCTTGTAAATCGCGCCGCGCTCACTCTGGCGATATGGGCCAAACTCGCCGCCGCCACACGTGCCGATCTTGGGACCCTCGTCCCAGTTCATCCCAAGCCATGTCAGCGAGTCATAGATCACGCGCAGGAACTCCTCGCTATTGCGCGCCGCATCGGTGTCCTCGATGCGCAGCACGAACACGCCTCCCGTGTGACGGGCGTAGAGCCAGTTGAACAGCGCCGTGCGGGCGCTGCCGATGTGGAAGAACCCGGTGGGACTAGGAGCGAAGCGAACGCGGACTTGGGACATGGGAGGGAAGATTGGCGCGCGTCCTGCGCCCACGGCGAGCCAGAAAACCTGAAACACGCTTGTCACCCGATTTTTGCCGCGCAAACGTCCCATCCATGGCCAGCCCGTCTTCCGCCGTTTCCCCCGGCCCCAACTTTCGCCAACTGCTCCAGCCCGCCGTCATCGTCGGCGCGCTGGGCTACTTCGTGGATATTTACGACCTTATCCTGTTCAACCTCGTGCGCGTGCCGAGCCTCAAGGAGCTGGGATTCACGGGCGAGCAGCTCACGAGCACCGGTCTGCATCTGATGAACCTCCAGATGATCGGAATGCTGGTGGGCGGGATTTTGTTCGGTGTGCTCGGCGACCGGCTCGGACGCGTGACGGTTTTGTTCAGCTCAATCCTGCTCTATTCGGTGGCTAACATTGCTAGCGGCTTCGTTCACTCGCTTGGCGCCTACGAGGTATGGCGGCTCATTGCGGGCATCGGTCTCGCCGGCGAGTTGGGCGGGAGCATCACACTAGTGTCGGAGGTGCTGCCCAAGGAGAGCCGCGCCTACGGCACGACCATCGTGGCGACGGTCGGCGTGTTTGGCGCGGTGGTCGGCGGGCTGGTGGCCGATTTGGTCAACTGGCGGACAGCTTTTTTCATCGGTGGCGGGCTAGGGCTAGCGCTACTGGCGCTGCGGCTGGGTGTGGCGGAGTCGGGCATGTTCCGGCAGATGCGTGGCGACACGGAAGTGACGCGCGGTAATTTTTTTGCGCTGTTTACGAATTGGAAGCGCTTCCTGAAATACGCCCGCTGCATCCTCATCGGTCTGCCTAGCTGGTTTGTTATCGGAGTGCTGGTGTCGCTGGCGCCGGAGTTTTCCCGTGCTGTTGGCGTGAAGGGCGAAATCACGACAGCAGCGCGCGCGGTGGCGGTGGCTTATCTCGGACTGACTTTTGGCGATTTAGCGAGCGGCTGGCTCAGCCAGCGGCTGGGCTCGCGCAAGAAAATCGTGCGGGGCTTTCTACTGCTCACATTGGCCGCCAGCACGGCCTACCTGCTCGTGCGCGGCGAGAGCGTGCCGGTGTTTTACGCGCTCATATTCCTGCTCGGTCTAGGCGTGGGCTACTGGGCGGTGTTTGTCACCGTCGGCGCGGAGCAGTTTGGCACCAATATCCGTGCGACGGTGGCGACGACTGTGCCGAACTTCGTGCGCGGCGCGCTGGTCCCGATCACGATGGCATTCACCTGGGGCAAGACTTGGCTGGCCGAACAAATGGGCGCGGCCCCAGGCACTCCAATCCCGGCCAACGCGACACTCGGCAGCGCGGCGCTGGTCGGGGCGGTTTGCATCGCCATCGCGCTCTGGGCGCTGCACGGACTGGATGAGACCCACGGGAAAGACCTCGACTACACCGAGCCGTTGTGAGGGCGGGCCGATGTAGGGCGGGGTCGCCGAACCCCGCCTGCTTGAAGCAACAGCCCGCCGGCGGGGTTCGGCGAACCCACCCTACAAAAAATTCCGCCATCCTCACGCCCGTGGGTGGGCCTTGTTATAGATTTCCTTCAGGCGCGCGGTGCTCACATGGGTGTAAATTTGGGTCGTGTTCAGGCTGGCGTGGCCGAGCAGCTCCTGCACGAGGCGCAGGTCGGCGCCGGCGTTGAGCAGGTGCGTGGCATAGCTGTGGCGCAGCTTGTGCGGCGTGAGATCGGGCGGCAGGCCGGCGAGCGCGAGGTGGCGCTTGAGCATCAGCTGCACGGCGCGGACTGGCATGCGCTCGTGTTTCACGGTGACGACGACCGGTGCAGTGGGAGAGGTGTCTTTGGCAAACTCGGCGCGCCACTTTGTCAGCACCGCTGTGGCCACGTTTCCCAGCGGACAAAGGCGCTCCTTGCGGCCTTTGCCCAGCACGCGCGCGACTCCGCTTTCCAAATCAAGCTGCGCGTAGTTCAGCCCGACGAGCTCGCTCACACGCAGTCCGCCGCCGTAGAGCAGCTCCATCACGAGGCGGTCGCGCCAGGCGGTGAACGCGTCGCAGCCGCCGTTCTCCAGCAGGCGCAACGGCGCGGCCAAGAGGTCGCGCATCTGCGTCTCGGTGAGAAACTGCGGGAGCCGTTTTTCCAATTTCGGCAGCGGCACGCCGGCGAACGGGTTGCGCGTCACCTTTTCGCGGGTCTGCCAAAACTTGTAGAATGCGCGCAGCGCCGAGACGTGATTGTGCAACGTGCGCCGTCCGAAGCGTCGCTGCGCCTCGATCACGAAGTCGCGGGCGTCGCGCGGGTCCAGCGCGCCAAGACTTTTGCCCGGCGTGCTGGTGCCCAGCCAGCGCCAGAAATCCTCAAACGACTGCCGGTAGTTCCGCAGCGTGTAGCCGGAATAGCGCCGCTCGTTACCAAGGTAATCGAGAAACGGCGTCAGCCACTCCGCCACGACAACGGGCGGCGGCGGTTCAGGCGCGGCGCTCATGTTAATGGAGACGCGACGCCCCAGTCGCATTCGTTGGCATTCCGGCGTAGATGGGCATCCTGCCAATGTTCCGAAAAGCAAACTCCACGGGCAAGATGCCCGTGCTACTTTCCCGACCATTGCCGTGCGCATTCATGGCTTCTGCCCAGCCACCTGTGCCTCCACCGCGCGCATCACGCGGGTCGCGTGTTGCCGCAACGCGCCCTCGGGATCGAGGCCCTTGGCGCGCGCCGCCGCCGCCAACTCAAACAGCCGCTTGCCCAGCTCGGCGTCGGTAAGTTCCGCGCCGAGCGCGTTCACGCGGGCCGCGTCCACCGCGTCGCCGACCGGAAGATTTTTCTTTTCGATCTGCTTCCACACTGCCTCGGCGAACATCAGCGCGGGCAGACGCGGCGGGAGGTCTTTGAAATTTTTCTCGGCACCCGTCACCGCGCCGTCGGCCGCTCCGGATTTTTTCTCCTGCGCTTTGATCTCCTCCCATTTCACTAGCACCTGCGCGGAGGTCTGGAGCTTGTCGGTGCCGAAGACATGCGGGTGTCGGCGGATGAGCTTTTCGTTCACCTCGCGCGCTACGTCGTCGAAATTGAACTGCCCGGCTTCCGCGGCGAGCTGCGCGTGAAACACGACCTGGATGAGCACGTCGCCCAGCTCCTCGCGCATGTGCGGCAGGTCGAGCCGGTCAATCGTGTCAATCAGCTCGCTCGTTTCATCAATGAGGCAGCGCACGAGGCTGGCGTGCGTCTGTTCCTGATCCCACGGACAGCCGCCCGGGCCGCGGAGCCGCGCGATGGTCTGTCGAAGGTCGTCAATAGCGCTCATGCGAACAATGGCCGCAAAGAGGCGCAGAAAGCGCAAAAGAAAAACACGTGCCCGTATGCTTTGCTGTGATTGCTTCTTGCGCCTCTTGCGCCTTTTTGCGGCCATTCCGTCCATGTCAGACAAGCTCACCGAGATCATGGCTCACAAGCGGCGCGAGATTGCGCCGCTTGTCCGTGCCGTGCCCGAGGCCGAGCTGGCAGCGCTCCACGCCAGCCTACCGCCGGTTCCGTCGTTTGCCGCTGCGCTTCGCCGTGCTGACGGCCGCCTCGCCGTCATCGCCGAGATCAAGCGCCGCTCGCCTTCCGCCGGCGACATCAAGGCCGGCGCGTCCGCCGTCGAGCAGGCGAAACGCTACCAGACCGCCGGGGCCGACGCGCTCTCCGTGCTCACCGACGAGAAATTTTTCGGCGGCACGCTCGACGACCTGCGAGGCGTGACGACCTACTTTCGCACGACCGCCCCGGCTCGACCCTGCATTCGCAAAGATTTCTTTGTTCATCCTATCCAAGTCCTCCAAGCCCGTGAGGCCGGCGCGAGTGCCATTCTCATCATCGTGCGCGCGCTGGATGACAATGAAATCAAGGATCTTCATGCCGCCGCCCGCGCCGCCGGGCTGGACGCGCTGTTTGAGATTCACAACGAGGCCGAACTGGCCCGCGCCGTCGCGCACAGGGCAAAGATCATCGGCGTCAACAACCGCGACCTCGCCGTGTTCAAGACCGACCTCGGCCTGAGCGAGCGGCTCATCCCGCAGTTCCCCCGCGACGTGACCGCCGTCAGCGAAAGCGGTATTTTCACCGCCGCCGACGCCGCCCGCGCCCGTGCCGCCGGCGCGCGTGCTGTGCTCGTCGGCGAGGCGCTAATGAAAGCCGCCGACCCGGCGGCACTGATGGCGGAATTTCGCCATGTTTGAGCACCGCAAGCATGCCCTGCTGCCCCGGCGTGAGTTCATCCGCCGGCTCGGCTGGAGTGTAGCAGCGGGTGCGATGCTGATCGGGTTTTCACTCAGCATGGGGATGCTCGGCTATCACTACCTCGCGGGACTCGTGTGGATTGATGCGTTTCTCGATGCCGCGATGATTTTGTCCGGCATGGGCCCGCTCTCAACCCTCCACACCGACGCAGGCAAGCTCTTCGCGGGGTGCTACGCGATTTACTGCGGTATCGCGCTCATTGCCACGACCGGCGTCATTCTTGCTCCCGTGATCCACCGCGCGTTGCACAAGTTCCACTTGGAAGATTCAGCGGAAAACTAGCCATGCCGCTCTCCCCCACCGCGACACGCGATCTGCTCGCCTCGCTCGGCCACACGCCGAAACGGTTCCTTGGGCAAAACTTTCTCGTGGACGGCAACATCGTCCGCAAGTCGCTGGAGCTCGCGCAAGTCGCCCCCGGCGACACGGTGGTCGAAATCGGCCCCGGACTCGGCACTCTCACCGCCGCGCTGCTCGAAGCGGGCGCGGACGTGTGGGCCGTGGAGAAGGACCGCACATTGCACGCCCATCTGACTGAGACGCTCGCGCCGCGTTTCCCCAAAACCTTTCACCTCATCGAGGGTGACGCCGTCGAGCTGCCGCTGGCGGGGCTCTGCTCGGTCAGTAGCCCGCCTCGGGAGAGGCGGGACGGATCCAGCCTCGCAAGTATCCCTGCTCTCCCGAGCAGGGCCACGGATCAAGCCTCACTCGCGCTGGATTTCAAAATCGTCGCCAACCTCCCCTACGCCATCTCGACGCCGTGGCTCGACGCCGTGCTTTCCGGCCCGCTGCCCGCGCGGCTGGTGCTCATGCTCCAGCTTGAAGCCGCGCAACGCTACGGCGCCGAACCCGGCACCAAGCAGTTTAGCGCGATCTCCATCGCGCTCCAGTCCGCCTACGAGATCGCCCCCGGCCACACGGTGGCCGCCGCGTGCTTCCATCCACGGCCTGATGTGGACTCGCATTTATTACACCTCGTGCGCCGGCCCGTGCCGTTTGTTTTTTCGCCAGAAGCGAAAATGCTCATGCGCGCGTGCTTCCAGCAACGCCGCAAGCAACTCGGCGCACTCCTGCGTGAGCGTCTGCCTGACGGAGGTGCCGCGTGGTTCGCTCTGCTCGCGGCCGCCGGGCTCGGCCCTCGCAGCCGCCCCGAGGAAGTGCCTGCGGCGCTTTGGCAGCAGTTGGCAAAGCCCTAAAAATCCTGCAACCGGCCCTCGCCGGGACCCCGTTCGGGAGCGAGGCGCGCCATGATTTCCCCGAGCAGGTAGATAGAGCCGGTTACCACCAGCGTGTCCCCCGGTCCGCCGGCGGCACAGGTGTGCGGCGAAGGGAAAAGCTCCTCCAAGGTAGCACGACTGACGCGACCGCTAAACTCCGCCGGCACGCACGCCTCCAGCTCAACGAACGAGCACGCGCGCGACTGGTGCGGCACGAGCAGGCGCAGCTCGCGCGCGTGACGGCAGACGGCTTCGATGAGCGGGCGCGCCCGGGCGGCGCCGAGCGCGCCGGTCATCACCACCGGCGCGCGCCCGGTCTCGGCGGCGAGACGACGGAGATTGGCGTCGAGCACGGCGGCGCCCTCGGCGTTGTGCGAGGCGTCAAGCACCAGCAGGCGGCCGTCGGCGAGCCGTGTGCGCTCCCAGCGGCCGGGCCAGTTGGTTTCGTGTAGGCCGCGCGCGACAATCTCGGGCGTGAGCCGCCAGCTGGCGGGGAAACAGCGCGCGACCAACGTGGCAGTGGCGGCGTTCCAACGCTGGTAGTCGCCCTCAAGGTGCGTGGTCGGGTAATTTTCAATATCCTCACCGAACTCGGCCCGCGCCGAAATTACCGTCGCTCCGCGCTCCGTCGCGACCCGCCGGATGACCGTCTCGGCCTCCGGTGGCACCCGACCGATAACGACGGGACGTCCGGGCTTGATGATGCCGGCCTTCTCGGCGGCGATCAGGGCGAGCGTGTCACCGAGCATCTCGCAATGGTCGAGGCCGATCGAGGTGATCACGGCGACCTCGGGCACGACGATGTTGGTCGCGTCGAGCCGCCCGCCAAGGCCGGTCTCAATGATCGCGATGTCGCAATGTTTTCGGGCAAATTGGAAAAGCGCCATCGCCGTCATGAACTCAAAAAAGCTCGGGTGGTCTTCCGGCGCGTCGCGCGCGACCGCTTCGGCGACCGGGCGCAGCTCGCGGGCATAGGCGACGATCTCGGCCTCGGTCAGCGGCACGCGGCCGACCTGCACGCGCTCGCCCAGCCGCACCAGATGCGGCGAGGTGTAGAGGCCCGTGCGCCAGCCGGCGGCGTGAAAAATCGCGTCGAGCATCGCGGCCGTGGAGCCCTTGCCGTTGGTGCCTGCGAGGTGGACGCAGGGCACGGCGAGGTCGGGATGCCCGAGGCCGGCGACCAGTGCGCGCATTCGGTCTATGCCGAACTTGACGCCGCGCGCCTTGAGCGAGAATAGGTAGTCCTGCGTCGCCGCGTAGTTGGCTGCGACGCCCCCTACGTCGTCGGCGGACGCGGCGCAACGTCCAACATCCAACATTGAACTTCCAACACTCATGGCGCGAAAAGGTGGCGCGCGTTGACCTCAACGCGCTGAGAGCGTCTTGAGGTCAAGCCGCTCCACCTCGGACGATCAACCGAATCAGTGGTCTTCACTCCTTGAGCGTTCAATGTTGGACGTTGCCTTGCCGCGTTTCTCACGCGGCGGCGGGTTTCTTCCGCTGATGCAGTGCGGCAAGCAGGTCGCGCAGCCGGTCACGCAACTCCAAGCGGCTCACGATTTGGTCCACGAGGCCTTTTTTCAGCAGGAACTCCGAGGTCTGAAAGCCCGCCGGCAGCGTCTGCTTCGTCGTCTCCTTGATGACGCGTGGGCCGGCGAAACCGATGAGCGCGCCCGGCTCGGCGAGAATCACGTCGCCCAGTGTCGCGTAGCTCGCCGACACGCCGCCGGTCGTCGGATGCGTGAGCACGGAGATGTAGGGCAGGCCGGCGTCGGCGAGACGGCGCAGTGCGGCGCTGGTCTTGGCCATCTGCATGAGCGACAAAATCCCCTCCTGCATGCGCGCGCCGCCGGACGTGCTGAAGATGATGCACGGGGTTTTCTTCGCCAGCGCCGCCTCGATGGCGCGCGTGATCTTCTCGCCCGCCGCCGAGCCGAGCGTGCCGCCGCAGAAGCGAAAATCCATCACCGCCAGCGCAACCTCGATGCCGTGGATTTTACCTGTGCCGGTGATGACCGCCTCGGGCAACCCGCTCTCCTTCTCGTATTTCTTGATGCGCGTGGGATAGGGCGCGGAGTCAGTGAATTTCAACGGGTCGGCCGAGCGGACACCGCCGGCGATCTCCACAAAACTCCCCTCATCGCACAACTTGGCGATGCGCTCGCGCGCGCCGATGGGGAAATGGTGGCCGCTGTTCGGAGAAACCATCTGGTTGTCCTCGATCTCCTTGGTGAAAACGGACTCCCCGGTCGCGGGATCCTTCGTGTAAAGGCCCTTGGGGATGTCCTTCTTGCGGGTGCGACGGACGACGTAGGTGGGTTTGTCGAAATGCATTTGGAGGGATGGAACGAAAAATCAGCCGTGACCGAAGGTCACGACATCAAGGTTGAGGCAGCCCGCGCGGCGCAGGACGCGGGCGCAGGTATTGAGCGTGGAGCCGGTGGTGAAGACATCATCAACGAGAACATAGCGGTTCTCGGGATTGAGCACCGCGCCGCGCGCGAGCGCAAAGGCATTTTTCAAGTTTTCCTGGCGCGCCTTGCGGTCAAAGCGCGTCTGTGACGCCGTGTGCGTGACGCGCCGCAGTAGCGGCTCGACGCGCGTGCCGCCGCCTGCCGCTTGCGCCAGCGCCGCCGCGATGAGCGCGGCCTGGTTGTAGCCGCGCTTGCGCTCTTTGCGCGGGTGCAACGGCACCGGCACAAGGACCGCGCCGCGCACGAAACCCATGACATACTCGCTCTCCTGCGCCAGCGCCGCGATGTCCGCCAGCGTGTGCAGGCCATGATAGTATTTCAGCTCGTGGATGAGCGCGCGCGCCGGGCCCTTGAGCAGCACAACCGTGCGCCCCTCGCGATAGGCCGGCTGTAGTTCAGCGCAATGAGGGCAAAGTCGTTCTCCCGCCACCTCGCCGTAAAACGGATGTCCGCACGTCACGCAATGCGGCGCCACGACGCGCGTGATGAGCAGCGCGCACTTCGCGCAAACATGTCGCAACGAACCGCCAGACTCGACCAGCCCGCCGCAGTCAACGCACACCGGCGGGAACACCGCGTCGGCCAGCCCGCGCCCGAGTTCCTGGAAGACTGCGCGCATAGTCACTCTGATGTGGGCGGGGTGCCCTCACCCCGCACCCGTTTCCCCGTCAGACCAACCCTCCCATAAATCACCCGCACCAAAAACAGCCCTTGCGGCGGCACTGTCTCGACGCGGTGCGTGCGCCGCCCGCCGCGCAGCAGCGCCGCGATCTCCTCCGGCGTCAGCCGCCCCTGCCCCGCCGCCACGAGCGCGCCCACGAGGCTCCGCACCATCTTGTAGAGAAACCCGTCCGCCTCCGCCGTGATGCTGACACGCCGCCCGCGCGCCGCCACGTCGAGCCGTCGCAGGTTGCGCACCGTGCTCCCGCCTTCCGCGCCATTGTCCGCGCAAAACGCCCGGAAATCATGCCGCCCGCGCAGCCCCGCCGCCGCCGCCCGCATCGCCGCCAGATCCAGCTTGCGCGGCACCGCCCAGCAGTGCCGAAACTCAAACGGCCCCGCCGCGCCGCCGTGCAGGATCTCGTAGCGGTAGATTTTTCCTGTCGCGGAGAAACGCGCGTGAAAGTCCGCCGCCACCCGCCGTGCCGCCGTCACCTGGATCGTCGGCGGCAGCCCGCCGCGTAGCGCCGCGATCAGCTTGGCCGCGCCGTGCCGCCAATCCGCCTCGAAATGGAACACCTGCCCGCGCGCGTGGACGCCCGCGTCCGTCCGCCCGCTGCCGTGGACGCGCACCGCCCGCCCGAAAATCTCCGCCAGCCGCCGCTCAATCACATCCTGCACGGCATTGCCCCCCGGCTGGCTCTGCCAGCCGTCGAACCCCGTGCCGTCATAGGCCACGGTGCAGCGCCAGCGCGGGAGTTGGGTGTCGTCGGGAGGCATGGAGGGCGGCCGCCGGCACGAAATCGCCTTGCGCGATCCCCGCCGCGTTCCAAGCTGACTCCAAGCCAACCCAGCTCCATGCGCCAGCCGCAAAATTTGCCCTCTGAAATATTCAACCGAAGCCTAGCCCGGCGCTTGGCCGGTTTGGCTGTTAACGCCAAGTTGGCTAATCCCTGTTAGGCGACTACGCACATCGTCCCCAAAGCACGCCATGAAGAAGACACCGAACAAATACTGGTTCTGGGCTTGGACGGTTATGGGCACAGTTCACAAGGATCGGCAGGACGATCCCGCTGCCTTATGTGAGGTCTGGAAGAACTGCTTCATTCTTCACGCGCGTTCCGAACGCGAGGCGCTAAAGAAGGCCAAGAAGATCGGACGCGCAGAAGCCGGCGACTCCAAAGGCTCTCTCCGGCTCGACGGTAAGCCTGCAATCTGCAAGTTCCTTGGCATTTCATCTCTTGGCCTCATTCACGAACCACTTGGCGACGGAGCGGAGCTTTGTTGGTCACTCCAACGATGCAAGCAATCCACAGCGTTGAAACTACCAACCGACGAAGCCACTCTCCTCGCCCAAGCCAAGAAGGAACGACGCTATGTCACACCAACGCCTAACCATCGCCGTCGCTGAGCTTGGGTCGTTAGACATTTCCCGCCTTGCCGTCCGCCCCGTCGGGCGCACACTCGCGCCCCAATGCTCTGGAACCGCCGCCACCTGCTCACGCTGGAGGAACTCTCGCTGGATGAAATCCGGCACGTCCACGCGACCGCCGCCGCGTTCAAGCGCGACCTCGGCCGCGGCGGGAAAAAACTCGCCGCCCTCGCCGGGCAAACCGTCGTCAACCTCTTCCTCGAGCCGAGCACGCGCACGCGGCTGGCGTTCGAGATGGCCGCGCGGCGGCTGGGGGCCGACGTGATCTCGTTCGACGCTGCCAGCAGCAGCACCACCAAGGGCGAGACGCTGCGCGACACGGCGGAAAACATCCGCGCGCTCGGGGCCGACATGATCGTCCTGCGTCACTCCGCCGCCGGCTCGCCACTGTATCTCTCGCGCCTGCTCGACATCCCAGTGGTCAACGCCGGCGATGGCGCGCACGAGCACCCCACGCAGGGGCTGCTCGACACGTTCACCATGCAGGAGCGGCTCGGCTCGCTGCGCGGGCGCAAAGTCGTCATCCTCGGCGACATCCTGTTCAGCCGTGTGGCGCGCTCCAATATCCACGCACTCACCAAGCTTGGCGCGGCCGTCACCGTTGTCGGCCCGGCGACGCTGGTGCCCGGGTGGTTCAGGGCGCTGGGCGTCACGGTGTCGCACGACCTGCGCGGCGCGCTGGCCGACGCGGAGGTGGTGATGCTGCTCCGCATCCAGCACGAGCGGCAGATGGTGGGGATGTTCCCCTCGCTCGGCGAATACACGGGGATGTTCGGCCTCAACCAGACCCGCGCCTCGTGGCTCAATCCCAAGGCCATCATCATGCACCCCGGCCCGATCAACCGCGGCGTGGAGATAGACAGCGAGCTGGCCGACGGCCCCAACAGCGTGATCTTGGAGCAAGTGACCAACGGCATCGCCGTGCGTATGGCCGTGCTGAGCCTGTGTGCGGGGGTTAGTCCCGAAGGCGATCAAGACATCCAATGACTAAACTCCATCGTTCTCGTTCTCATAATCGTTCTCATTCTCGCTCCATCAACCCGCCGACATGACGCCCAAACTTGAGAACGAGTAAGAGAATGAAGAACGAGAACGATTTTAACCACCATGTCCTCCCTCTGGATTAGCAACGCCCGCGTGATTGACCCCGCCGCCAAACGCGACGCGGCCGGCAGCATTTTCATCCGCGACGGCCAGTTTGTCGCCTCGCTCTCCGCCGCCGATAAGAAGCGCGCCAAGAAAATTGATGCACGCGGCCTCGTAGCCTGCCCCGGCCTGGTGGACATCCATGTCCATTTCCGCGAACCCGGCCAGACGCACAAGGAGACCATCGCCACCGGCTCGCATTGCGCGGCCGCCGGCGGGTTCACCAGCGTGGTGTGCATGCCCAATACCGCACCGCCCGCCGACAACGCCGGCACCATCCGCTTCATCCTCGACGCCGCCGAGCGCGGCT
>CAIPZZ010000044.1 GCA_903869665.1 uncultured Opitutia bacterium | reverse complement strand
CCCACGCTCTGGAAAAAAATCGGCGACCACTGCCTCGCCCACAAAATCCAACTCCCCACGCTCCGCCGCGTTCTCTGCGCCGGCGCGCCTGTCCCCGCCGCGCTCTGGCAAAACTCCGCCGCTTTTCTCCCCCACGGAAAACTCCACAGCCCCTACGGCGCGACGGAGGCCCTGCCCGTCGCCAGCGTCTCGGCCGACGAGGTTGATACCACCTCTGTGCGTGGCGCCTGCGTCGGCCGCCCGGTCGCCGAAATTTCCGTCAAAATCATCCCCATCAGCGATACCCCCATCGCCTGCCCCGAGCCAAGTCGAGGGGCCAACATCAGTGACACTCGCGAGCTCCCGCCCGGCGAAATCGGCGAGATCATCGTCTCCGGCCCCGTCGTCACCAAGGAATACGACTCCCTGCCAGACGCCACGGCTCTGGCCAAAATCCAAAATCCAAAATCCAAAATCCAAAATGACGCATCCTCCCCTTGGCATAGAATGGGAGATTGTGGCTACAAGGATGCGTCCGGCCGTCTCTGGTTCTGCGGCCGCAAGGCCGAGCGCGTCGAGACGCCCTCCGGCACGCTCCATACCGAGCCGTGCGAGCAAGTCTTCCGCGCCCACCCCCGCGCCGCCCGCTGCGCCCTCGTCGGCCTTGGCGAACGCCCTGCGCAAATCCCCGCGCTCGTCGTCGAGACTGCCGTGAAAACCTCCCGTGAGGCCCGCGCCCTCGCCCGTGAGCTGCGCCAGCTCGCCCGCGCTCACCCGCACACCGCGTCCATCCAGACCTTTTACTTCCGCCCTAAATTTCCCGTGGATGTCCGCCACAACGCCAAAATCCACCGCCTCACCCTCGCCCGCTGGGCCGCCACCGCCAAAGGCTTCGCCTCCGACCCTAAGCGGTAGCCTCCCCCAGGGGGGGCTTGTTCCAAGCCATGAAATATGATTTTTTAAGATAGTATGACGCCGCTGTTCCCAACCAATCAACCGGCCAAAGCTGCCACCAATAAAAAAGTTGGCCCAAATCTAAGATTTGCCCTTGGCGTTTTTATCGGCGCCACGGCGGTGTTAGCGCTCGGTCAATGGCGTGTGCCGGATCGAAAAGCTCAAATTGAATCAGATGTCCTTTACTCATGGCTTACGGGAGCAGACAGGCGTGTGGACTTGGCAGTCCAAGACAGCCAATTCGTGCTTTATGTTAGCACCAAAGATAAACGTCGGGATTTTTTTCAGGTGGTAGTGCACGATGATGACATTCAAACCTACCACTCCTTACATTACGGAAATCCACCCGTCGAAGCAGAGGATGGTGTGAAACTTGATTCAAAGGCGGGAAAAATTACCATATTTACGGCGAGGCTAGGCGTTGGACAGCCTCTCACACTTCTGCGCGATACAAATGATGATTTGAAATTCGACACGTTAATTGCCCCGGGAAAGCGGCAGACCATCGAATGGTCTTATTCGCCAATGCCTGTGACCACAGAGGACAAAACGGCGGCGCCAGAGGTCAAATCTGCGCCTGCTGCGACTCCTGCTGCAAAGTAATCGCTCGGTCGAGCGCTCCGGTTTTCCGCCCGCGCGATTTTCTCGGCGTTTGCTTGCCCGGACGGCATCCGTGTCCATCCGTGTCCATACGTGGTTAAACCCTCCGACTCCCCCGTTCTCGTCACCGGCGGCACCGGCTTCCTTGGCCGCCGTCTCGTCGAGCGCCTGCTCGCCGCCGGCCGCCCCGTTGCCGTGCTCGCGCGCAACCCAGCGCCCGACCTCGAAAAACGCGGCGTGCGTGTCATCTGTGCGGCGCTGGAAGACGCCGACGCCGTCCGCGCAGCGTGCGCCGGCATGGGCACGGTATTTCACGTCGCCGCCAAGGTCGGCGTGTGGGGCCGCGCCGAGGATTTTTACCGCGCCAACGTCCTCGGCACCGAGGCCGTGATTGACGGCTGCCGCGCGCACGGCGTGCGCCGCCTCGTGTTCACCAGCACGCCCAGTGTCGTCTTCAACGGACGCCCGCTCGCCGGTGCCGACGAGTCGCTCCCGCTCACCACCGTCTGCCCCAGCGCCTACCCGCTCACCAAGGCCGCCGCCGAGCGCCTCGTCCTCGCCGCCAACTCGCCCGCGCTCCGCACCGTCGCGCTGCGCCCGCACCTCGTCTGGGGCGTCGGCGATCCCCACCTCGTCCCGCGCATCCTCGACCGCGCGCGCGCCGGCCGCCTCCGCATCGTCGGCGACGGCACGAACAAGGTGGACATGGTCCATGTCGAGAACGCGGTGGATGCGCACCTACTCGCGGAAGCTGCGCTCACGCGCGAGGAATTGGCGCGCGGTTCGAGGCCACCAGCGCCCACGGCGGCAACTACAGCTCGCCCCGTCGCCGGTCGCGCGTTCTTCATCACCAACGGCGAGCCCGTCGTGCTCTGGGACTGGAT
>CAIPZZ010000043.1 GCA_903869665.1 uncultured Opitutia bacterium | reverse complement strand
TCCACCCGCGTGGAGGCCGCCACCGGCTGCGGTCTCCGCATCCTCGCTGGCGACGAGGAAGCCGAGCTCATCGGCCGCGGGCTGCTCTGCGACCCGGCGCTCGCCGAGCTGCGCGACTTTTACGTCTTTGATCTCGGCGGCGGCAGCCTTGAGTGCCTCGCGTTCCGCGACCGCCGCGTCGCACAGGCCGTGAGTCTCCCGCTCGGGTGCGTGCGACTCACCGAGCGGTTTGTCGCCGATCCCGCCTGGCCGGTCACGACCGCTGTCGCCACCGCGCTCGCGCTCCATGTGCGCGACGCGCTGAAAAAATCCGGCTTCCGCTTTGGCCTCGACGCGACGGAGGCCGTGTTCACCGGCGGCAGCATGACCAGCGTCCGCGCCGTCAACGGCGCGATGCACCACGTCGCGCTGGCCGACACGCCGCCCTTCGTCTCCGTGGACACCCTCGCCGCGCTCGTCGAGGAGACGCTGCCGATGACGCTCGCGAAGCGCAAAACCATCCCCGGCCTGTCCGCCGCGCGCGCCGACGTGTTCCCCGCCGCGCTCATCACGATGCTCGCCGTCGCCGAGCTGGGCGGCTTCCGCCATTTCCGCCACTCGCTGCACAATCTCCGCTGGGGGGTCGCCGCCGAGGCGCTGGGCACAAATCCGTAGCGGAACGCGTGAGCGTTTCGTCAGAAAGCCTCACGGCTTCCGCTACCATCCGCCCATTCCGCACTCCGAAATCCGCATCCCGCATTCGTTTCACCCACGCGGCTCGTGCTCGTGAAACGACGCCAGCGCCGTCTGGCGCGCCTTCGCCGCCGCCGCGCCCGCCAGCTTAGTTTTTGCCGTCGTCTTGGCCAGCTTCCGCAACTGCGCGAGCTGGGCGGCAAAATCTTTCGGAGGCGGCGCGCGGAGATCCATCGTTTTGCCCGTGACGGGATGGGCGAACACCAGATGTTCTGCGTGCAGCATCACGCGCTCCGGCTGGCGCGCGAGCCGCGCGTCGGGTTTCCAGCCATAGGTCTGGTCGCCGAGCAGACGATGGCCGATCGATGCCAGATGGACGCGAATCTGGTGCGTGCGGCCGGTGTGGATGGTGCAACGCATGAGCGTGGCTACGCCGCCAAATTTTTCTACGGCCTCCCAGTCTGTATGCGCATCGCGTCCGCCCTCGCCGACGACCGCCATTTTGTGCCGCTGGTTCGGGTTACGCCCAATGCGCTCCCGGATGCTGCCGCTCGGGAGGCGTGGCACCCCGGCCACCAACGCGAGGTATTCCTTGCGCAGCGAGCGCGTGGCAAACTGCGCCGCGAGGCCCCGGTGCGCCGCGTCCGACTTCGCCACCACGATGATTCCCGACGTCTCGCGGTCGAGCCGATGGACGATACCCGGCCGTTCGACACCACCGATGCCGCTCAGCGAGTCGGCGCAATGGGCGAGCAACGCGTGGACCAGCGTGTCACCGCCGGTGCCCGCGCCCGGATGCACGACCATGCCGGCGGGCTTGTTGATGGCGAGCAGGTGCTTGTCTTCGAAAATTACGCTGAGGGGGATGTCGGCCGGCTGCAGATCCAAGGGCAAGGGCTCCGGAAAGGAAAATTCCACCGTGTCATCCGCCTCCAGCTCGTCGGCCCGGTCGAGCGGTTGCCCGTCGCGCCGCACGAGGCCCGCGTCGAGCGCCCGTTGCCACGCCGCCCGGCTGTGCGCGGGATAGGCGCTCGCGAGCAATTTGTCCGCCCGGGTGCGGGGGGTGTCGGACGGGACCACATAAGTTTCGGACGGCATCGGCAACCGTTAGCGGCGGACGGGGGCCAAGGCAACCAATCCGGACATCGGCTGCGACCGGAGCAAATTGTCCGGGGCAATGGAAAACCCGCGCAGAAACTCGGTGGCCGCGAGCATCTTCCCGCCTGGCCGCTGTAGCCGCAGCACGCGCAGCACACCGTCGCCTGTGGCGATGAGCAGACCCTCCGCGTCCGCGCCGAGAACGGTGCCGGGAGGTTTCGGCTGGTTGTGACCCAAGTCAGCGACCTCGGCTACAACGGAGGCCAGGCCGAATTTCACCGGCTGGCCGGAAATCTCCACCGCGCAAGCCGGCCAGGGAAACAGGCCGTTGATTCGTGCGGCTAGCATAGCCGCGGGCGCGGCGAAATCGAGCGCGCCGTCCTCTTTGCGCAGCTTGCGGCAGAAGGTCGCAGCGGCGTGGTCTTGCTCGCTGAAATGCAGCGTGCCGGCGGCGAGCGCAGGCAGTGTGCGGGCGAGCAGCGGCACGCAGGCGGCGGCAAGCTTTTGCTCCACATCCAGTGCGGTGTCGCGCGGCGCGACGGCGACGCGCTCGGCATCCGCGACCGGGCCGGCGTCGAGCTCGCGCACGATCCGCATGAGCGTCACGCCGGTCTCACGCTCGCCGCTGGCGATGGCGGTCTGGATGGGCGACGCGCCGCGGTATTTGGGCAGGAGGGAGGTGTGAAGATTGAGCGTGCCGAGGCGTGGGGTGGCGATGAAATCGTCGGGCAGCAGGTGGCCGTAGGCCATGACAAGCGCGACGTCAGGCGCGAGCGCTGTGAGCTGCGCGCGGGCTTCGTCCGTAATTTTCTCCGGCTGAAACACCGGCAGCCCACGCGCCTGCGCCCAGAGCTTGATGGCGTTGGGTTGCACTTTCTGGCCGCGCCCGGCGGCGCGGTCGGGCTGGGTGAACACGCCGACGACCTGAACGTGCGCGTCGCCTTCGCCCGCCTGCCCCGAGCTTGTCGAGGCGGCCTGCCCTGAGCCAGCCGAAGGGGCCAGCCAGTTCAGCAGCGGGAGCGCGATGGCGTCGGAGCCGAGGAAGACGAGGCGAAGCATCGGAAACGGAGGTCTGAAGGTCTTAAGGTCGAAAGTCGAGAAGCACGTCGGACAGTAGGAGCGTCGAGAGCCGATCATGCAGCGGAAACGTGACGGCGCGTGCTGCGCGACGCGCGAGCACCCCCGACTTTCAGACTTTGAGACCTTTAGACCTTTAGACTCCGGAGCCACGCGGCGACGGCGGGCGCGAGTTTTTGGTCGAACGCCGCGTCGTTGTCGGGACGCGGCAGCTTTTCGAGGATCGTCCACCACTCGGTGTGCGTAACGGTCTGGCCCGGGGCGATGGGGGCAAGCGCGCCGAGCGTCTCCAATTCGAGGAACCCGCCGTTGGTGAAAATTTCGAACGCGCAGCCGAGGTCGGGATAGTTCACGCCACGCCGCACGGGCGCGTATTTCACGAAGGTCGCGCCGTCGTGCCAATATGCGGACCAACCGGGATAGTCGCTCAGGCCGATTTTCTGCGCGGTCTTCGCCTTGGCCATCTCGACGCCGATGAAGTTGCGGCCGAATTTCCAGACGGGCGGCGAGAGGTCGGTGAACGACCAGGGGATCATCGTCCAAGTCGGCAGAAAGTCGCCCTTCGCGTGGTCGCCCTTGGGTAGCAGCGGCACAACGCCGTAACCGCCGGGGGTCAGCATGGTCAGCGCCCATGGCGCGCACTCGACCGACCAGAGCGTATGGTTCTTCAGCGTGTGCGTGACCTTCACGGTGCGCTCGCCGAGCAGCTCGATCTTCATGCCCTTTTGCAGGCCGGTCCTCGGCTCGACGGGCTGGGTGAGCGCGACGCCACGCGGGAGCATTTTCACCGCGAGCGGCTCGTCGTCGGGCTGGTAGGTGCGGACGGCGTCCTCCGGCGAGTGCCAGAGGCGGTGGCCGCCGCGCAGCATGAGGCCCAGCGCGCGCTTTTCGTTCTGGGGAAACTCGAGGAACAGGTTGCGCGCCTTACCAGCGAGCGGACGGAAGGACGTGATGCGGGGGCCGACACCGGTGGTGACGGTCAGCTCGATGCTTTTGGTGGCGAGGGCGAGGGCGGCGCCGTCGCGGTGCTCAGTCTTCGAGAGTTTCATGGGTGTGGGCGGAAAGATCTTCTTTGGCCTCGCGCTCCTTCCAGCGGGGCACGGGGGCGGTGGTGCCTTTTTTTCCGCCGGGGATCAGACCCTCGCCCAGCTCGTAGCGGCGGTCCTTGCCGACGAGGTCGAAATAGACCGGGCAGCCTTCCAAACCGAACTCCTCGATCACCCCGGCCTCCAGGTAGCGGCGGTAGCTTTCGGTGAGCTTTTCCTCGCGGTTGCAAAACAACTTGATGCGGAACGGCCGGGTGCTGGTCTGCGTCGCGTAGTAAATGCGGAAACGCTTGCCGCCGACGGAGGGCGGCGGGTTGCGGTCGGCGAGATCGGCGAGCTTCTGATTGAGCCGCGCGGTGGGCAGCTTGGTGTCGAGCGTGCGGTGGAGCTTCACGGCGGCGTTGAGCATCCGGTCCACCTCGTAGCCGCTGAGCGCCGACACATAGACGAGCGGCGAGCCGGGCGTGAAAAACAGCCGGTGAAAGAGCGCCTTCTCGTATTTCTCGCGGTAGTCGCGCTCGCTCTCGAAGCCCTTGATGCCCTCGGTGCTCTTGGTGAACGCGGCGTGGACGAGGTCCCACTTGTTGACGACGACGACGATGGGCTTGCGCTCCTTCACCGCCTCGCCGGCCACGGCCTTGTCCTGCTGCGTCACGCCCTCCAGGGCGTCGAGCACGAGAAACACCACGTCGGCGCGCTGGATGGCGTCGAGCGAGCGCAGGCGCGAGAAATACTCGATCGGCGAGGCGAGCTTGGCGGAGGCGCGCAGCCCGGCGGTGTCAATCAGGCGGAAGGGGTAAAACTTCCCGTTGCGACCCTTGAACTCAAACGGCAGCTCGACCGCGTCGCGCGTCGTGCCGGGCATCGGCGAGACGACGAGCCGGTCGCTTTGCAACAGGCGGTTGCCGAGCGAGGATTTCCCCACATTGGGCCGGCCGACGAAGCACACGCAGAGCGGATCGGCGGCGGTTTTTCCGTTGCCCGCCTCGTCTTCCGTCGGCACCGGGCCGAGCTTGGCTAAAATCGCGTCGCGCAGCGCGGCCTCGCCGGTGCCGTGCTCGGCGGAGACACATATCGGCTCGCCGAGGCCGAGACGGTGCGCGGCGGCGAGGTCCACCTTGGCGTCGTCGAAATCAGCCTTGTTGACCACGAGGAGCACGGGCTTCTTGCCGCGCCGCAGTCGCACGGCGATCTTTTCGTCGAGCGAGGTCAGGCCCTCCAGTCCGTCGAGCACGAATACGATGAGCGAGGCCGCGTCGATCGCGAAGCCCACCTGCGCCTCCGAGGCGGTGATGAGCGCGGCGGGGGTGATGTCACCGTCCTTGAAACCGAGGCCGCCGGTGTCGAGCAGCGTGTAGGCGCCGTCGGCAACCTCGGCGGTGATCACGTCGCGCGTGACGCCCGGCTGGTCATGGACGATGGAAATGCGCTTCCGCGCCAGCCGGTTGAAGAGGCGGCTTTTGCCGACATTGGGTCGGCCGACGATGGCAACGGTGCGGGACATGGGCGGCTATCTCACTCGAAGAACGCGAAGGGAGCAAAGGAAGATTTCGGCCTTCGCGAACTTTGCGCCCGTGGCGTGAGATCAATTCAGCGAGACTTCAGACACGAAATATTAGGCCCTATGCCCAAAATAACGCATCGGGACGATCAACGAATTCTACCTCGTTGATTAGACAGATGCCGTTTCCGCCCGTGAGGTCTCGGTAGCCAACGTAGATTACATCCGCAGTCTTTTCGGCCTGAATGAGCACCACAGGTTTCTTTCGCTCATTTACTTTCAACCAAGCGCAACGTGGCAACGGCATTGGAAATGCAGTGGGAAAAGTAGCGGCATCTTTCAAATAGAACACTGCCCGCCCGTCCTTTACGTCGTGCTCTTCGGCAACGCGCTCCGTCAGGAACTGCACGGATTTCCAATTTTGAGCATCAATTGGTCCCCAGAGTGAATTGGCGTCGGACATATTGATGACGCATAAATGGAGCCGGTCACTTTTTCTGCACGAACCGTTCAATCCGGTCGCACGCCACGATCAGCTGCTCGTAGCTCGTAGCGAAGCAGGCGCGGACGTGGCCCTTGCCGTTTTCGCCGAAGGCGATGCCCGGCACGACGGCGACTTTTTGCGACGTGAGCAGATTGGTCGCGAAGTCTTTCTCGCTCAGCCCGGTTGCGGTCACGTCGGGGAAGGCGTAGAAGCTGCCACGGGGCGAGTGGCATTTGAGGCCGATCTCGTTGAAGCGGCGCACGATCAGATCGCGGCGGCGATGGTATTGCTCACGCATGCGGAGCACGTCGTCCCAGCCGCGCAGCAGCGCCTCGAGCGCGGCCTCCTGCGCGATGATGGAGGCGCAGAGCATGGAGTATTGGTGGACCTTCATCATGGCATCAATCAGCGGCGCGGGGCCGCAGGCGTAGCCGATGCGCCAGCCGGTCATGGCAAAGGCCTTCGAGAAGCCGTGCAGGAAGATCGTGCGCTCCGCCATGCCGGGCAGGCTGGCGATGCTGGTGTGCGTGCCGTCGAAGGTGAGCTCGGAGTAGATCTCGTCGGTGAGCACGAGCAGATCCTTTTCACGGGCGAACTCGGCGATCTTCTCCAACTGCTCGCGGGTGCAGGTGCCCCCGGTGGGATTGCACGGGAGGTTGAGCATGAGCATCCGCGCGCCGGGCTGCCACGCGGCGCGGAGGGCCTCGGCGGTGAGGGCAAAGTTGTCCTTGGCGTAGGTCGGCACCGCGATGGCGTGCCCGTGCGCGAGCACGACGCTCGGCGAGTAGGAGACGTAGCACGGCTGGTGAAACATCACCTTATCGCCGGGGTTGATGAACGCCCGGCAGGCGAGATCGAGCGCCTCGCTCACGCCGACCGTGATGATGACCTGATCCTCGGGCCGATAGCTGATGCCGAAGTGTTTGCCGACGTAATCGGACACGGCGCGGCGCAGCTCGATGAGGCCGAGGTTGGACGTGTAGTAGGTCTTGCCCTTTTCGAGAGCGAAGATGGCGGCCTCGCGAATGTGCCACGGCGTAACGAAGTCGGGCTCGCCGACGCCGAGCGAGATCACGTCCTGGCCTTTCAGCTTCGCGACGAGCTCGAAGAAATCGCGGATGCCGCTCTTGGGCAGCGCAGCGACATGGCGGGCGATGAAATCGGGGGGATTCATGGGGAGGTGTTGACCACGGATTTCACGGATTAACACGGATCAGATCAGGACGGGATTGGCCACGAAGAGCACAAAAATTGTCGAGGGTTCCGACGAAAGCCTGCCGCGCGCCTATAGGCGCCTTGCGAGGTTCATTCGCCAACAGACCCTTTGTGTTTTTTGTGGCCATTAAATTCCGAGATTTGGCTGAATCCGCGTCCATCCGTGTTCATCCGTGGTTAAAATTCAGGATGAAGTTGGGATGGAGGTTGATCACGGCGCAACGTTAAGCCGCGTGGTGGGAGCGTCGCCGCCGTCGAGCAGGTAACCCTGCTCCTTGTAGCAACGCAGCATGAAATGGGTGGAAGTCGAGAGCACGCCCTCGATGGTGGACAGCTTTTCCGAGACGAAGCTAGCGACCTTCTGGAGCGACGGCCCCTTGACGAAGACGAGCAAGTCGTAGCCGCCCGACATGAGGTAGCACGACTCGACCTCGTCGAACCGCGCGATGCGCTCGGCGAAGCGGTTGAACCCGCCGCCGCGCTCCGGCGTGACTTTGACCTCGATGACCGCGCGCACGGCGGCTCCGGCGGCGGCCTCGCGCGAGAGATCGAGCACCGGGCGCCAGCCGAGGAGGATTTTGTCCTTCTTCAACTGCTCCAGATGCTGTTCGACATCGGCCACGGACAGCCCCGCGACCGACGCCATTTGCGCGGTCGTGAGACTCCCGCCTTCGAGGAGCAGCTTGAGAACAGGGTTCATAGGAACGCACAGGCTCGCAGGCACGGCGCGGCGAGGCCAGACAATTTCACTGGACGAGCAGGGGCGGATGGCACGTTTTCACCCCTTCGAGCTTCCCGGCATTGCTATTCTACCCCGCCCTATGGCCGATTTCAAATTAGGACACTACCACCCTAAACCCGCCCTTGACAGCCTTTGCGGCGTCAGGCACTCCCTTACCCTCTTAAACCCGCACAACGATGCAACCCACCTTCCGCCCGCACCGCCTCAAACGCGCCCGCAAAATCGGCTACCGCGCCCGCAAGTCCACGCGCGGCGGCCGCAAGGTTCTCGCCAGCCGCCGCCGCAAGGGCCGCAAACGCCTCACCGTCGTCTGACAAAAGGCCGGATAGCCGGAGGGCAGATTTTTGCCGCCAGCCAGACGGGCCGGCGTCGCGCCGCCCTCGCCAGCTTCAGCCTTTCAGCCCTCGGTTCCCCCGCCTTCTCCTCCCCTGATGCGCTTCCGCCCTGAGCAACATTTGCGACGGCAGGCGGATTTTAGCCGCGTGCGTGAGCGGGGCCGCCGCGAGCAGTGCGAAGCGTTCACGCTCTGGCACGTGGCCCGGCCGGCGGACGAGCCGCAAACCACGCGCGCCGGGTTCGTCGCCTCGCGCGCGGCCGTGGGCGGCGCCGTCGCCCGCAACCGGGCCAAGCGCCGCCTGCGCGAGGTTTTTCGCCACCACCAGCGGCTCGCGCCTCCCGGCCACGACCTGCTCCTGGTCGCGCGCACCGCGCTCAGCCGGCTCGCACCTGCCGCGCTCGAGCGGAAGTTTGCCGACGCCTGCGGGAAAATTTTCCCGCCCGCAAAATGACCGCCGCCAACCTTAACTTTGCCACTGACCGCGACGGGCGGAGCGCGCCGCCCCCGCCGCGCTCGGCCGCAGCGTCAGGCGGAGTCCGCGTTGCGGTCCATGCGCTCCGCCTTGCCGCCCGCCTGCCCGCGCACGCGCTGCTCGCGCTCCTGTGGCTCTACCAGCGCACGCTCTCACCCGCGCTGGCCGCAGCCTTTCCTACCTGCGGCTGCCGTTTCCATCCGACCTGCTCGTGCTACGCCGCCGAGGCCGTGCGCGCGCATGGCTCGCTGGCGGGCGCATGGCTCGCGACGCGGCGGCTACTGCGCTGCCATCCGTTTCACCCCGGCGGTCTCGACCCCGTGCCGGTCCGCGCCCGCCCGCGCTGCGTGGCCGCACCCGTCGCCCGCTCCTAAATTATCCCGGAGAAATTTTTCATGGACAAAAAAAACCTGACCATCGGCGTCGCGCTGCTCGTCGCGGCGATTGCCGTGATGATTTTCGGCCCGAAACCGCCGCCACCCCCCGTGACCGCCCCGGCGGCCGCGGCTGCCGCTGCCACCGCCGGCGGTTCCTCGCCCGCCGTCATCACGTCGCCCGTCGCGGCCTCGCCCACCCCGTCCGCCCAGCCGGTCGCCGCGGCGCAGTCCGTCGCCGCGACCGACCCGCTGCTCACCGCTGTTGCCACTGTGCCCGCCGACGCCAACGGCGACGCCGTCCTGGCGAACGACTTCGTCGAGGTGCGGCTCACGCCCTTTGGCGGCGCGATCCGCGAGGTCGCGTTCAAAAAATATCCCGCCACGCTGGACGCGCCCGCCGCGCCCTATGTCTTCAACGCCCGCACCGTCGCGCCCATCCTCGCGCTCGACGGCTTCGCGGGCCTCGACCAGCGCGCGCGCTATGAGCGTGTGAGCGCCACCGCGACGGAGGTCACCTACCGCGCGGTGCTCGGCGACCTGGAGGTCACCCGCCGCTACAAGCTCGACGCGCCCAAGGACGCCCTCACCGACCCCGCCGCCTACCTCGTGCGCCACGAGACGACCGTCCGCAACCTCGGTGCACAGCCCGCGCCGCTGCCGCCCGTCGCGCTCGCCCTCGGCACCGCCGGGCTGCTCAACGCCCGCGACTTCGGCCAGTATCTGAACGTCGTCCGTTACGACGGCAAAAGCGCGAGCTTCACCGACCGTGACGGCGTCGCCGGCGCCGGCTTCCTCGGCATCGGCGGCCACGCGCCGACGATGGAGCAGCCCGACGCCGGACCCACCGTCTGGGCGGCGGTGAAAAACCAGAACTTCGCCAGCATCTACACGCCCGACAAGCCCGGCACCGCCGGCGTCGCCACCCGCCGCGTCGAGCTGCCGGCACCCACCGACGCCGCAGCCGGCCAGCCCGCCGCCCGCCATGCCGGAGTCGCGGGCGTCGTGCGCCTTGATTTCGGCGTGCCCGCGCTCGCGCCCGGCGCCACCGCCTCGCTCGCAGGCAGCCTCTATGTCGGCCCGACCGAATACGTCCGCCTCTCCCGGCTCGACCACGATGAGAGCAAGGCCATGCAGTTCGACCGTAATTGGTATACGCACCTCTTTCTCAGCGGCTACGTCGCCCCGCTCCAGAATTGGCTGATGAACGTCATGCACCGCGCCGTCGGCAACTGGGGCGTCGCCATCATCCTAATGACGCTGCTGCTGAAAGTTGTCTCGCTGCCGTTCACGCTCGCCGCCTCCCGCTCCGCCAAGCGCATGGCTAAGCTCCAGCCGCTCATGCAGGCCGTCCGCGAGAAGCACAAGGACAACCCCACGAAGCTCAACCAAGCCACGATGGAGCTGTTCAAAGAGCACAAGATCAACCCGCTCGGCGGCTGCCTGCCTATCCTCATCACCATCCCGCTCTTCGTCGGCTTTTTCACCATGCTCCAGGGCACGGCCGAGCTGCGCTTTCAGGGCTTTCTCTGGGCCCGCGACCTCACCGCGCCCGACACCGTGGGGCACGTGCTCGGCTTCCCCATCAACATCATGCCGCTGCTCATGGGCGCGACGATGATCTTCCAGATGCGCCTCACCCCCACCAGCCCCACGGTGGACAGCACGCAGGCCACGATGATGAAGATCATGCCCGTCATGTTCACCTTCTTCTGCTACAATTTCGGCGCCGGTCTCGCCCTCTACTCGACCATCAACGGCTTGTTCACGATCGCGCAGCAGCTCATCGTCAATAAATACGCCCAGGACAACGACCCTGCCGCCATGACCGCCGGCCCCAGCGGCAAGCCGCTGAAAAACGTGACGCCGAAGAAAAAATAGCGATCATCGAGTAGCGGGCAGCGAGCATGACGGGAGCCGCTTGCCCAAGGATGCTCGCTACTCACTACCCGCTACTCGCTACTTTTTTAGCGCATGGCCAAGCATAACAAATGGTCCAAGGTGAAGCGGCTCAAGGCCGTCACCGACGCGCGTAAGGGCAAGGTTTTCTCCCGCCTCTCACGCGAGCTCACCGTCGCCGCCAAGTCCGGCGGTGGCGACCCCGAGGGTAACGCCCGCCTCCGCACCCTCGTGCTCAAGGCCCGCGAGGCCAACATGCCCGCCGACAACGTCACGCGCGCCATCCAAAAAGGCACCGGCGAACTGCCGGGGGTCACGTTTGAAGAGATCACCTACGAAGGCTACGGTCCCGGCGGCGTGGCGTTTGTCGTCAAAGTCACGACTGACAACAAGACCCGCGCCGCGCAGGACGTGCGCTCCGCCTTCGCCAAGCATGGCGGCAACCTCGCGCAGAGCGGCGCGGTGGCCTTTCAGTTCCTACACGCCGGCCAGTTTCTCATCCCGAAGGAACAGATCGCCGAGGACTCGCTCCTCGCCCTCGCCCTCGACGCCGGAGCCGACGATGTGCTCACGACCGATGACGGCTACGAGGTGCGCTGCGACATCCACGCTTTCGATAAAGTCGCGCACGCCCTGGAGGCGAAGGGCCTCAAGCCCGCCCACGCCGAGATCGCCCATATCCCTACTACGACCGTCCCCGTGACCGACTCTGCCGTCGCGCAAGCCCTCGAAAAACTCCACGACGCCCTCGACGAACTCGACGACGTGCAGGCGGTGTTCTCGAACGAGGAGATCGCCTGAAGCAGGATACCGACTTTGTTCCGCGAACCGCCAATTAGGCAGCGTGCGAAGGACGCGGACGTATGAATGCCCTCTGCGAATCGTTTTCTCTACGCTAGAGCGGTTTAAACAATAGTGTGACCGAATCTTGTCATTGCGAGGAGCGCAGCGACAAAGCAATCCAGCCCCTCGGCGGGCTCGGGGCCGTGAGCCGGCCGAACGGCTGGATCGCCACGGCGCGCTTCGCGCACCTCGCGATGACAAAGGGCCGGGCAGGCAGCTACACTATAACTTAAACCGCTCTAAAATATTCCCTCAAAACCGCCGGCCGGAGCGGGCGAGCGCGGCCAGGGATCCGAAGACGAGCGGGTCGTTGGGCCAGAGTGCCTGCGCGGAGTGGACGCCTAGACGCTGGCCGAGCGTGCTGGCACGGGCGAGCTGCAGGCGGTGGTAGGCGCGGGTTTTCAACTGCGAGGCATGCGCCTGCATCGCGGCCAGCCAGACCGGCTCCACATCGGAGATGTCGAGAAACACCGGCGTCACGTCGCGCGGCTCGGCGTCGGGTGTGACGGCGTAGAAGAAAAGCTGCGCGATGGCGTGCGGCTTGAGCGCACGCAGCTCCTTCACGCCGCCGTAGCGGGCGACGCGGCAGGCGTCGCGGACCATGCGGCCGAGCTTGTAGTGATCGGGGTGCTGGTTCTCGGCGGTGCTCGGCGCGAGCACGATGGCCGGTTGTGCGCGACGGATGATTTTGGCGAGGGCAATAACGTGGGCTGAGCGCTCCTCGAAATGCGCGTCGCCGCCGAGATCGGCGAACGCGACCGTGGCACCAAGAGTTTTCGCGGCGGCCTTGGTCTCGCGGACGCGCTGCGCGGGCGTGCCGTTGGTGCCGGACTCGCCGCGCGAGCAGACGACGAAATGCGCAGGTCGGCCGGCGGCGGTCTCGCGGGCGACAATGCCGCCGCAGCCGAACTCGATGTCATCGGGGTGCGCGCCAAAGGCGAGTAGGGGCAGTAGCTCGCCACAGTGGCATGGCGAGACGGAGCACTTGCCGGCGCAGCACGTATCAGGCGGGGGGGAGGTCGGTGTAGGCTTCATCGGAGCGGTCTATGTGGTCGCGGTTCACGAAGGATATCTCAGGCGCGTCGGCTTTGTTCAAGTAGGCCTGTTCGCCGGCACCGGCGATGTAGTGCGTGCAGCAGACGACCGACTGCATCCAGCGCAGGCGGCTGTCACGCGTGGGGCTGAGCTGCGCCTTGGCGAGCGGTGTGGCCGGGGGCGGCAGGGTGACGAAGCAGTCGCCGCCTTCGTGGAGTTTCAACGCCCCGCCGACGCAGCGGGCGCGAACAGTATCGCCGGCATGAGGCACGTCGGCGAAATACTCGCCAACCTCGCACGCGGCGCTACGCACGACGGGGTCGCCGGAGCGGACAACGCGCACACCGTCGAGCAGGCCCATCGCACGATACATCTCCAGGCAGAAGTCGGCGACGTTGGTCGCGGCGACTTGCTTGAACGCCTCCACCCAACGCGGCTCAACATAGGCCGGGAGCTGGCGGGCGGTGCCGGCCTGCCAGTCAGGCGGGATGCGTTTGGCGAAGAGCGGCGACCATTTGCGCTGAACTTTATTGGCGAAGGTGAAGTTGAGCGTCAGCGGCTCGCCGGTCTTCCGATGGCGGAGCGTGGTCTGAGTCTCGCGCGGATCGTGGTCGCTATCATGGAAGAAAAATACGATCTCGCCGCCCAGCTCGCGCTGCAGCCGCCGCGCGGTGATAAATTTTGCCGCGAGAAATCGGCGCGGGAAAAACCCACACGGCTGCTGGCCGAAGCAGATGATTGGGGTGCTCATGTTTTCTCCTCCGTCTGACGCGGCGCAAATCCCTGCGCCGCTTGGAGCAACAGGCTAAAGCCGACACATAGCATGGGGCCGATGAGGTTGAACCAGAGATAGCCGATTTTCCACGCGGCGTAATGTTCTCCCGCCCAATAGAGCGCCAGCACCGTCGCCTGCGCCGCGACCGCGCCCCAAAACGCCGCCGTGCCGCCCACGCGCTTCGTGAAAAACGCCAGCAGGAACAGACCCAGCACCGGACCGTAGAACAGCGAGCCAACGATGTTGGCAGCTTGCACGATGTTCTCCACGAGGTTCGCGCCCAGCGCCGCCGCGATGGCCACCGCGCCCCAAAAAACCGTGAAGCCTTTCGACACGAGGACGCTGTGCGCGTCGTTCGCACCCGACGCGAAGAACGGGCGCCAGAAATCCACGGTGCTGCACGAGGCGAGCGCGCTGAGCTCGGCGGCCTTGGAGTTGAGCGCGGCGGCGAAAAATGCGGCGACGAGCAGCCCGATGAGGCCGTGCGGGAGATAATGCAGGATGAAGGTGATGAAAACATTGTCGGCCTCGCTCGCGGTGGTCGGCGGTTTGGTGGCCTTGAGCAGCTCGGTGGCGTCCTTCCGCGCGGCCTCACCGCGGTCGTGCGCAGCCTGCGCGGCGGCGAGGGCGGCTTGCGCGGCGGTGGTGTCGTTTGACTTTCGCGCGGCGAGCCATGCCTGGAGTTCGCGGGTCTGCGCGGCCTGCGCGGCGGTGAAGTCGGCCTCGACCTTTTTTAATTTTTCCGGCGGCGCGAGCTGGGCGAGGCGCTCCTGTGAGGTGCGGGCGAACAGCAGCGGCGCGGGCTCGAACTGGTAAAACACGAAGAGCAACACGCCGAGCAGTAGGATGAAAAACTGCATCGGGATCTTGCACACCGCATGGAATATCAGCCCCAACCGGCTCTCGCGCAGCGACGCGCCGCCGAGGTAGCGCTGCACCTGCGACTGGTCGGTGCCGAAATAGGCCAGCGCGAGGAAAAAGCCACCGAGCGTGCCTGACCAGAATGTGTAGCGCTCGCGCAGCACATGGCCGGCGTCGGTCGAGAGGTCCACCGCCTGCAATTTGTTAAACGCACCCGCCAGCGCGAACGTGTCCCCCAGCCCGGCGGGCAGCCGTGCCAGTAGCAAAAAAAACGCTGCCGCCATCGCCGCGAAGATGACCCCAAGCTGCCACTGCTGAGTAAGCCGCACCGCGTCGCTCCCGCCCGCGACCGTGTAGGCCACACACACGAGGCCGGTGCAGACGATGGTGAGGTTGAGCGGCCAGCCAAACACGCCCGAGAGCACGATCGCCGGCGCGTAGATGGTGAGCGCCGCGCCGAGACCGCGCTGCGTGAGGAAAATGCCGGCGGCGAGCAGCCGGGTTTTACGGTCGAAGCGCTGGCCGAGGTATTCGTAGGCGGTGAGCACCTTCAGCCGCCGGAAAATTGGCAAAAACACCGCCGCAATCAGAATCATGGCGAACGGCCCGCCGAAATAATTTTGCACGAAGCCGAGACCTCCTTGGTAGCCCTGCCCCGGGGTGGAGAGAAACGTCGTCGCGCTCGCCTGCGTGGCGATGACCGAAAGCCCGATGCCAAACCAGCCCGCCGTGCCGTCGCCCGAGAGGTAGCCGCGCAGGTCGCGCCGGCCGCGGGTGCGCCACATTCCGTAGGCGGCGATGCCGAGCAACGTGCCGATGAGGATGAGGTAATCGAGCGCGTTCACCGGCTGGAAAACGTGAGCCAAGCCAGCAGCCCGACCGTGACAGTGAAGCACGCGACGACGAATGCATACACCCCGCACCACGAGCGGAACAAGGGCACGCCGGGGTCATCGTCGTTTGGCTCGGGCGAAGGAGAAGGCATCGGAGGGGGTTAACCACTAATTCACACTAATGAAGGCAGGAGTTAATCGGCACTAATTCCATTTCTATACCGAGCACGGGTGATTTCCGGTGGAGCGCGACGTCCCCGGCGTGCTTGCCGTGTTCTGAACGCGCCGGGACGTCGCGTTCCACCTCGATCCCGGCCTTGCGATTGAATTGAGGTGATTGGTTGCCCATGATGGCTGCATCAGTGGTTAAGAAATCGGCTCTCCACTCATTTGCCGAGGGAGACGAGGTTGGCGAACAGGCGATACGCGCCGGGCACGCCGGCGGGGAGCTGGCGGAAAAACGCGAGGCTGGTGTAAACGTAGTAACCCTTGCCGTATTTCGCGATGAGCAGGCTGCTGTCGGGCTGCGTTTCGCCGGGGTCGCTCATGGCGAGTGGGGCTTCGTAGTGCGCGTCCCAACTGCTCGCGAAATACGCGCCGCGCTCCTGCATCCAGCCGGCGAAGTCGGCGGGGGTGATTTTGTTCGGCGTGTTGAGCGCGGGGTGGTCGGGCAGGCGGAAAGTGACGGGCGCGGTCTCGTCGGTCACGCGCAGCGGCGGGGCCTGGCCTTGGATGGAGAGCGGGTAGGGACCGAGCTGCGACGTCTTGAGGCTGTTGGGGCGGTTGTATTGGGCGATGACGGTGCCGCCGGCCTCGGCGTAGGCGAGCAGGCCGGGGAGGTTGGCCGCAAAATCAGTGCGCTCGTTGAAGGCGCGCACGCCGATCACGACGGCATCGAGGCCGCGCAGTTTTTCCGGTGTGAGGTCAGTGCCGGTGAGCGTGGTGACATTGTAGCCGAGCTGCGCTATGGCCTCGGCGGTGGCGTCGCCTGCGCCGGGCAGGTAGCCCACGTTCTTGCCGCGCACGGCGAAGTCGGTGGCGACCACCTTGAGCCGAGCGGGCGGCTGCAAGAGCTGCGGCGGGATGTGGTCGTAACGGATCTCCTCGCGGCCGTTGCTGTAGCGCGTGCCGTCGGCCATCTCGGCGACGGCGAGGAAACTGCCGGACGCCGCCATCGCTGGCGCGGTCACAGTGAAGGTGACCTTCGTTTTCTCGCCGGCCTGCGCGAGCTTGAACGGCTGCCCGGCGGGCGCAACCGCCCAGCCGGCGGGCGACTCTAGGCGCAGTGTGCCGGTCGCGCCCGCGCGCGCCGCCGTGATCTCGACCTCGACGGTTTTTTTCGCGGCGGGGGTGAACAGCGCGACGCCGGAGCCAAATTTAAGCGCGACCGGCGAGACAACCGCGACGCGGCGGGTGGGTTGGCCGGGGGCGGCTGCCGGTGCGCGCGGCTCGTCCGGGACGACCAGATCTTGGCCGCCGACAACGAAAACATACTCGACCATGAACGGGGGAGGGTTCTCCGGTTGGCCGACTAGCTTGTTATCCGGCGTCGTCACCCGATACATTCCGGCGGCGGGTTCCTCGCGCAGCCAGTAGGGTTGGGAAATCGGCGCGGACTTCGAAACGGTAATCGGCCGCAAATTTTGTGGATCACTCGTCCAAGGCCGCCCCTGCGGAAAATTCATGGTGATTCTGCTGCCCATGGTGAAAGCCCGGTAGGTTCCACCCGGAACCATTCCGCCGCCCACGATGGAAACCGGAATCGACGACCGCACGGTTGCGGTGCCGGAATATTGCAACTGTTCCCCGGGCACCAACTCGGCGACTGGCGTGCTGGTCTCGACGGTCAGCCCGAGACTATGCTGGAGGATGCGGTCGAACAACCCGCGTTTCTCTGTGATGACCGGGTCGCTGTTCTGGAGCGTCATGAGCTTCGTCCGCAGCGCGAGGATGGCCGGCACGCTGGCGGCGGGGTCGTCGGGCTTGAAGTTGGCGATGATCTCGTCGGCGAGCTGGGCAATTTCCACGCCGCCGTTGGGGACGCGCGCCCACGTCGTGTCCACCCCGTCCATCAGGCCGGTGCCGGGCGTGCCGTCGAGCAGGGTGAAGCCGGCGGAGAAATTGGTTCCGCCCGCACCGCCGCCGCGTCCGCCGCCACCGCCGCCGAAGCCCTGGGTCTTGTGTTGCGCGCTGGTGCGGTTGGCGATGGCCTGCACGGTCTCGCCCGTCGCTGGGTCGGTGTTGCCGCCGGAGATGCTGAGGCCGTTGCCGCCGTTTTGGACGATGCGGACAGGCTGCCACGGCTGGAGGCCCTCGGCGATTTGCTCGGGGTAGGCCTTGGGGTCGCCGGCGAGCTTGAACGCCTCAACAGCGAGATAGGCCGAGGCGGTGTGGTGCCCGTGGGTGTTGCCCGGCACGGGAGAGAACACGGTGACAATCACGTCGGGCCGGAAGGTGCGGATGACGCGCACGACATCGCCGAGCACGGCCTGATGGTCCCAGATGCGGAGCGTCTCATCGAGGCTCTTGGAGTAGCCGAAATCAATCGCGCGGGTGAAAAACTGCCGCGCGCCATCAAGCCGGCGGCCGGCGAGCAGCTCCTGCGTGCGGATGACGCCGAGCTTGGCGTCGAACTCGGGGCCGATCTCGTTCTGGCCACCGTCGCCGCGGTTGATGGATAGGTAACCGGTGCGCAGGTCGCGGCTCTTGGAGAGGAAGGCGAGCAACGCGCGGTTCTCGTCGTCGGGGTGCGCGGCGACCATCAGCACGGTGCCGAAGGTGCGGAACTCGCGCAGCTCCTGCAAAATCGCCGCGCCGGTCGGCCCGGCAGGCGGCGTCGCGGCTGGCGCGGGTGCCGGCACGGCGGTTTGAGCAGGAACAGAAAGAGCCGCCAGCGCAACGAAGCTGGCGGCCACTAGGGGTAACGCGCGGGCGCGCATGGCGGGGCGCGGTGAAAGGTTACTTTTTAATCGTGAACGGCAGGGAGAATTGCGTCGTCTCCCACGCGATTGTAAGCACGCCGCCACCGGTGGCCGCATCGGCCTTGACCGCGAGGGTGAGCTGCTCGACGGCGGCGGGGAGGGTTTCCTTCTTCAGATCAAAACGGGCGACATCCGTCGACGTGTTGACCGGGATGCCCCAGCCGCCGAGCGCACTGCTGAAGGCGATTTTGGTCGTCTCTTTTTCAGAAGGCACGAGATAGAGCGTGTAGATGCCGGCGGGGAGGGTCTTGTCGCCAATCGTGAGCGGCTGCTGGGTCAGGAATGTGGTGGCCTCGTCAGAGCCCAGACGCCAAGCGGCGTTCCACGGCACGAGTTTGCCCCAAATTTCGCGGCCTTTGGCGTAGGGGCGGCCATAGGTGACAGTCACGCGCGGACCGCCGCGACCGATGGTGGCGCTGGTGGTCTCATGCGGGCTGTTGCCGCCGGTGGAGTTGGGTTTTGCGGCGGGGGTCGTCGGGGCCGGGGCATCGGCGGCGAAGAGTGGCGCGGCCACAAGGGCGGCGGCAAGAATGAGGGTCGGGATGGAACGCATGGTGGGGATTGTTTGGGTTGAGGGAGGGCGGAGGGACAAAGTTGACGGAGAAAGGTTCCGCGCTGGAACGGCGGAAACGAATCGAAGCCAAGCAGGGCGTGAGCGGGCCAACGCGGAGGCTTACTTCGCCGCCGGGACGGACGGAGCGGCGGCGGGCGTGGCCGGCTTGGCCGGGGCGGGCATGGGCTGGTTCGACACGCTCACCACAGGCGGAAGCTTGTCGGCGGTCACGGCTTTCATGATGTCCATCCAGCGTTTCCAGCCGTCCTCGCGGGCCTTTTTGTTGGCAGCGTAAGCAGTCTTCTGGGCGTCGGTGGCGGTGTCGGCGGGCGGCAGGTCGTCGCCGGCGCGCATGAAGCCGTGGCCGGCGCCGGTGTAGAGCACCGGCTCATAAAATTTGCCGGCGGCCTTCATCTGTTCGGTCGTCGTGGCAATGCCGGTCGCGTTGAGGCGGGCGCCGTCGTTCTCGGCGTAGAAACCATAGACGGGGGCCGTGATGCGGGCCATGTCGGCGGCGGGCGGGGTGGCACCGTAGAACACGAGCGCGGCCTTAATGGCCTTGTTGTTGGTCGCAAAACTGAACGTCTCTGCCCCGCCCCAACAGAAGCCGGCGACGACGATCTTGCCGTTGCTGCCGGAGAGCTTGGTGATATAATCCACTGTGGCGGCGAGGTCGGCGGTCTTTTGGTCGGCGGGGAGGGCGCGGATTTTCTGGCCAATCTCCTGCGAGGTCAGCTCGCTCGTGCCGCCGCCTTTTGCGCCGGTGCCCCAGAGCAGGTCGGGCGCGATGGCGATGTAGCCGGCGGCGGCAAGGTCGTCCACCAGCGCCTTCACCCAGTCGGAGTGGCCGAAGATCTCGTGGATAACGAGGACGGTGGTGGCCTTGTCCTTGACCTCGGGATAACCGACGTAGGCGCCGACCTTGCGGCCGTCGTGCTCGAGCGTGACCCACTCGAGGTGGCGGGGGGATTTCGCGACACGAGCCGCCCAATGCTGGCTGGGCGTGGCGGCAGGAGTGCCGGGCGTAGCGGCGGTGAACAGGAGGACGGCGGCGCCGGAGGCGAGCACGGCGGCGACCGCAAGGGCAGAGAGCAGGGGGCGTTTCATGGGGAAAAGAAGCTCGACCGATAGAAGCTAAGCCGGGGACGGCAAACGGAAAATCGGGCCGGGGCGGACCAGTCGTAACCGCCCGCGTGCCCACGCACCTGGCAGGCGGCATTTTGCGGTTGCCTCACGCGACGGCGGCGTGTGTTTTTCGCTTCACGGGCGGCTGTCACCCGCAACGGCAGCCTCCTCCCACACACACCACGCACACGCCAGTGCCCCGGCTTCTACTCATCGCCGACGACACCACCGCTCGGCCGCTCACCCCGGCCCTCTCCGTCGCCGCCGGGTTCCAGCTCCAAGTCCGCGCCCGCCTCGCCGAGGCGCACACCGCCCTCGCCGCCGGAGCTTTCGACGCCGTCCTCCTCGCCCCTGCGCGCGCCGACATGGAGGCGCTGCACGACACCGCCGTCGCCCGCGCCGCCGCGCCCAACCTGCCCCTCGTGGTCGTGCTGCCCGCCGAGTCGGACGCCGCCACGCGGCAGAAATTTTCCACCGCCGGGGCCGATCTGGTCCCACCACCGCCAGTGGACGCCGCCGCGCTGGCGGCGACCTTGCAACGACTGACCGGCGCGTCCCCCAGCCCGCCGCCGGCACGGCCACCGACTTACGCCGGCTCCGGCACGCCCTTTCCGGCGGCCGGCGGCAGCGGCACGCCGTTCGCCCCACCGTCGGGGCCGGCGTTTGCCTCGGCGCTGGAGGTGCTGCGCGACTTTTCGCCCGTGCTCGGCGTGTCGCTCGACTGGCGGCAGCTCACCCAGCAGTTTGTGCTCAAGTTGCGCGAGGTGATCGGCGTGGCCCGCATCGCGGTTTTTGTTGACCTGCCCGGCGGGCCGGAGGCCGAGGCGGAAACGGGCCGGCTGGTGTGCGCGGCCGCCGCCGGGCTGCCACGCGACCTGCTGGGCTGCGTCGAACTCACGCGGCACGGCGGCATCGGGCAGCGGGTGACGCGGCGCGGGCAAGTGCTGCGGGCGGCCGAGCCGGACGCGACGGCGGAAGGGGGACAGATCCGCCGGGAGTTCGAGCTGCTGGGCTGCGAGGTCGCGCTACCGGTCAACGACCGCGAGCGTGCGCTCGGGGTGGCGCTGCTCGGCGGGCGCGTGACCGGGGGGGGCGTTCACTGACACGGAGCTTCGGCTCGTCTATCACCTGCTCGAGGAACTAGGGCTCGCGCTGAAAAACGGCTGGCTGCACGACCAGCTCGCGGCCAGCCACCGACTGCTGGGTGATGTGCTCGGCGCGATCACGAGCGGCTCGCTCGTGGTCGGGGCCGACCTCGGGGCGCGGCACGCGAACCGCGCGTTCCTCCAGTTCCTGCGTGGCGACGCGCCGCAGCCGGACCGGCGGGTGGAATTCGCCGAGCTGCCGCCGCCACTGGCTGGGGCGCTGCACGACCTCGTCGAGCGCGGCCAAAACCGGGAGCCGTTTTTCCTTGGCTCGGAGATCCACCCCGGCCGCCGCCACCGCGTGAGCCTGGTCCCGTTTCCCCACCCCGACGGCCGTCTGCCACAGCCCGCGCTCGCCATCGTGGAGGACTACACGCAAATCGAGACGGCGCAACGGGCCGAGGTCGAGGCGTCCAACGCCCGCCTGCTCGCGCTCATCGCCAAGCGCTTCGCCCACGAAATCCGCAACTCCCTCGTGCCGCTGACCACGCACCACCAGCTCCTCGACGCCGAGGGTGACACGGCGGAGTTCCGCGCCTCGCTCAAGGAGGCGCTCGGCCGGGAGACGGGGCGCATCCAGCGTTTCACCGAGCAAATGCTCTTCCTCTCGCAGCCGGCCGCGCCCGCCGGCGACCTCGTGCCCGTCGTCACGGTGCTGGAGGAGAGCCTCGCCCGCGCCGCCCGCGCGCTCGGTGCGGAGGCACGGCTCGCGCTGGAGGGCGACCGCACGGCTATCGTGCGCGCGCACCGGCCCGGCCTCGCGCACGCCTTTGAGGAGATTTTCCTCAACGCGCTCCAGTCCGCGCCCGGCGCGCCGGTGCGGGTGCGGCTTGAGGTGGAGCGCCTCGCCCCCGGCGGCGCCCGGCTCGTGGTGCGTTTCCGCGACGCCGGCCCCGGCCTCGCGCCCGAGGTGGCGGCGCGCGCCGCAGAGCCCTTTTTCACCACGCGCAACACCGGCGTTGGGCTTGGCCTCGCCGTCGCGCGTCGCATCGTCGAGCAGCACGCCGGCCGGCTCGAGGTCCGTGTCCGCGCCACGCCGGACGACCCGGATGTGGTGCTCGACCTGCCGCTGGCCTGAGCACCCGACACGCGTTGTTACAAAATTTTGACGCTTTCGCCCTTTCATCCGCCACCCCACCGCGTTTTTAATCCCTCTCCCGCCCCATGAAAACCTCCCTCCTCCGCCCCCTCCTGCTCCTCGCCGCACTCGCACCCGCCGCGCTGCCCGCCTCCGGCATCCGCACCGGCTACAAAGACGCCGCCGCCACCGCTCGCGGCAACGCCTTCGCTGCCACCGCCGACAGTCCCGCAGCCATCTACTACAACCCCGCCGGCCTCACCCAGCTCGACGGCTCCGCGTTTTCCGCCAGCGCCTACGTCGTGCGGCTCGAGAGCGATTACACGAGCGGCCTCGGCGCGACGACCGACATGAAGCGCGAGACGCACACGCTCCCGCAATTCTACTACGCCTACGCCCCGTCGGGCGCGAACTACGCGCTCGGCCTCGGCGCCTACGTGCCTTTCGGCCTCTCAACCGACTGGCCGGGCACCTCCGGCTTCAACACCATCTCCACCAAGGCCGAGCTGGCCGACTACGCCGTCGCCGCCGTCGCCGCGTGGAAAATCTCGCCCGAGCTCTCCATCGGCGGCGGACCGGTCTTCCACTGGATCCACAGCAAGCTGAGCCGCGAGTTCTCGCCGGTGCCGGGCGCGACCGACTTCACCTTCGACGGCGACAGCACTGCGGTGAGCTTCAACGCCGGCCTGCGCTGGCAGCCCAGCGCGCAGCATGCCTTCGGCGTCACCTACCAGGGCAACTACTCGTCCGATCTCACCGGCACGGCGACCTACACGCCCGCGCCCGGCACCTTCGGCGCGAGCGCGAACTTTGTTTTCCCCGAGGTCGTCATCGTCGGCTACTCCTACCGGCCCTCGTCGGAGTGGAACTTCGAGTTCAACG
>CAIPZZ010000042.1 GCA_903869665.1 uncultured Opitutia bacterium | reverse complement strand
TGACGCGATGAACGACGCGAAGCCCGCCGACGCCGTCGAGGTCGCGATTGACGGCTGGTATGGCGACCACATGAAGGGCGAATATGCGGACTACACCGACCGCCTCGATGAGCTAAAGGGGCTGGTCGGCTTCGCCTCACAGTTTTCAGAGATGTCCGAGTTTCTCGCCCAGATCATGTTGCTCAACGGCGAGACTAGCGAGAAGCAGATCGAGAGCGATCACGAGTCCATCCGGCTCACGACGATCCACCAGGCCAAGGGGCTGGAATACGACGTGGTCTTCCTGATCGGCGCCGCCGAGGGGCAGTTTCCCGGCTACCGCACCATCGAGAGCGGGGATTTCGAGGAGGAGCGCCGCCTCTTTTATGTCGCCGTGACGCGTGCGAAGAACGAACTCTACCTCAGCTATCCGCGCGTGGCCACGCGGGCCGGTCCCGGCGGCATGATGCTTCAGCCCTCGCGGTTTCTCACCGAGCTCCCCGAAGAGCTCTACGAGCAGATCACCATCAAGCGCAGCTACGGGTGGTGAGGAAATCTATCAATCTAGCTTTTTGTCGTCGGTATTTCTTGCGGCGCCGATTTGGTCTTGAGAGGCACCTGTTTGTGCAGCGTCTGGTTGATTGCGGCATTGATGCCTGGAAAGTGTGGGATGGTAGGCATCGGCTTCAGTCAAACAGGGCCGCGAGCATCTTCAGATGCGCGTCATCGTGCTCCATCTCGACGCCGTGCTCCCAAGCGCAGGCGGCGATCACCAAGTCGGCACTCGGCAGGGTGAGCCCTTTGGCCCGGCTGCGCTGGGCGAGCACGCGCGCCTTGGCCCACACAGCGTCCGTCGTGGGCAGCAGTTGGACGGCGTCATCGTAAGATTCCAACGTGCGCCGCTCGGTTAGGCCACGCGCACCATTCCACAGCTCGATCCGCACCATATCGCACCACGCGGCGCGGTCGCTGCGCAGCAGGGAGTCAACGCGGGATTTCACCACCGGGTCGCCATCTTGGCGCAGAGCCTCGATCCAGCTCGATGAGTCAATCAGCTTCATGGCTCAGTCCGTTTCGCGCATCTTGCGCAGGTCATCGCGGGTCATGAAGTCCTTGAACGTGCCGAGCTTGTCGGCCAGCGCGGCTAGCCGCTGCCTGCGGTTGAACTCGGACACGGCGCGGTTTACGGCCTCGGTCTTGGTCTTGGCCTTGGTATGCCGCATGGCTTCCGCCATCTCGGCCTCGGGAAGGTCAATCGTGGTCTTCATGCTTCCCAAACTGCCGGTTCCAGCATCCAAAGCAAGCCTTTGCCGCAGATCAGGCGTGAGCCAGCGGCTCGGCAAAGTTGTCGTAGGCGAGGCCCGCGCGCAACTCCAGCGGGCGCGGCTTCGTGCGGTAGGGCCGGGCCGTCGCCCGCCGCAGAATCTCGGTCAGCCCGACGCGCAGCGCGGAGTTGATGACAACCTTGAACGGCTGGCCCAGCCGTGCCGCGCCCCGGCGGGCTTTGGCCGAGACATCAGGATCAAGCATGAGGGTCGTGCGCATGAAGGCATATTGATGCCTTGCCCGAGACTGGCAATCGGCCGATCGTCCGCTGCGCGCCGATCACAATTGCCACGCGGCAGGCGGCGAGCCGGCTGGAAATTTACCGTCGGTTTCCACCCGCTGGGCGCTTGTATTCGCCGGTCGTGGGCGTTCTGCTCGCCCCGCTATGAACAAAGTCCTTCTCGGTATTCTCGGGGCGCTCGCCTTGCTGGTCCTCGTTGTCGGCATCGCTGCCGTCAGCACTTACAATGGTCTGGTCAACCGCTCCCAGGGTGTGGACGCGCAATGGGCGCAGGTGCAGAACGTCTATCAGCGCCGCGCCGACCTCATCCCCAACCTCGTCGCCACCGTCTCCGGCGCGGCGAACTTCGAGAAGTCCACGCTCGCCGAGATCACCGCGGCCCGTGCCTCGGTCGGCAAGGTCTCGCTCAGCCCGGGCGCGGCCCCGACCGACCCCGCGCAACTCGCCGAATTTGAGAAGGCGCAGGGCCAGCTCTCGTCCGCGCTCTCGCGGCTGCTCGTTGTCGCCGAGAACTACCCGGCGTTGCGGGCGACGGAGGGCTTCCGCACCTTGCAGGCGCAGCTTGAAGGGGCGGAGAACCGCATCGCGGTCGAGCGCGGCAAGTTCAACACCGCGTCGCTCGACTACAACGCCACGATCCAGCGCGTGCCGGCGGTGTTTTTCGCGGCGGCGCTGGGCTTCAAGCCCAAGGCGTATTTCGCCGCTGCGCCCGGCGCGGACAAGCCGCCCGCCGTGCAGTTTGATTTCTCCAAGCCCGCCGCCGCCCGGCCCTGACGCGCATGCGCTGGCATCTGTCGCTGATCCGATACGAGGTGGAATGCTCCGTCCCGGCGCGTTCAGTTCGCCGTGAGCGCGCCGGGGACGTCGCGCTCCACCCGCAAACAACCGCCGCCAAAAAATGAAACGATTCCTCCGTCCGCTCCTCCTGCTCGCCGTGCTGTTCGCCGGGGTGGGGTTGCGCGGCGCGGAGACGATTCCGCCGGCTCCGGCACGGTATTTCAACGATTATGCCGCGTTGGTGCCAGCGGCCGACGCCAACGCGCTCAACGCGCAGCTCGAACAGTTTGAGCGCGCCAGCTCGAACCAACTCCTTGTCGCTATCTTCCCGCGGATGCTGTCGGACTCGTCGGTTGAGGACTACACCGTGCGCGTCGCGCGGGCGTGGCGGGTCGGCCAGCAGGCGAAGAATAACGGCGCGGTGCTGTTCGTGTTCATGGCGGAACACCAGCTCTACATCCAGGTCGGCTACGGGCTGGAGGGTGCGTTGCCTGACGCGACGGCGCACGACATCATCGAGAGCATCCTCAAGCCAGCGTTCCGCGCCAACGACTACGCCGGCGGCCTGCGCCGCGCCGTGGCGGCGATGATCGCGGCGACCAAGGGGGAGTATCGGGGCACCGGTGGCACAAATGCCGGGGAGCTTAAGGTGGGTGCGCTTTGGGTGCTGAAAAATTACGAGTGGATTTTCATAGGCGTGGTTGTGGTTATCTGGCTGATTAGCGCTTTCGTCCGGCGTGCCAGCATATTTGTTTTGGGCAGTGAAAAACGCCGCGATGACAGGTCCTTCGATTGGGGTCGCAGTTCCAGTTCTGGCGGCGGTGGTTGGAGTAGCGGGGGCTGGGGTGGCGGTGGTTCCTCAGGCGGATTTTCCGGCGGCGGCGGGGACTTCGGTGGCGGCGGCGCGGGAGGGAAATGGTGACATGAAAAAGCAAGAATTCATCCGGCGGCTGGACCATCCGGCGATTGAGGCGGCCATCGCGTCAGCCGAGCGGCTGACCTCGGGCGAGATCCGCGTGGCTGTCGCGCCCGCTGCCGCGCCGGAACCGGTGCCTGCCGCGCAAAAGCTCTTCCTCAAGCTGGGCATGACCAAGACCAAGCATCGCAACGCCGTGCTGCTCTTCGTCGCGCCGGCCTCGCGCACGTTTGCGGTGATCGGCGAC
>CAIPZZ010000041.1 GCA_903869665.1 uncultured Opitutia bacterium | reverse complement strand
GCTTAAATTTTCCCGCTTGCGCCGCTCGGTATAAACCGGGACAACTGACCTCCCGCCGCGCCGGTCGCGTCTGGCGCGGCAGCCTCCTTCTATTTCATGCACAGCTTTTCCGAGCAATGCCTCGACATGGCCCGCTCCATCTTGGGGCACAATCTGGACGCGATCCAGCCTGACGGCACCATCCTGCCCGCGCCCGGCGAAGAGCCGCGTGCCGATGAGCCGGGCCATGTGGCCTGCGCATTGGGTGAGTATTTTCGCGCCACCGGGGAGACCTCGCTCCAGGGCCGTGATCTCGTGGATCTCACCGCCCGCTGCGTGACCGCGCAGATGTTTACCGAGCCGGCGGCGGAGAACGGTCTCGCCTATGCCTCGCTCGGCCTGCTGTGCTTCGGCCCATCGAAGGAGCGCAACCCCGTCTGGGAGCGACTCGTCGAGGAGACCCGCCAGCGCATTGACAAGTCCCTCCTGCACCGCAGCGACTACGACAATCACTGGCAGGCGTTCAACATCGCCAAGGCCGTCGCGCGTTTTTCCTTTGGTCTCTCGAAAAAGGATGAGACCTCGCGGCTCATCGAGCGCATGTGCGATCGGGTCAACCAGACCAGTTCGGCAGGATTTTTTGATGACGCGACCGAGGGGTTTGGCGGCAACTTCAACCTTTACGGTCTCTGGGCATTCACGTTCACCCGCTCCGCGCTCCAGCTCCACGCCAACAGCGGGGTGCGCGACCGCAAGCTGCCCACGCTTCGCACTTACGCCGAGAAATACATCCGCATGATGCCCGACCTCGTGCGCGACGACGGCCTCGGCTGGGCGTTCGGCCGCGCCGCCGGCGCCTACGGCCAGATGCATTGCATCAGCCTCGTCCTGCAGGGCCTGCGCGACGGCTGGATCGTTGACGACCAGAAGGCGAAATACTTCGACGTGCTTCGCCGGCTGTTCGGATTTTTTTACCAGACCTACCTCGATCAGGAGCATGGTTTTGTTGATCTTCGCGATACCGAGCGCACCGCCTACCCGCACCACACCACGCGCATGGCGAACTTCGATGCCGCGCGCTACCTCTGCCAGTGGGCGCGCCTCGCCAAGACCGTCGCGCTCCCCGGCGGCGCACCCGTGTCCGAGCCGCCGCGCACCGTGGGCCGGTTCGTCATCTTCGATAAGTCCTCGCGCAAGGAGCAGGGGCTTTTCCTCTACCGGGATGCCGCGAGCGGCCTCCACGCGCAGATTCCGCTGGTCAGCTCCGGTCACTCACTCACCAGCGACTCGCTGCCATTCCCGCACTGCCCCGGAGTCTTCGATTGGCCCAACAACGCCTACCTGCCCGTCATGCTGCCCGAGCTCACGCTCACGGTCGGCGGCGTCCAGCATGTCACGTTGCCCGCGTTTTATGGCAAGAACTGCGTCACCGGCCTCGGCCTGCGTAACAGTTTTTATTTCCGCTACGACCAGCCGGAGCTGATCACGAGCAAGGAGGAGATCATCAAGAACGTCGGCAGCGTAAAGGTGCAGTGGAATTTTTCCGGAGCGAAAATCGGTTGCGAGTTCGCCTACACGGTGCGGCAGCCTGTCACGCTCGACAAGTTCCGCTTCGTGCTGGTCATCGCCGCGCCGCACTCGAAATACCATGTCCCCGGCGCGCTCACGCTCGGCCCCGAGGGCCACCGCTGCACCGTGGCGAAGGACGACTTTCAGGCCGTGTGGCGCGAGACCGAGGTGGTGAGTGCCGACCCCGCCTGGCGCACCAACTACGGCAAGGTCCACTACATTCAGTCCTTGGTGCGCGACCACCCACTCAACATGCGCCCAGGCCAGACTTACCGCCTGCAAGTCGAGTTTGAGCCCGACCTCGCACACACGGAAAGCTGACGTCGCAATGCGGCTGGTCGAAGGTCACAGAGTCCAAGCTCATCGATAGCAGCGTGACTGTTTGCTGGCGCTGCTGGCTTCAACTTATGACTCTCAGACCTTAAGACTTTGAGACCTCGAGATCTAACGCCATGCTCTCCCGCCGCATCATCCCCTGCCTTGACGTGACGGCCGGCCGCGTCGTCAAAGGCGTGAAGTTTCAGGAGCTGCGCGACGCCGGCGATCCCGTCGAGTCCGCCGCCGCCTACGACGCGCAGGGCGCCGACGAGCTGGTCTTCCTCGACATCACCGCCTCCAGCGACGGCCGCCACATCATGCACGACGTCGTCGCCGCCACCGCCGAGCGCTGTTTCATGCCGCTCACCGTCGGCGGTGGCCTCCGCACCGTGGCCGACATCGAGGCGATGCTGAAAGCAGGCGCGGACAAAGTCTCGCTTAACACCGCCGCCATCCAGAACCCTGAGCTTATCCGCGCCGCCTCCGACCGCTTCGGCGCGCAGTGCATTGTGCTCGCCATTGATGCCAAGCGCGAGCCCGACGGCAAATCGTGGCGCGTGTTCACCCACGGCGGCCGCAACCCCACCGAGCTCGACGCCGTCGCGTGGGCCGAGCGCGCCGTCGCGCTGGGCGCGGGCGAAATCCTGCTCACCAGCATGGACGCCGACGGCACCCAGGCCGGCTACGATTGCGCGCTCACCCGCGCCGTGAGCGACGCCGTCAGCGTGCCCGTGATCGCCAGCGGCGGCGCGGGCAAGCTGGAGCACTTTGCCGACGTGCTAGAGCAAGGCCACGCCAGCGCCGTGCTCGCCGCCAGCCTCTTCCACTTCGGCACCCTCACCATCCCGCAGGTGAAAACCTTTCTCGCGGCCGAAGGGGTGGCGGTGCGGCGGTGAATTAGCCGAGGCCATGAAAACAATCGCATCGCACGTTCTCGAAAACTGGCGCAGCCGGAATGTCTCGCTTGTCGAACCTTCCAACGAAGCGGCGATTCACGAGAGGCTATCGTCCGCCGGACTTGCGGTTGGCCGCGACTTCATTGAGTTCTTGTCTGTCGTTGGCGGGATGGAGGATGGCGAAAGCGGTTTGGATCTTTGGGTTGTCTGGAACCTGGATCATATTGTAGCCGAGAATAAAAATATTCAGAAGGAAGGAGTTTATTTTGCCGATTGGTGCATAAACTCGCACCTCCACCTTATCCGCCGTGAGTCGCCGGATGTGAGTTCCGTGTGGGTTGATCACTTCGACGACACCATCGGTGTTACAAAAATAGCGAATTCGGTCGAAGAGTTTTTCCGGCGTTATCTCGCTCGCGATGAATCCATCGGCATTCATTTCGAAAATGAATGACGCAAAAAAACTCTGTTAAATTCTTACCGCCCGCCGCGCCCGAACTGCACTGTCGGGATCGTCGCCAGCATAATTCTCCGGTCGGGCGCGAGCGACCACTGGTCAAGGTAGGCGAGGTCGAGCCGTGCCCATTCCCGAAATTGGCGATGGGGTGCGTCGCGTCAGGGCGTCCCACTCAGTAGGCGGCCTCGTTGGGGAACGGCACGATCCACGCCGAACGGACGATGATCTGCACGTCGAGCAGAAGCGACCAGTGCGTCACATAATACAGGTCCCAATAGACGCGGCGGTGCAGCTTCTCCGAGTCGGTGATCTCGCCGCGGTAGCCGCGCACCTGCGCGAGGCCGGTGATGCCGGGCTTGACGAGGGCGCGGCTGCGGTAGGCGCGCGCGATGCGGCTGAACTCGTCGTCGTGCTGCGGCAGGTGCGGGCGCGGGCCGACCACGCTCATGTCGCCCCGCAGCACGTTGAGAAACTGCGGAATCTCGTCGAGGCTCGCGCGCCGCAGGAAGCGGCCGAACGGATAAATTCGCGGATCGTCAACCGTGGCCTGCGTGGCCTCGCGTTTGGGGTCGTGACCCGCGACATACATGGAGCGGAACTTGAACATCCTGAACTCGCGCCGGTTCTGCCCGCCGCGCGGCCGGGTGAAGAGCAGCGGCCCCGGTGCCTGAAAGCGTTGCACAATCCACACCAGCAGGCACAGCGGCGGCAGGATGAACAGCACCACGGGCAGCGCGACCATGATGTCGAGCGCGCGCTTCAGGGCGCGGTTGATGGGATCCTCCAGCGGCTCGGGCTGGAATGTGAGAAAATGCTGCCCGCCCTCCTCGATCGGGGTGAAGCTGCGCGCAAACCGCGCCCCGTAGTTGTTGTGGATGAGGAAGCGGCAGCCTTCGCTCTCGCAGACCTGCACGATGTTCTCCACCGTCTGTGCGTCGTCAATCCACTCGAGGAGGATGACCTGGGCCACGTTTTTCTCGCGCACGACCTCGCGCAGCCGATCCAATCCGCCGAGATGCGGCGCCAACAGGCGCTCGGCCCGGGACGGTTTCGTTTCTGACAGCAGGCCGACCGGCTGGATGCCGAGGTGGCTGCGGTTGGTGATCCAGGAGTCGAGGTTCTCGGTGGCGTCGGCATGGCCGATGAGCAGGGTGGGGAGCTTGGTCCTCTCGGAAAACAGCATGCGTGCTAGGGCGCGCGGCGCGCGTGAGTGCAGCAACGTGAGCACGACGCAGTTGAGCAGCAGATATTCGCCTAAAAACAGGCGGCTGATCAGGTCGTCCTTCGTCGCCCAGACCAAGGTGAAAACCGCCCCAGCAACATAGGCTGTCTGTTGCAACGCGAGCGCGAGCGACTCCCAGAGGTTGAGCTGGTGCAGCGACTGACCTAGCCGCCGCACCGGCCCGGTGCTGATAGTCATGCCGAGAAAAACCGCCACGATATAGGGCAGCAGATTGACACCAGGTTTGAGATCAACCGTCGGCACTCCCCGCACGGCGAGGGTGAACAGCCGCAGTCCCGGCAGTGCGGTGGCATAAATCGGCATGAGTGCCACCGACACGCCGACCGAGAGGAAGGCGTGGACGGTGACGAGGCCGCGCTGGCGGTAGGCGATCATGCGGGGGAGATAAAAACAGATAGGCTCAGATGTCGCCGTTGTGGCCGCGCCCGGCCGCGCCCGCAAGGTTTTCCAGTTCCGTCGCAAACGCCCCCAGCACACGCGGCGCGGCGAAGCGCTCCACCCAGCTCGTGCGCTCCGCCCACTCGCGCAATGGCGTGGGGTCGGCCGCCAGCGCGCGCAGGCGCGCGGCCAGCGCGGGCGCGTCGCCGGCCGGTGTCACCGCACCGAAGCCACCGTTCGCCACCGCGTGCGCCAATTCGCTGTCGCTATCGGCCACGGCGAGCACGGGCCGGCCGGCGGAGAGCGCGGCGAGGAGCTTGCTCGGGAAGAAAAACTGTCCCGTGCCTGCCGCTTGGGTGATGAGACAAACGTCTGCCGCTGCGAGCAGCGCGCGGTAGTCGGCGTCGTCTAGCAACGGGAGGAGGCGGATGTTGTCCAAATCCGCCGCCGCGATTTTTTGCGCGAGCTCTGCCCGCGCCGCGCCGTCGCCCGCTATCACAATCACGGTCTCCCGGGCCGCCGCATTGTCGTCGGCCGCGAGCCGAGCCGCCGCCCCGACCAGCACCTCGAGCCCCTGCTTGCGCCCGAGGTTGCCCGAGTAAAACGCCAGCAGCGCCCCTGCCGCTACGCCGTGACGCACGCGCGCGTCCATTGCGACGCTGGGACCGTTGTTTTTCGCTACCGCTCTGGCCGTAGCTCTGGCCTCCGTCGCGATCCAGTTTGGAAAGTAAACCCGTTTGCCCGCCGGCACGCCTTTGGCTGCGAACGCCCGCAGCATCCCGTCCGAGATGCCCGCGACCCGCGCCGCCTTGGCGTAGGCAAATTTCTCCAGCGCGTAGAGCGCCCGCGTGAAGGCACCCCGCTGCACCATGCCCAGCCCTACCGCCGCGTCGGGCTGCAGATCCTGCACGTGAAAAACAATTTTTCCGCCCCGCACCGCCGTGACCAGCCACGCGAAAAAACCCAGCGCGAGCGGCGGGCTCACGACCACCCACACGTCCGCGCGCGGCAGCGCGAGCGCACGCAGCGCGGAGGTGATGCCAAACGTCAGCTCGTGCCACACCCGCCGCGCCGTCGTCACCCGCCCCGCCGCCGGCACGTAATGCCAGCAGCGGTGCACGGGGATCGCGTTCATCAGGTCCGTCCGCCAGAACCAACCCTGATCCGCTGCTGCTTTGCGCCACTGCGGATAGTAGGCGAAGGTCGTCAGCATCTGCACATCATGCCCGCGCGCCGCGAGAAACTCGCACAGCCCCGCGTTGTAAGGCGCGATGCCGGTGGCCTCCGGCGCGTAGTTGATGCCCCAGACGGTGAGATGCAGGCGGGTGCGCACGCCGTCACTCCAAGCATCTGTCCCGCGCTTGGCAAGCGACGGCGTGTGGACCAAGACGACTCAGAACGCGCATCGCGCGCCGAACGAGAACAGCCAAGGGTCGAGCCTTGTCTGCGTCAACGGGGCACCGGCGGCATACACGTCGGAGCGCAGCGCCATGTATTTCACGTTGGCGTTTAGCGTCCAGCGCTCGGTCAGCTTCCATTCGAAGCCCACTTGTCCGGCGAGGCCGATGCTGTGGTTGTCCAGCTGGAGCGGAATGGGGCCGGCGGCGAGATGGTCGTCCCAGATGAGCGTCAGATTTACGCCGGCACCCACATAGGGGCGGAACGAATCGTCCAGATGCGGCCAATACTGCACCAGTAGGGTGGGCGGCAGCTCCTTGAACGAGCCGAGCCGGCCCACGCCGGCGAGTTTGACTTCATGGGTTTGCGGGATCGTGAGCACGAGTTCGGCCCGGATCGTGTCGGTGAAGGCGTAGCCCACGTCGAACTCCGGCATCCATTTGCTCTCAACCGAGATCGAGTCGGCGGGGAAAAATGTGCTCAGGGCCGTGAACGCGGACGACGCGTTGGCGGTGTCGAGATAAGTCGCGCCGAGGCGGAGCGACCAGGGGCTGGCGGCATAGCAGGACGTGCCGGCGGCCAAGGCCGCGACGGCGAAGAGCTGGGTGATTTTGTTCATGTTAGGAATGACCGCGTCGGACACCATGCCCGATCCGGTCAGGGCGATGCTAACCGAGCCGCCCGCGCGCGGCTCCGCATCGTTTGTCGGAGGCTGCTCATCTTTTGCCGCGGCGCGGGGAAAAACCTCGCGGCGGGCCGACGGCCGAAAAAGCCTTGCCGCGTCCGCCCGCCCCGCGCAGCCTCGCCTCATCATGCCCACGCCGCAGGAATTTTACATCCGCGCCGCGACGGAGAACGAGGCCCGCGGCCCGTTCAACCTCGAGCAGCTCGTCTCCCTGGCCGACAACGGCCAGGTGGACGCCGCCACGCTCTTCTACGACGCCGCCGCCGAGCAGTGGGTCGCCGTCGGCTCCAGTCCCGAGGTGATGGCGCTCATTTTTCCCGAGAAGAAAAAGCTCCGGCTCGGCACCAAAGAGGTCAAGACGCTCAACGCCGAGAGCACCGACAGCACGCCGCCCATCACGGTGGACGACATGCTTGCCGCCGCCGAGGGCCGCACGGACGAGACCAAAGACAAGCAGTCGCCTGAGATTGCCGCCGCCCGCGCCGCCCGCGCCGGCCAGTGGGGCGGAGTGCTGGCGCTGCTCCTGAGCGCCGCCGCCCTGTGCGCGCCGTCGCTCGACCTGCTGCTGGCGGCGGACATAATCGGCGTGATTCAACGGCAGCCGTTCGCCTTGCTCGGTCTCGCGGACCTGCTGTTCGCGCTCATGCTCGCGCTGGGCAGCATCAATCTCTACCCGTTTGTGCGTTTTCGCGCGGTGTTGGGGCTCGGGATGATCGGCTTTGTGCTGTGGGCGCACGGGCAGATGGTGCCGCTGGCCGCGCTCGCGGCCGGCTCCGCCGGGCTGTGGTTCTGCACCGTCTGCATGAGCTATCTCGGCGTCGGCCTCGCTGCGCTGGCAGCCATGGGCGGCATGGCGGGCTTTGCCTGGCTTGTGCTAAACCACGCCTGAGACCGCGCCGCGCGCCGCCGCCATGTCCCGCGTCGCCCCCGTCTGGAAAAAGCTCGCGCATTTCTTTCAGCGCGAGATCTGGCGGGCGGAGCACCTCACCGACCGCTCGCTGCGCGGCTGGCTCTACGCGGTGCTGCGCGTGGCTACCATCACCGTCACCGGTCTCACGGAGAACAAGGCCGCCAGCCGCGCCGCCGCGCTGAGCTTCAGCTCGCTGCTCGGGCTCGGCCCGCTCGTGGTGATCGCGGTGCTGGTCGCGGGTTTCGTAGTGAAGGGCGACACCGCACGGGTCGAGACGGCGCTCAACGACCTGCTCCACCGCGTCGTGCCCTCGCTCGGCCAGATGTCCGCCGACAACCTCGGCTCGCTCATTGACGGCTTCATCAAGAGCTCGCGCAGCGGCACGGCCGGCATGGTGGGCGCCTTCACGCTCATTGTCATCGTGCTCCAGCTTTTCAGTTCGGTGGAGAACGCGTTCAACGAGATCTGGGGCGTGCGGCGCGGCCGCTCCTTGCCGATGCGGATCGTGCTCTACTGGGCGGTGCTGACGCTGGGTGCGCTGGTGTTCTTCGCCACGGTCACCGGCCTCTCGCCTGACGCGTTTTTCAAAACCCTTGCCGAGAAGCTCCACTTTGGCCCGGAGCTGATCGGCTTTCTGCGCCTGCTGCTGCCGTCGGCCTCGGTGCTGGTGCTCGTCGCATTACTTACGCTTTTCTACCGCTTCGCGCCCAACACCAAGGTCCAATGGTTCGCCGCGCTCGTCGGTGCGGCGGTCGTGACGGCCCTGCTCGTGCTTAACAACCTTCTCGCCTTCCTCTATGTCCAGCGGGTCGCCATGCAGACCACGCTCTACGGTTCGCTCAGCCTGCTGCCGGTGCTGATGGCCGGCCTCTACATTTTCTGGCTCTTCATCCTCGTCGGCGGGCAGCTCAGCTACGCCGTGCAGAACGTCCATTTCCGCAATAGTCAGATCGTTTGGGGCGGCCTCGCCGAGTCGGTGCGCGAGCGGCTCTCGCTACTGGTGCTCCTGACCATCGGCCGCCGGTTCGCTGCCTGCCTGCCGCCCTGCACCGCCTCTCAGCTTGGTGAGCTGACCAAGGTGCCGACGCAGATCATCAACGAGTGCCTCAACCGCCTGGTGCTAATGGGTCTCATCACCCCGGTGCCGCCGCCGCCCGGCGAGGCGAGCGCTGATTTTCTCTTCCAACCCGCGCGTCCGCTGGGCCGCATCACGCTCGGCGAGTTCAAGCGCCTCGACGACGACCACGGCGAGGCCGCCACCAGTCCGCTCCTCCTCACGCTCGACCCGCTGGTGCCCGCCTATGAGGCCGCGCTCGCCCACGCGACCGACACCGGCCTCTTCAAAAAATCTCTCGACGAACTGTTCGCCGAGCACCCGCTGGACTCGTCACGTCCGCCATTCGCATTTGGGAAGCGGGTGAGGCCGGAGGAACCGGCTTGAGCTGGGGCGGTTGCCATGCACGCGGTGTAGGGCCGCAGCTTGTCGGCGTGTGCATCCTTCATTGCAGGCGGGATTATTCCCAGCTGTCGTTGGCCCCCGCCTCCCGTCCGCATGGTGGCGCACATGAAAACTCTTTGGGAAATTGAGTCTGCCATCGCCGGGCTGCCGCAGGAATCTCGCAGCCAGTTGGTGCGAGACCTGCCCGCGCTCTGCCCGGAGGCGTTGCCCACCGACGGCTGGGACGCCATCCTCGCCGACGCCACGCCGCGCCCGGCCCTGACCTCGTTGCTGGACTCGCTCGATGAGCAGTATCGGCAGAAGCCGGAACAATTTTACGCGCTCAACGAGGACTCGCTGCGTGACTCCAGTGACCTCGCGCGGCACGCCGGAATTCTGGCAGCTCTATCGCGGCCTGACCGCCGAGGCTCGCGACGCAGCCCGCGAGGCGCACCGCAAGTTTGCCGCCAACCCGGGCCATCCCAGCCTGCGGCTGGGATGGCTGCGTTTTGAAGCGCGCGCATGGTCGGTGCGAGTGACGTGCAACCACCGCGCCATGCCCGGCGACACGACGAGGACTGGCTGTGGTTCTGGATCGGCACGCACGAGGAGTTCGACCGCCGCTTTCCGCGCTGAACAACTCTCTGATGGCGCCCGCCTTTCGCGTTCGGGAAGCGGGTGGCTCGCTCGGAGATGGCATAAATCCGCGTTGGTTGCCTGAGCTACCAGTCGTGCAGGTCATGTAGCAAAAACGTCGCAATGATTTTTGACGAAATTTCATCTGCTTCGGACGAATAGCCTGCTTCGACTCGAAGTTCCTTTTGGCTTTCGAGTCGAATAGAGAATCTCATATCGAAAATAGAAAGTGTCTGGCTTGGATCTGACAAGGACAGGCACCTTGTGAATCTCGCGGACTGTTTATTGCGCGTGAGTTCGTAAGTGTTTTCCCAAAAGCTGCGGGATCTGGTCAGGGTAAGCTTGTCGGCCATTTCGATCGTTCCATAAAAATCCCTTAAACCCCGATTCGCAACCAGGCCAGGGATGACTGCGGCGATAATGCGCTGGAGAGTGGGCGTGATCTTGGCCACCTGCCTCGAACTGGGAGCTTTTTCCAGAAATACGTCCCCATTCTTGAAGTCGAAGGTCAAAGCGGAGCCGTCGCTAAATTTGGCGGACTCGTGGCAAACGCTAGCCGGCATCCGGATAAGGAACAATCTGTCCCTTGTGTATGACGGTGATGCGAAATATGTGTGCATAGGGACACTTGAAGTATGTTGAGCGCTGGGAGAGAATACAAGTATGGCCTCACCGCCACTCGTGTCTCGGATACCGCCGCGAGAGCTCGGCCTTCACCTTCGGATATTGCTCGCGCCAGAAGTTGGTGAGGTCGTCCGTCACCTGGATGGCGCGCTGGTTGGGGGCGAGCACCTCGATTTTCACCGGCACGCGGCCGTGGCCGACGGCGAATTTGCCTTCAATGCCGTAAAGCTCTTGGATGCGGGCGCTGAGCACGGGCGGGCCTTCCTTGAGGTAGGTCAGACGCGACTTGCGGCCGTTGCCCATCGTCAGGCGCTCTGGCAAGTAGTCGTCGAGCACCGCGAGCTGTTCGGCGGTCAGCCAGTCGCGGAGGATCGGCATGACCGGCTTGTCCATGAGGGCGCGTGCGCCGAGCTCGCCGTAGCAGATTTGCTCGACGAGCGTGGCGCGGTCGGCGTCGGTCAGCGGGTTGACCTCCAGCTCGGGAAACCATTCGGCAAGGCGGTTCACGCGGACGATCCACTGCTCCACCGTCTCGTCCCACGCCTCTAGCTTAATGCGGCCGGCGAGCACTTCCTTGGTGAGCAGGCGCGCGGCTTCGTCGAGGGGGGCCTCGTCGCTGGATGATTTGGCCTCGAGCACGAGGTCGCGGAAACGTTTCTCACGGCGGGTGACCACGCGTTTCTGCTGCTCATCATAGGTTACGGCGCGTGTTTCCCGAAAATCGTCGGGAAAAATTTCCTTGAGCCACGGTTCCTCGATCGCGGTGGCAAGTGACAGCAGCGTGTTGACCTCGCCGTCGCCCCGGCCGATTTCGCTGATCTCGGCGGCGACGAGCAGCCGCGCCGACTGAATGCCGCTTTCGCGCGCGAGCGTGCCGCGCCGGCCATGGACGATCTCGCAGCGCAGCGTGCCTGCGTCGAGCCGCCGCGCGAGCTGGTCGGAGAAACCCGCGAGCACGCACTTGCGTGCCGCTGCGCCATCCACGGGGCGCTCGGTCACGTCGAGTCCCTCCTTGGCGGCGATTTCCAGAAACTGCGCGAACAGCGGCCCGACCTGCCGCGCGCCCTGCGCGTGGATGCCCAGCCGGCGGCAGGCGTCCATCGCGTAGCCGGCGTTGTCGGCGAACCGCCATGCACGCATCAGCAGGAAAAAGTCGCTCTCGTGCTCCTCGCCCAGCGTGTCGTCGCGGGCGCGCTCGACCTCCTTGGGCCCACCGCGCAGGAGGAAATTTCGGCCCTGGGTGAGTGCCGACATCAACGCTATTGCCCGCACGCAGCCGCGCTCCGCCGCGGCGAGAAACATCCGCGCGTAGCGCGGATGGACGGGGAAGCGCAGCATCTTACGGCCAAGTTCAGTGATCGTCTTTTTCTCGCCGGCGAGCGCGCCAAGGTCGGCGAGCAGGTTTTCGGCCCGCGCCAGCCCGACGGCGTCGGGTTTCTCTAACCACGAGAAATTTTGCACGTCGTGTATTCCGCTGGCCTTGAGCGTCAGCACGACCTCCGAGAGATCGAGACGCTTGACCTCGGGCAACTCCTGTGGCGCACGCTGGGCGTGCTCGCGCTCGGTCCACAGCCGCACGCACACACCCGGCGCAGTGCGGCCGGCGCGGCCGGCCCGCTGGTCGGCACTGGCGGTGGAGATTTTCTCAATCAGTAGCGTGTTAATGCCCCGGTGAGGGTCGAAGCGCGCCACGCGGGCCAAGCCGCCGTCAATTACGGCCGTCACCCCGTCAATCGTGAGCGAGGTCTCGGCGACGTTGGTGGAGACGATGATTTTGCGCGTGTCGTAGCGGGCCACGGCGCGGTCCTGCTGCTCCGGCGGCAGCTCACCGTGCAGCGGGAAGCACACGAAGTCGCGCAACGCGCGCCCGCCTTGGATCGCCTGCACGGTGCGGTTGATTTCATACGAGCCCGGCATGAACACCAGCAGGTCGCCCGGCGTCGTCGCAGCCACCCGTTCGCATTCGCGCGCTGCGACGTCCCACACCGGCTCGGCCTCGAAGTTGACTGCCTTGGGCAGGTATTCGACCCGCACGGGGAAACTGCGGCCCTGCGACACCAGCACATCGCAGGGCGCGAGATAGCTTTTCAGCAGCCCGGCGTCGAGCGTGGCCGACATCACGATGAGTTTCAGGTCGGGGCGCGTGGTGCGCTGGATTTGCAGCGCGCGCGCCAGCGAAATGTCGCCGTAGAGATGCCGCTCGTGAAACTCGTCGAACACGATGGCGCTCACGCCGCGCAGGTTGGCGTCAAACGACATCTGTCGCAGCAGGATGCCCTCAGTCACGAACCGCAGGCGTGTTTTCTCCGACACGCGAGATTCCAACCGGATTTGGTAACCCACCTCCGCGCCGAGGGCGCAGCCGGCCTCCTCGGCCACGCGCTTGGCCAGCATGCGCGCCGCGAGCCGGCGCGGCTGGAGCACGACCGCCTCACCCTTGTCGCCCAGCAACCCGTGCCGCCAGAGCATCTGCGGGATCTGGGTGGATTTGCCCGACCCGGTCGGCGCCTGCACGATCAGCCGCCCCGCCCCGCGCACGGCGGTGACAACGGCGGACTCAAGCTCGTAGATGGGTAGCTCGCGCGGCGAAGGCATGGAACAGTAAGCCAACACGCCCCGCTGGTCTTTGGGGAGAATTTTTTAAGTCTCTCGTCCGAATCAGAGTTTATCGTGTTCATCCGTTTTTATCCGTGGTTAAAACTCTGCCGCAGTTCCTGCTTTCCTGTGTTCCAAATTCGGCTTCAGCTTACCTTCCCATGCAAACTCTCACTGGCAAAGTGGTTCTCATCGTTGGCGGCGGCTCGGGCATCGGCCTGAGCACCGGCGTCGCGTTCGCGCGCGAGGGCGCAAAGGTCGTCCTCGCCGCCCGCACGGCCTCGTCGCTCGCCGACGCGAAAAAGCTCCCCGGTGTCGGTCCGTCGTTTCTGACCAAGTCCTGCGACGCCGCCGACCGCGCCCAGGTCGCCGACCTCGTCGCATGGACGACCAAGGAGGCCGGTGCGATTGACGTGCTGGTGTATTGCGCAGGCGTCAACGTGCCGAAGCGTTCGTTCGCCGATGTGTCGCCCGCCGACTTCGACCACGTGATGACGATCAATGCCACCGGCGCGTTTAACTGCCTGCACGCCGTGCTGCCCGCGATGCGCGCGCGCAAAGCCGGCCTCATCATCAACGTCGTTTCCGTCGCCGGCCGCCGCGGGCTGCCGCTTGCCGGGCTGCCGTATTCTGCCGCCAAATTTGCCCAGGCCGCGATCGGCACTTTCGCCAACCTGGAGGCCCATGCCGACAACGTGCGCGTCACCAACATCTACCCCGGCGAGGTCGAGACCCCGATCCTGGAAAAGCGCCCCGTCAAACCCACCGCCGAGCATCGCGCCCGCATGCTCCAGCCCGAGGATGTGGCCGACATGGCCGTCGCCGTCGCCAAACTCCCCGCCCGCGCGGTCGTGCCCGAGTTGGTCATCACCCCTCTCTACCAGCCGCAGCCCTGAGGTCAGATGCTCGTAGGTCGAGGTGTTTATCCCCGACACCTCGGGCATATAAAGCCCGACTTACGGTAGCAAACTGAGCCACTACCGACATACCGACCGCTCCGATTCACGCTTTCCTGATTCCCAGTTAATAGCCTCACCACGTCATAAAATTCCGCACTCTGCCTTCCGCAATCCGCACTTCCATGCTCCCTGGCATCCAGCTCTTCAACCTCACCGGCCGCGTCGCACTCGTCACGGGCGGGTCCAAGGGGCTCGGCCTCGCCATGGCGGCCGGGCTCGCCTCGGCGGGGGCGGACGTAGTGCTCGTCAGCCGCCACGGCGACGAGGCTGGCGCCGCAGCCGCTGATATTGCGAAACAGTTTGGCCGCCGCGCTATCGGCCTCGCCGCGGATGTGACCAACCCGGCGCAGGTCGAGGCTGTGGTCGCCGCCGCCAAGCGCGAGCTGAGCCGGCTCGATATTTTGGTCAACAGTGCCGGCATCAACATCCGCGGTCCCATCGGCGAGCTTACGCCAGAGCAGTTCCAGCAAGTGATGACCGTCAACGTCACCGGCACGTGGCTTGCCTGCCGCGCGGCCCTGCCGCATCTCCGCGAGTCCGGCCACGGCCGGATCATTAATCTCGCCAGCGCGCTCGGCCTGGTCGGCTTGGCGAACCGCACGCCCTACACGTCGAGCAAGGGTGCCGTTGTGCAAATGACCCGTGCACTCGCGCTGGAGCTGGCCCCGCAGAGCATCATGGTCAATGCTATCTGCCCCGGCCCGTTTCTGACGGAGATGAACCTGCCCATCGCCAACACCGAGGAGGGTCAGAAGTTTATCGTCGGCGCGACCGCGCTGAAACGTTGGGCGAAGCTCGAGGAGATCCAAGGCATCGCCATCTACCTTGCTAGCCCGGCTGCGAGCTACACCACCGGCGGCATCTTCGCGGTGGACGGCGGCTGGTCGGCGCAGTGAGAGAGGGCAGAGGGTGGCGAAGATTTCGGGGTGCCATGACCGCCGGCGATCTTGCCGGGGCTGTCAGCGAAGTGTGCGGACAATCCTCGGCTTTGCGCCCACTCGGTTCAGCCCGATAAGGAATGAGCAGCAACCGCCCTCATGGGTGTCAGGCGCATGGCACCTTTAGGCGGGCACAAAGCGCGGTGGGGTGGCGGAGAGAGTCGGGCAGCCCGCTGATAGACACGCGTTGGGATGTGGCGGTTTTAGCCTGCCGAAGGCGGGCGGCCGCTCACGAAGATCGCCGCCGCCTCGGCTCGGCGGGAGACGTGCAGCTTGGAGAACGCGGTGCTTAAGTAGTTCTTCACGGTCTTCTCGCTCAGGCCGAGCTCGACGGCAGCCTCCTTGTTGGTGCGGCCTTGGGCCACGAGCGTAAGCACTCGGCGCTCCTGCCCAGAGAGCGTGTCGAGCGCGGGGCGACTGGTGGCGGGGGGATCGTCGCCGCGCGCGCGCTGGAGCACGCTCGCGGTGATCGCGGGGTCCAGGATCGAGCGGCCGGCGGCGACGGCGCGGACTGCGTCCACGAGGCCGCGTCCGTCCACCTCCTTCAGCAGGTAGCCGTGCGCGCCCGCACGGATGGCGGTGTCCACGGTCTGGCCGTCGCCAGCGGAGGTGAGGAAGATCACGCGGGTGGCCGGCAGCTGTTGGCGCAGACGGCGGCAGACCTCGATGCCATTGCCGTCGGGCAGGCGGATGTCGAGCAGCACGACGTCGGGCCGCTCCCGGGCGCACAACGTCAGCGCGGCCTCGGCGGTGCCGGCCTCGCCCACGAGGCGGATGCCGGGGGCGTCCTCCAGCAGCGTGCGCAGGCCGAGGCGCACCAGCTCGCTGTCGTCCACGAGCGCGAGGCGGATGGGTGGCGGGGTGGACGTTGCGTGGGCGGCGCTCATACGGCGGGGGGCGGGTCGGCGGGAAACGTGAGCACGACCCGTGCGCCGGCACCGGGCGTGCTCGTCACGCGCAGCTCGCCACGCAGCAGGCCGGCGCGGGCGCGGAGGTTGGCGAGGCCGTGGCCGGCGGATGAGATTTTCTCCGGGTCGAAGCCGCGCCCGTCGTCCTGCACCAGCAGGCAGAGGCGGCCGGCGTCCTCATGCAGGCGGATGGTGACATTGTGCGCCGCGCCATGGCGGAGGGCGTTGCTCACGGCCTCGCGCACGATGCCGAGCAAATCGGCGTAGTGCGCCTCGGCAAGTCGGCCAGCGGCGTCGAGCCGGATGTCGAACACCGCCTCGCGCCCGGAGCCGAGCATCTCGGCGATGGCACGCACGGCGGCGGCGAACGAGCCGCCCGCGCGCCGCGTCTCGGCGAGGCCGTCAATGCACGCGCGCACGTCGCGGATGCCGGTGTTGAGCGTGGCCACGCCTTGGTCGAGCAGCGCGGCGGCGCGAGCGGGGTCGGCGGGGATTTTTTGGCGGGCCGACTCCAGCACGAGGCCGGCGGCGTAGAGCGTCTGCACGATGCCGTCGTGCAGGTCGCGGCCGAGGCGGGCCTTCTCGGCCACGGCCTGCCCGGAGCGCAACTGCTCAAGGGCGAGGTTTTCCTCGGCGCGGGCGCGGGTGTCGCGCTCACGGGCGAGCGCCTCGCCCTGCGTGGCGGCGGCGCGGGCGAGCAGCTCCACACCCTGGCGGGCAAGAAAGGCGCCCTCGTCTGCCGCGCGCGGGCGTGACGCGGGCAGGGCCGCGGCCACAGTGACGGCGGCGAGCGCGGCGACGGCGAGCGCGGCGAGGGCGACGCGCTCGCGGCGGGCCAGCTCGCGTAGGCGCACGGGCGCATCATCGGCCGTCACGGACGGCCTGGCTGCGGAATCCACCCACGACTGAAGCAAGAGGGCTGTCGCGCCGACCGCCGCGAGCAGGCAGGCGGCGAGAATCAGGCGCGTGAGAGTGTTCATGGCGGCACAGGGAGCTTGGACGAAAGGCACGGGGCGTCAAAGCTTTCGGCGGCGCTGGGGGCTGGCTGAGGGTTAAACCTCATGGCCGTCCAAGGGGATTGGACGCGGCCGGCAGGTGCTGATCTCGATGCGGACTGAGGATTTGGCCTGATGGTGTGTAAGCCGTGTGCCGATATGCTCTGACGCAGCCGGACCATACCGCCCGCTGACACATATATCCTGTCAATTTCCTCATGCTTCCCAGCACCATCGCAGACCCGACCGGCCCGCGCATCCTTGTGGTTGATGACAACCGCTCCATTCACGAGGACATCCGCAAGATCCTTTGTCCGCAGGCCATCGGCAGCACCGCCGCCGTCGCCGAACTGGAGGCGGAACTGTTTGGCGACACGCCGGTGGCCGCCCCGACCGGCCAGCGGGCGGCCTTCACGCTCGACTCGGCCCACCAAGGGAAAGAGGGCCTTGAGCTGGTGCGGGCCGCCGCCGCCGCCGGCCGGCCCTATGCGATGGCGTTTGTGGACGTGCGAATGCCTCCAGGCTGGGATGGCGTCGAGACGACCCTGGAATTGTGGAAGGTCGCGCCCGACCTCCAGGTCGTCATCTGCACGGCCTATTCTGACTATTCGTGGGAGGAGATGACCGCCCGGCTCGGAGCGAGCGACCGGCTGCTCATCCTGAAGAAGCCATTCGACACCGTGGAGGTTCTCCAGCTCGCCAACTCCCTCTCGGAAAAATCCCGCCTGCTCCGCGAGTCGCGCAGCACCGCCGCCGAGCTGGAGCACCGCGTGCGCGAGCGCACCGCCGAGCTGGAGCAGGAGATCGCCCGCCGCGCGCAGACCGAGGCCGAACTCCATCGCGCCAAGGCCGCCGCCGAGGCCGCCGACCGCGCCAAGAGCGCGTTTCTCGCCAACATGAGCCACGAGATCCGCACGCCGTTGAACGGCGTCATCGGCATGGCCAGCCTGCTGCTCTCGACACCACTCGACCCCGAGCAACGCGACCTCGTTGAGACCCTCTGCCAGAGCGGCGACTCGCTCCTCTCGATCATCAACGACATTCTCGACTTCTCCAAGATCGAGGCCGGCCGGCTGGAGTTGGAGCACATTGATTTCGTGCTCGCCGACCAGGTGCAGAACGCGGTCGGCTTGCACGCCGCCAACGCCGCCAAGAAGGGCCTGGAGCTGATCATGGACATTGACCCCGCCGTCTCCGCCTGTGTGCGCGGCGACCCCGTGCGTCTGCGCCAGATCCTCCTCAATCTTGTCGGCAACGCGATCAAGTTCACCGCCCACGGCGAGATCGGCGTCCATGTGCGCCCTGCTACCGGGCCGTCCGGTGGCTGCCGGCTGTGCTTTGAGGTCACCGACACCGGCATCGGCATCCCGGCCGACGTGCAGAGCGCGCTCTTCCAGCCCTTCGTGCAGGCCGACAGCTCGACCACGCGGCGCTTCGGCGGCACCGGCCTCGGCCTCGCCATCTGCAAGCGCCTCGCCGAGCTGATGGGCGGCGAGATCGGTGTCCACAGCCTGCCCGGTGCGGGGGCGACATTCTGGTTCACCGCCGAGTTTGCCCCCGCCGCGCCGACCGCCGCCGACCCCGAGGACGCGCTGCTGCGGCTCGACCGCCATCGCGTGCTCGTCGTGGACGACAACGACACCAACCGCAAGCTGCTCGGCCGTCTTCTCACGCTCTGGCAGGTGCCGCACACGCTCGCCGCCTCTGGCGATGGTGCGCTCGACGAACTGCGCCGCGCCGCCCGCGCCGGCGCGCCCTACGACCTCGCCGTGCTCGACTACCAGATGCCCGGCATGGACGGCCTCATGCTCGCCGCCGCCATCCATGCCGACCACAGTTTGCCGCCGCTCGCGCTGGTTCTGCTCACGTCGCTGGACAACCGCTTCAACCGGGCCGCGCTAGAGTCCCACGGCCTCGCCGCCTGCGAGACCAAGCCTGTGCATCCCGACCGGCTCCGCGCCACGCTGGCGGCGGCACTGAGCGCGCATCCGCACGATTCCGTCCGGCCGTCGGGCGCCAGCCCGGCGGTGTGCGCCTTGCCCATGACCGCCGCCAACGTCCTGGTCGCGGAGGACAACCCGGTGAACCAAAAGGTCGCCCGGCTCATCCTTCGCAACCTCGGCTACGCCGCCGACATCGTCGTCAACGGGCGCGAGGCCCTCGCCGCCGTGGCGAAAAAAAACTACGCCTTTGTCCTCATGGACGCGCAGATGCCCGAGATGGACGGGCTGGAGGCCACCCGCCGCATCCGCGCCGCGCAGGCGGCCGGCCTGCCCGGTTATCCCGCCGCGCTCCACATCATCGCCATGACGGCCAACGCCATGTCCGGCGACCGGGAGGCCTGTCTCGCCGCCGGCATGGACGACTACGTCTCCAAGCCCGTGAAGCCCGAGGCACTCCGCGCCGCGTTCCTCCGCTGCGCCGTGAGCGGCGCCATCCCCGCCTGTTGAACTGCTCCCCATGACTCCCGCTACCCTCGACGCCCCGGCCGCCGCCGACCCCATTCCCATTGACCGCGCCCTCATCGCCGCGTTTTTGGAAAACATTCCCGACCGCGTCTATTTCAAGGACCGCGAGTCGCGCTTCATCGCGCTCAGCGCTTCTCTCGCCCGCTCATTCGGCTGCGCCAGCGCCGCGGATGTCGTGGGTTTGTCGGACTTTGATTTTTTCAGCGAGGCGCACGCGCGTCCCGCGCTGGAGGACGAGCAGCATATCATCCGCACGGGCGAGCCCGTCCTCGGGAAGGTTGAGAAGGAGACCTGGCCCGACGGCCGGGTCACTTGGGCCGTGACCAACAAGCTGCCCCTGCGCGATCTCGACGGGCGGATCGTCGGCACCTTCGGGCTCAGCAAGGACGTGACCGCCGAGAAGGAGATGGAAACCGCGCTGGAGAAAACCCGGATCGAGCTGGTGGACGCATCTCGCCTCGCCGGCATGGCCGAGGTCGCCACCGGTGTGCTGCACAACGTCGGCAACGTGCTCAATAGCGTCAACGTCTCTGCCACCTTCCTCGGTTCCGGCCTGCGCGGCCTCAAGGTCGGCACGCTGGGCAAGCTCGCCGCGCTGCTCGAGGAGCACGCCGCCGACCTAGGCGGGTTTCTCACCACCGACCCCAAGGGCCGCCGCGTGCCCGAGCTGGTCGGCTCGCTCGCGCGCAGCCTCGCCGACGAGCAGGCCCGCCTGTTGCAGGAGATCGAGTCGCTCCAGCAGAACATTGATCACATCAAGGACATCGTCTCCATGCAGCAGTCCTACGCCACGATGGTCGGCAACGTCGAGCCGCTCGGCGCCGCAGCGCTGTTTGACGACGCGCTCCGAATGAACTCCGCCGCCCTCGCGCGGCATGACGTGCGGGTCCTGCGCGACTTCCGGCCCGCCCCCCCGGTGCTCGCCGACAAGGGCAAGGTGCTCCAGATTCTCATCAATTTCATCCGCAACGCCAAATACGCCTGCGACGACGGCCCATGCGCTGCCGACAAGGTCATCACGGTCAGCGTCGCCTCCACGCCTGACGGCCGGGGTGTCCGTCTGGGCGTGACGGACAACGGCGTGGGTATCCCGCCCGAGAACCTCACGCGGATTTTCAACCACGGCTTCACCACGCGCAAGGAGGGTCACGGCTTCGGCTTGCATGCCAGCGCCAACGCCGCGAAGGAGATGGGCGGAGCCATCGTTGTCCACAGCGACGGCCCGGGCAAGGGCGCGACCTTCGCGCTCGAGCTGCCCCTCGCCCCCGAGGGCGCGCTGCCCGACCGCGCCTGAGACAGGTTTGCGGTCGGAGCCGGGCCCGCTGGGCGCGTTTGGTCCGGGCCGTCTCAAATCTTTGGACATTTTCCCCGTGTTCCGCTTCGCTGCCGGCACATGGGAAAATTCTACATCACCACCGCGATTGACTACGTCAACGGCTCGCCGCACCTCGGCCACGCTTACGAGAAGGTGCTGGCAGACGTCATCGCCCGCTTCCGTCGCCTGATGGGCGACGAGGTGTTTTTCCTGACCGGGGTGGACGAGCACGGCCAGAAGGTCCAGCAGAGCGCCCGCGCCCGCGGCATCGCGCCGCAGCAGTTCTGCGATGAGGTAAGCGCCGAGTTCCGCGCGCTCTGCGCCAAGCTCGACATCTCCAACGACGATTTCATCCGCACCACTGAGCCGCGCCACAAGCAGGTCGTGCGCGCGCTGCTCCAGCAGCTCTACGATCAGGGCGAAATCTACCGCGCCGAATACCAGGGCTTTTACTCCACGCGGCAGGAGCAGTTTCTTCAGGAAAAGGACCGCAACCCCGACGGCTCGTGGCCGGAGATTTACGGCGACGTGACCGAGATCACCGAGTCAAATTACTTCTTCCGCCTCGGCAAATATCAGGACTGGCTCATCGCGTATCTGAAAGAAAACGAGCACTTCGTCTTCCCGCGCCACCGCCAGCAGCAGGTGCTGGAGTTTCTCGCCGAGCCGCTCAATGACCTCTGCATCTCGCGCCCGAAAGAGCGGCTGGAGTGGGGCATCCCCCTGCCGTTCGACGAGGGCTACGTCACCTACGTTTGGTTCGACGCGCTGGTGAACTACTACACGGCCGTCGTGGGCAAAAAGGACTTCTGGCCTGCCGACCTCCACGTCATCGGCAAGGACATCCTGGTGCCGCCGCACGCGGTCTATTGGCCCATCATGCTCAAAGCGCTCGGCCTGCCGCCGCCGAAGCAGGTGCTCGCCCACGGCTGGTGGTCCATCAACGGCAAGAAAATGTCCAAGAGCACCGGCAACTTCGTCGAGCCGGTCGCGTTCGCTGACAAATACGGCGTGGATGCGCTCCGCTATTTCATGATCCGCGAGATGAGCGTCGGGCAGGACAGCGATTTCTCCGAGGCGCAGTTCCTCGCGCGCTACAACGCCGAGCTCGCAAACAACCTCGGCAATCTCGTCAACCGCGTGCTGAATATGACTAACCGCTTCGCCGGCGGCGTGATTCCGGCCTTGGACGCCGACGCGCTCGCCGCGTCCGGCGAACCGGAGCGCGCGCTCGCCGCGCTCTGGGACAAGACTCGCGACGAGGCCGTGGCACTGCACGAGGGTTACCAGTTCCACCTCGCGCTGGAGCGCACGTTGGCGTTCATCACCGCGACCAACGCCTACATCGAACACCGCGCCCCGTGGAAGCTCGGCAAATCCGCCGCCCCCGCCGATACCGCGCTGCTTCGCGCCGCGCTCGCCACGATGGCCGAGGCCCTGCGACTCGGCTCGTCGCTGCTGCCCGCCGTCATGCCCGGCACGGTAAAAAAAATCCACGCCGTCCTCGGCTACCACGCCGGTGAAAACTGGCGCGCGGAGCTCACGTGGGACGCCCGCCTCGCCGGCCGCAAGGTCGCGGAGGCCGCGATCCTCTTCCCGCGCCCGGAGACGAAGCCGACGGCCACGAAAACCAAGTAGCTCCGAATCGTTCGCGTTCTCCTACTCGTTCTCGTTCTCAACCTCTGCCAATCCGCGAACGAGTAAGAGAACGAAGAACGAGAACGATTTCAAAGTGACCATCCTCCCGCTCAATCCCGCTGACCAAGCTTCGCCCGACGCGCTGCGGGCGTTTCTCGGCGAATGTCGTAATGTCGCGCGGCGCGACGGGCGGACCAAGCTGGTCAGCATCTCGCTCGCCGTGGACGCGCTCGACCCGCTCGCGGTGCTGGAGTCTATCTTTGAGCCGGGCGAGCCGCATTTTTACACGGAGCGGCCGGGCATCGCCAGCGCGATTGCCGGAGCGGAGGCCGTCCTCAGGCACGATGCGCGCGGCCCCGGGCGCTTTGCCAGCGTGCAACAGTTCATTGACGACACGCTCGATCACGCCATCGCGGTCGGCGATGTGGCCGCGCCGTTCGGCGGGCCGCATTTTTTCACCGCGTTCGCGTTTCACGACGAGGTGGAGCCGGGCGAGCCGTTTCCGGCCGCGCGGGTGTTTGTGCCGCGCTGGCAGGTCGCGCGCGCGGGCGACACGACCACCGCCGTCGCCAACCTCCTTGTTGCGCCCGACGCCGACCTGGACGCGCTCACCGCCCGCGTCTGGCGGGCACATGCCAAGTTTCGGGATTTCAAGTTTCGCGCCATGGCGGGAGGAGACGCCGCCGGCCATGGTTCCCCGCCGGCCGTGCTCCGCCGGCACGAGGCCGGCGATTATCGCGCCGCCGTCGCGCGCGGGCTGGGGCGCATCGCGGCGGGCGAGTTCGAGAAAATCGTGCTGGCCCGCGCCCTAGACGTGGCCGCCAGCGCGCCGCTGCATCCGTTGCGCGTGCTCAACGGCCTGCGTCAGCGTTTCCCCGACTGCTACGCGTTCTCACTGGCCGACGGCGCGGGCCACAGCTTGATCGGTGCGAGCCCCGAGCGCCTCGTGCGCGTGAGCCAGGGCGTGTTGGAGACCGAGGCCCTCGCCGGCAGCGCCCCGCGCGGCGCCGGCGCGAGCGAGGATGCCGCGCTGGCCGCCGGTCTACTTGCCAGCGAGAAGGACCGGCGCGAGCACCGCCTCGTGCTCGACTCCATCGTGCGCCGCCTTGCGCCGCTTGGGCTGCGGTTGGAGTTTTCCGACAAGCCCGCAGTGCGCCGGCTCGCCAACGTCCAACACTTGCACACGCCCGTGCGCGCCGCGCTGCCGGACCATGTCCGCCTCCTCGACGCGCTCGCGCGCCTGCACCCGACGCCCGCCGTCGGTGGCACGCCGCGCGCGGCGGCGGTCGCGCGCATCCGCGAGCTGGAGGGTTTTCCGCGCGGCCTCTACGCGGGCGCGCTCGGCTGGATGAACGCGCGCGGCGGCGGCGAGTTTTTCGTCGGCATCCGCTCCGCGCTGGTGAACGGCGCGGCGGCGCGGCTCTACGCCGGCGCGGGCATTGTGGCCGGCTCCGACCCGGAGAAAGAGTTTGCGGAAACGGAGCTGAAGCTGCACGCCATGCTCGACGCGCTAGGCCCATGAGAACCCGCCGCCCCTTTCTGCCCGGCTTGTTGCTGCTGCTCGGCCTCGCGACCGGAGCCTGCCGTCCGGCCGCGCCGTCCACTCCGCCGCCGCCCGCCGCGCCGGCGCATCCGCTGGTGTGGGACGCGATGACGAAAACCCTGGCCGTCGCCCCCGACGCGCGGTCGGTGTCCGTCAGCTTCATGGTGACCAACACCTCCGACCGCCCCCTGCGGATCTACGATGTGCGCCCCTCGTGTGGCTGCACCACGGTCGAGCTGCCGCGCTCGCCGTGGATTTTGGCGGCGGGGGAGAAAAGCTCGTTTCGCGGGACGGTGGACATCACGGGCAAGCACGGCGAGCTGGCGAAAATGTTTTATGTCAGCTCGGTGCCCGGCACGCAGACCCTCACGCTGGTCCTCAACGTCCCCGATCCCGACCCGCAAGCGCGGGCCGGCAACCAGCAGCTCGCGTCGGCCGACCGGCAGGCCGTGTTTCGCGGCACCTGCGCCGCGTGCCATGCTGATCCAGCCAAGGGACTGAAAGGCGCGGAGCTCTTCGCCGCTGCCTGCGCGATCTGCCACGGCAGCGACCGGCGCGCCTCGATGGTGCCGGACCTTGAGGTCGCGCGCCAGAAGCGCGACCCGGCCTATTGGGCCAAGTGGATCACCGAGGGCAAGGAGGGCACGCTCATGCCCGCGTTTTCCGCCCAGCACGGCGGGCCGTTGAGCGATGAGCAGGTGGCCTCGCTGACAGATTATGTCGCGGGTCAATTCCCGTCCGAGCCCACCGCCCCGTGAGGGGCGAGTTCGCAGGCTGGCGGCGCGTATCCAGAGCAGGGTGTTCCCTCCAGCCGTTGCAATCGTTGTCAGTGGGTGGGCATGAAAACACCGCGAGAGTGCTTTCACCTCGCGGCGTTTGCAGGATCAGCCCGACGACATCAGTGCGCTGCGGGGGCCGCCGCCGTTGGGTGGCACTCTTTTCCGGCGACCGCGTGCGTTGCGCCGGTCGCGCAAGGTTCCGAGGCCGTGGCCTGCATCGCGTGCAGCTTGTGTTGCTGGTCGGGTGTGAGCAGGGCGACGATCTGGGCGTGCGTGGCCTTGTGTCCCTCATGCGCCTTGGCGCAGAGCGCCTGGGATTCGGCCATCTGCTTTTTGGTCAGTTCCGAGATTTTGGCTTTTTGCTCGCCCGTGAAGTGGAATGACTCCGTGAGCAGCAAGGCCTCTTCCAGCCGGTGCACGGCGCAACAGCACTCCCCAGTGCCGCCATGGGGCTGAGGTTGGCAGTGGCAGGGTGATGAGTCGGGCGCTGTTTGCTCGACATGGGGCGGCGAGCCAGCTTTGGCCGTTGGCGGAGAGGCGGGAACAGGAGTTTTTTGGTTGGTGGTCATGGGCGGCGAGCATGCGCCCATAGACGCCCCGGCACGATGGGGTTAAACCCGGCTGTCCGTCTTGCTCGGCGTCGCCCCCGACACCCTCCGCCGCGACCAGTGTCATTTCATCGCCGCGATCTCCTCCCGCATCGGTTTGAGATCCTCGTCCTCCAGCGCCATGGCCTTGAATTGCTTGCCGCCCAGCCGGCATGCGCGGCGCAGCCTGGCCTTGGCCGCTGCGAGGTCGCCCAGCAGACATTCGTAGCAGGCGAGGTTGTAGTGCAGCAGAGCGCATGTTTTGCCGTGGTGCGGCTCGGCTTCGAGGAGCACCGTCCGGGCTTCGGCCGAGCGTTCGAGGCAGCGCAGCCCGTAGGCCCAGCCGATCCACGCCCGCTCCTGGGTCGGATCGGACTGAGCCACGCTCTTGGAGACCGTCACCAGCATTTCCCAATTTTTGGCCTCCATGTGGAGTTCGACGTGGGCGAGCAGGACGGGCAGAGTAAGACGGTCTTCGCCCACGATTAACTCCAGCTCGGCCGAGGCCTCGTTGACCATCCCCAGTTCGAGGTAGCCGTGGGCGTAGGACACGCGCTTGGCGGTGGCGATGGTGGACGGGCGGCTCGGCATGGCATTGGCAGGCAAGCGACGGGCTGGCGGGCTGGCAAGGGCGGGGCGCACCACGTCACCCACCGGCTGCAGGACCGCACGGCAGGCCGGCACTTAAGTTGGCGCTCGCGGGCCGTGGCGGATTACGCCTAAGAACGGAACCGGGAGGCCCTGTATTGCAATGCGCTCGAGCATGCGAAAGCGGAACGGGACCCCGAGAATGAGCGTTTGGGGTCGGATTCGCAGTCTGCGCTGAAACGTTAGTTTAGTCCGTTATAATAAGTCCACCAGTTGTGGTTTATCCGCTCATTCATGAATGCCTCGATGTCGTATGGCCTGAGCGGATCGCTGGTCGGCACCCGTTCGTTTTCATCATACACATATTCTCGGGCGCGATGCTGGGGCAACCATCTCGCATCCGCGATGCCCAAGCGCGGCAAAAATCTACCGCGGTATAGTCCGCCCCAGCGTCTGGAAAACCTGATGGCAGCCTCCGCAACCGGAGGCTACTGGCGCGCCTCGAAGATTAAGAATTCAAACCCGATCCCAAGCCCACTGTCCGTCAAATCAGGGTAACCCTATTTCTTCTTCCTTCCGACCAACCACCAATAGGCAAGGAGGAAGAATCCGAGCCCAATGGTCAGCGAGCCGAGCGCATAAATCACCACCGATTTGCCCCGTCCGTAGAAGAGGCCCATGGTTTCCATCCCCAAAACTTCAAAAAAAATCGTCGTCAACAAAACTTCCAGCGTAAGGCCTTGATGCTTTGGCCGCTCATAATGTTTCCAGCAGATCTCACCAACTCGATTTCCGCTGATGTCGATTTGAACATGGGCGATGGCAGATCTGCGGCTTGGGAATTTTGTGTGCTCAAGCAAGTTGAAGAGTTCAGTTTCGTCAGAGGCTTCTGGGGTGCTGGCTGTAAAATTGGTTTTAACCAATACCAATTTGTGGTCGGTCCTCCAGAAATTGGTGCACACCAAATAAGCTGTATCGGGTGCAAAAGTCCTTTCTTTGCAGCGCCAGCCAATTTCCGCCATGGCGACTGACACCAGGCGCGCACCCATGTCGTTGATTTTTTTTGGAGCCATGGGTTAAGTCATTGCCATTATTTTCTTCGGCCGAATTTGGACGGGCGGCGGGTAGATCTGCTGGTCTCGTCTGCGACATCCAAATCGACAAAATGGGTCTTCACCCATGCCGTCAATAAAACACATTCCGGTCCAGCGAACGGTATTGGATGGCTTCGAGCAGATGGGGCTGGGCGATGGCATCGCTGGCGGCGCGGTCGGCGATGGTGCGGGCGACTTTCAGGATGCGGTCGTAGCCACAGGGATAGCGCAGAGGTTTTGCCTGAAGCCATTGCCCAAACGGTTTCGTGTCCTCAGCGCCTCGGCGTCTTTGCGATGAACCTCGTCCGTGCCATGGGGTGATGGTGCTTGAAATAGCCTTTGGCTTTTTCGCGGCGTGCGTTTGGCTGGGGGGCAATGTCCGCCCCTGTCTCCGTCTTTGAACCCGATCTCCGCAACACCAACTCGCTCTGGTGCTCCGTGCTCGTGGAAACGCTGTTTCTGCGCGGCGTGCGACACGCCATCATCGCTCCCGGCTCGCGCTCCGCGCCGCTGGCGTTCGCGTTCGCCCGGCATCCCAAGATCGAGTCCGTGCCGGTGCTCGACGAGCGGTCGGCGGCGTTTTTCGCGCTCGGGCTGGCGCGGCAGCACCACCGGCCGGCCGCGCTCGTCTGCACGAGCGGCACGGCGGCGGCGAATTTTTTCCCGGCCGTGATCGAGGCGGCGGAGAGCGGCGCGCCACTCGTCGTGCTGACTGCCGACCGCCCGCCCGAGCTGCGCGCCTGCGGCGCGGGGCAGGCGATTGACCAGCAGAAGCTCTACGGCAACTACGTCGATTTTTACCACGAGTGCGCCGTGCCTGAGGCGAGCCTGGACCTGCTGCGCTACTTGCGGCAGATCGTCTCGCAGGCGTGTGACCACGCACGCGCGGGCGGCCCGGTGCATCTGAACTGCCCCTTCCGCGACCCGCTGCCGCCGATCGAGGACGGCTCGGCCGCCGGGCTGGCCGGACAGATAGACGGCAAATTTTTCGCCCATCTCGACGGTCCGCCGCCACTGGCCATGGCCCATGCGGCGTTCCGGCCCGCCACCGGGCGCGGCGTTATCATCGCCGGGCCGGCGCAGCCGAAAAACGCCGCCAACTACGCCAGCCGCCTGCTCGCCTTGGCCGCTAAACTCGGCTGGCCGGTGCTGGTGGACGCGCTCTCGCCCCTCCGCCACCACCTTGCCCAAGGCGTGACGCGCGTGGCGTGCTACGACGCCATCCTCCGCAACGACGATCTCGCCGCCACGCTGCGCCCCGAGTTTGTGCTCGGGCTCGAAGGCTGGCCTACGAGCAAGATTCTGCGCGCCTGGCTCGAGCGCTGCGGCGCGGAGACACTGCTGGTCACGCCCACCGCCGACGGCCGCGACGCGCTGCACGGGCGCACCCGCCAGCTCGCCTTGGCGCCGGAGCATTTGGAGATCGAGCCCGCGCGCCCCGCCGACGCGGCCTACGTCGCCGCCTGGCACAAGGCCGAGACCGAGGCGCGCGCGTCGTTGGAAAAACGCTTCGTCGCCGCGCAGGAGCTGGTCGAACCCAAGGCGACTTGGCTGCTCGCCCGCCATCTGCCCGCCGGCACCCCGGTGTTTGTCGCCAGCTCGATGCCGGTGCGCGACGCAGAGTATTTCTGGCCGGCGACCAAGCAGCGGCACCGGCTGCATTTCAACCGCGGGGCCAACGGCATTGACGGCACGCTCTCGACCGCGCTCGGCGTCGCCCATGGCGGCGCACCCGCCGTGCTGCTCACCGGCGACCTCGCGCTGCTGCACGACTCCAACGGGTTTCTGCTCAAGCCCCATTTCCGCGGCTCGCTCACTATCGTGCTCATCAACAACCGCGGCGGCGGTATCTTTGAGCACCTGCCGGTCGCGCAGTTCGGCGACGTGTTCGAGAAATTCTTCGCCACGCCGCAGGACGCCGACTTTGCCAAGCTCTGCGCCGCGCACAAGATCGAGCATGTGCCGGTGAAGGACTGGGAGCATTTTACCAAGCTCATCGCCACGCTGCCCGAGAGCGGGCTGCGCGTGCTGGAGCTGAAGACCGACCGCAAGCGTGACGCCGGCATCCGCAAGGGCTTGCTCGCCAAAGCCGCCGGCGCGGCGGGGTAGGGTGGTTAGGAGCCGAGCTGTATAACCGCTGGTCGGTTGTAGGGGCGCAGACTCGCTGCGCCCGTTCTGCAACGTCCCTCCAAGTGGGCGCAGCAAGTCTGCGCCCCTACAACGTTCCTCCAGGTGGGCGCCGCAAGCCTGCGCCCCCACGATCGCACAACCCAGGATTCGTCCCGCCTGCTATTCTGACAGGCGCTCAAGGCGCTTCATCGGGCTCGAGCACCGCAGTCAGGTGCCATTGCTGGAGGGTGAAAGCGTGGTGTTCCGCGCGCTCACGCAGGCCGCTCCACACGATAGACCGGCCTTGCTCGTGCACCTCCAGCATGTGTTTGCGCGCGGTCGCCTCGTCGAAGCCGAGCACGCGGCGAAACACCACCACGACGTAGGACATGAGGTTGACCGGGTCATTGAGCACCACGACCCGCCACGCGCCACCGAGTGCCTCCTCGGTGTGGGTTTCCTGGCGCGGGAGCGTGAGGGTGTCGGCGGCGGCCATGCTGAGAGGCTGGGCTACCGCGTGGTGCGGCGCAATCCCGGAAACGTGCCTCGGGGCAGCGTTCCGGACCGGTCCTCGCGTGGGGCAGCGGGTCGGTTTGCCTTGTCATCGCGAGCCCGGCGCAGCCCGTTCGATAGGCTCAGGATCTTGAGCCTATCGAGAGGCCGGGCGTGGCGATCCAGCTCGGCTTACAGATGGATTGCTTCGTCGCTGCTGCTCCTCGCAATGACAAGCTGAGCCATTACCCCGCCGCGTTGCCCGCTTGACAGCCCGCGCCGTTGCCCTTTGCTGCCCGGCTCATCATGGCCAACAAAGCTGAAAAGTGGAACACCAACATTGCCGGCAAGTTTTACGTGGATCAGCAGTGCATTGACTGCGACCTCTGCCGCGAGACCGCGCCGGCGTTTTTCAAGCGCCACGACGAGGGCGGGCACTCCTTCGTCTTCAACCAGCCGAAGACTGAGGATGATGTCGCGCTCTGCATGGAGGCGCTGGAGGGTTGCCCGGTCGAGGCCATCGGTAACGACGGCGAAGCGTGAGCGGCCGCCGGAAAACGTCTAGTTAGCCGGTTTTGACCGACCACTTAACTAAGGCTTGTCTCCCACGCGGCGGCCCGGCAACGTCCGCGCATGACCAGCGCGGCGGAAACTTGCGCACCTGACATCGCGGCCGGCCCCGGCGCGGTGGCCGTCGGCTCGGCCACGCACGATGCCGACCGCCGGCATGTTTGGCACCCATTCGCGCAGATGCAGGAATACCTCGCGCTGCCGCCGCTCGCCATCGCGTCCGGCCGGGGCGGCTGGCTGACGGATTCCGAAGGCCGCGAATATCTCGATGGCAATGCCTCGGTCTGGACCAATGTCCACGGCCACAACGACCCCGATCTCAACGCCGCCCTGCAACGCCAGCTCGCGCACGTCGCGCACTCGACGATGCTCGGCCTCACGCATGCGCCCGGCGCGGAGCTCGCCGCCGAGCTGGCCGGGCTCGCGCCGCCGGGGTTGGGGCGCGTGTTCTTCAGCGACAACGGCGCGGGCGCGGTCGAGGTCGCGCTGAAAATGTCTTTTCAGTTCTGGCAGCTCACGGGACGACCGGAGAAAACCGGCGTCATCGGCCTCGCGGGCGCCTACCACGGCGACACCTTCGGCACGATGGCGGCGGGCGACAGCGGGTTTTTTCACGCGCGCTTCCGCCCGTGGTGTTTTCCTGCCGCTCATTTTCCCGCTCCGCTTTGTCGCGAGTGGGGCGCTCAGGTCCGCGCGGCCGACTCGACGGCGAGCCTCGCCGCGCTGCGCGCGTTGTTGGAAGAAAAGGCCGGGCAAACCGCGTGCGTCATCCTTGAACCTTCCGTGCAAGGCGCGGCCGGCATGCGCCTGCAGCCGCCCGGCTTCGTCCGTGCGGTGGCCGCGCTCTGCCGCGAGCACGGCGTGCATCTCATCCTCGACGAGGTGTTCGTCGCCTTTGGCCGGCTTGGCCCGATGCTGGTTTGCGCGGATGAAGGCGTGACGCCGGATTTCCTGTGCTTCGCCAAAGGTCTCACCGGCGGCTACCTGCCGCTGGCCGCCACCCTCGCGCGCGAGGAAATTTTCGCGGCGTTTCTCGGTCCCTACGAGAGCGGGCGCGCGTTTTTCCACGGCCACACCTTCACCGGCAACCCGCTCGCCGCTGCAGTCGCGCTGGAAAACATCCGCAAGCTCCGCCCGCTGATCGCCGATGGCACGTTGCGGAGCCGCATCGCGTGTTTCGGGCGGCTGCTCGACGCGACCTTCGCCGCGCACCCGCGCGTCCGCGAGCTCCGCCAGCGCGGTTTCGCCGCCGCGCTGGATCTCACGCCCTCGCGGGACTCCGCCGAAAATTTCCCCGTCGCCGCACGCACCGGCTTGCAAGTCTGCCTGCGCGCCCGCGCGCACGGCCTGCTGCTGCGCCCACTCGGCGACTCGCTGTTGCTGGTGCCGCCGCTCTGCCTCGACGAGGCCGAGCTCGCGGAGCTCGTGCATCGCACTGCCCGCGCGCTCGACGACGTGCTGCCCAATTAAATTTTCCTCCAACCGCCTTTAATCCCATGACCACCACCCTCGACACTCCCGCCGTTCACGACCTGGCCGCGCTCCGCGCCATTTATGATCTGCCGCTGCCCGAGCTGATCTTTCGCGCGCAGCAGGCGCAGCGCGCGCACCACGACCCGGCCGCCGTGCAGCTCTGCACGCTCCAGTCCATCAAGACCGGCCGCTGCCCGGAAAACTGCGCCTACTGCCCGCAGTCGGCGCACCACGACACCGGCCTGGAGGCCGAGCAGCTCATGGACACCGCCGGGATCGTCGCCGCCGCGCGGCGCGCGCGCGACGGCGGCGCGGCCCGTTTCTGCATGGGCGCGGCGTGGCGCGAGGTGCGCGACGGCCCGCAGTTCGACTCCGTGCTCGACGCCGTGCGCGGCGTCTCCGATCTCGGCCTAGAGGTGTGCTGCACGCTGGGCATGCTCGATGGCGCGCAGGCCGCGCGGCTGAAGGAGGCGGGCTGCACGGTTTACAACCACAACCTCGACACCTCGCGCGAGTTCTACCCCGAGATCATCTCCACCCGCTGCTACGATGACCGCCTGCAGACCCTCGCGCGCGTCCGCGCCGCCGGCCTGCAGGTGTGCAGCGGCGGCATCCTCGGGCTGGGCGAGAGCGTGGACGACCGCCTGAAGATGCTCGGCGAGCTCGCCGCGCTCGACCCGCAGCCCGACTCCGTGCCCATCAACGCCCTGGTCCCTGTCCCTGGCACGCCGCTCGCCGGGCAGCAGCCCGTGGATCCCATCGAGTTCGTCCGCATCATCGCCACCGCGCGCATCCTCATGCCGCGCGCGATGGTGCGCCTCTCCGCCGGCCGCACCGCGATGAGCGACGAGATGCAGGCGCTCTGCTACCTCGCCGGGGCCAACAGCATTTTTCTGGGCGAAAAGCTGCTCACCACGCCCAACCCTGAGCGCTCGGACGACATGAAGTTGCTGGCGCGCCTCGGGATGCATCCGCTCGCCGCCGCGCCGCGGGTCGAGCGCGATGACCGCAACGCGCGAGCTGCGGGTGGGAACGAAACAACGCGTTGAGGTCAACGCGTTCCACCGTGCGCACTGTCCTGGTCACAGGCTCCGACACTGGCGTCGGCAAAACCCACGTCGTCGCGGCGCTCGCGCGCCAGCTGGCGGCGGACGGGTCGCGGGGCCAGATCGTGAAGGCGGTCGAGACCGGCGCGCCCGCCGAAGGCGACGCTGCCGGCGCCCGCCGGCTGGCGGGTGGCGGCGGCACGCTGGAAGCATTCACGCTGCTGACCTTCGCCGCCGCGCTTGCGCCCAGCACCTCGGCCCGGGCCGAGGGGCGGGAAATTTCCTTGGCCGCTCTGCTCGCCCAACTGCGCGCGCTGCCGCTGTGCGACTGGCGCGTGGTCGAGGGTGCGGGCGGCATCGCCACGCCGATTGACGCCGAGGCGCGCGATTGGGCCGACCTCGCCGCCGCGCTTGTGCCCGACGCCATCGTGATCGTCGTGCCCGACCGCCTCGGCGCGATCAACCAGGCCCGGCTCGCCTTCGCGCGCGCCGCCGCGACCGGCCTGCCCACCGGAGTGTGGCTCAACAGTCATTTTGCCACCGACCCCACGGTGTCCGCTTCGAACCGCGCCGAGCTGGCCGCCGCCGGCGTGCCGCTGTGGTCGAGTGTGGCGGACTTGAAGGTGGAGCGCGTTTACCCCAACGTGCTGGTTGAGCGGGCTTCGGAAAGCGCGTTGGAGTCAACGCGCTCCACCTCCTTGCTCCCGCGCCTGCAGCACGCCCTCGCCGAACGCGGCCGCGAAGGACTGCGCCGCGAGCTGCGCGTCACCACCCCTGCGGCTGGCGTTCTTAACCTGGCCGACAACGATTACCTCGGGCTGGCCCACGACCCCGCGCTCGCCGCTGCCGCCGCCCGCGCGGCCACCGCGCATGGCACCTCCGCCGCTGCCTCGCCGCTTGTCACGGGCTGGCAACCGCCGCACGCCGCACTCACGGCGGAGCTGGGCGCGTGGCATGGGTTTCCGCTCGGCCTGCTGTGGAGCAGCGGCTATGCGGCCAACTCCGCCGTGCTCGGCCTGCTCCCGCGCCGTGGCGACCTCGTGTTCGCCGACCGGCTCATCCACCACAGCATGATCGCGGGCCTCCTCCGCAGCGGCGCGCGCCTCCAGCGCTACGAACACCTCGACCTCGGCCACCTGGAGGAGCTGCTCCAAAAACATTCCGCGTCCGCCCGCCCGTCCGCCGATTCCGAGGTGGAGCGCGACGTCCCGGCGCGCTCCGGCCGCGAGGTTTTTGTCGTCACCGAAAGCGTCTTCAGCATGGACGGCGACTATCCCGACCTCGCGCGGCTCGCCGGTCTGAAGCGCCGCCACAATTTTTGCCTCATCGTGGACGAGGCGCACGCGCTCGGCTGGCACGGTCCCGAAGGCGCGGGCCTCGTCCGCGCCGCTGGGATCGCTGACGCGGTGGATGTGCTCATCGGCACTTTCGGCAAGACGCTGGCGTCGGGTGGCGCCTACACGCTCTTCCGCGAGGCGGTTGTGCGCGACTATGTTGTGAACTTCGCGGGCGAGTTCATCTATTCCACCGCGCTCTCGCCGCTCAACGTCGCCGCCGCGTCGGCCGCACTCGCCCGCATCCGCACGCTCGCGCCCGAGCAGCCGCGCTGGCATGCCGTCTCGCGCGACCTGCGCGCGCGCCTGCGCGCCGCCGGCTGGGACGCGCCCGACGGCGACTCGCCGATCGTGCCGGTGAGGCTCGGCGCGGCCGACGCCGCGATGTCGCTCGCCGCCGCGCTCCGGGAAAAAAACATCCTCGTCGGCGCGGTGCGCCCGCCCACGGTGCCCGCCGGCACGAGCCGCCTGCGCCTCTCACTGAAGCGCACGTTTTGCGAGGCCGATGCGGTGCGGCTGCTCGCGGCGATGGATGACTGGAGGGCGGCACCGTGAGCGAAAATTCTGAAACTGGCGGGGCGCAGTCGGACTGCGCCCAAGGGGTAGGGTGCCCGGAAGGGCGCAGCAAGTCTGCGCCCCTACAACTCGGAGGGCAGAATTCGGAAGGGCGCAGCCAGACTACGCCCCTACAACTCGGAGGGCAGCCGAGTGCGACGGGGACGCCGCGCTCCACTCTCAGGATTGGCTGGGTGCTCGGCTGGGCGGTGCCGGAGGCGTGGTTCGCTCCACTGGCGCGTGCGGCGCTGCCCGGGGCGGCGCACACGTTTTTTCCCGCCGCACCGGATGCGCTCGCCGCGTTGCGCACGGCCGGCCCCTTTGACTGGCTGGCGGGCTATTCGCTTGGCGCGCAACTGCTGCTCGGCGCTGAACAGGTGGCACGCGTTGATCCCAACGCATGGTGGGGGTGCGCGGCGACGGAAAGCGCGTTGGGGTCAACGCGCTCCACCATCCGGCCACGCGTCGCGCTGCTCGCGCCGATGTTTGCGTTTCCGCGCGAGGAAAACACCGGTGGTCGGATGGCGCGCACGCAGGTCAGATATCTCGCCCGCTGGCTGCGGCGCGATCCGGCGGCGGCGCTCGCGGATTTTTACGCGCGCGCCGGGCTGGGGGTGTCGCCGGAGCAGGCCGCCGGGCTGGCGCCAGAAATTTTGCAGTGGGGCCTCGATCAGCTTGAGACCGTCGCGCTGCTGCCCGTTCTACCCGCCGGCTGGCGTGCGTGGTGCGGCGCGGACGATCCATTGCTCGACGCGGCCCGGCTGCAGGAACTCGCGCCAGAAATCGCCGTCGTGCCGGGTGCGACGCATCATCCGGCGGCACTGCTGCGCGAGTTTTCCGCAGCTTTAACCGCGAAGGGACGCGAATGAGCGCGAATCAAAACACAGCCATGAAATTTGACCACGGTGTGGGCCATCGGTCGCCTCGCCCGGTTGCAACCATGAGTGCCCCCATCGCCGATCCTTTCTCCAAGGCCGCGCCCGGCTACGCGCGGCACGCGCAGGTGCAGCGCGAGCTGGCCGCCTGGCTCGCGGCGTGGCTGCCCGCGAGGCGAGACGGCCGCGCACTGGAGGTGGGCGCGGGGCCGGGTGTGTTCACCGCCCATCTAGCCGGCTGGCCCGGCGGGGTCACGGCGACGGACCGCTCGCCAGAGATGGTCGCCGCCGGCCGCGCCGCCGCGCCGTGGGCGGACTGGCGCGTGATGGC
>CAIPZZ010000040.1 GCA_903869665.1 uncultured Opitutia bacterium | reverse complement strand
GGCCGCGTCACCGAATACCAGAAGCAGTCCGCCCTCCGCACCGTCAGCGACGACGACCTCTGAGCCTCCCGCGCCCGCCGCGTTCCCATTTTCATCAACCTTCCGCCTCCCCCGCCGCCATGAATTCCCATCTCGAACAAGACCTCGCCCTCAAGAAAGCCTCCCGCACCTCCGCCGACACCCACCCCGCCTTTGCCTGGCGCGACTGCGTGCCCTCCGACCTCGCCGCGCTCCCCCAGATCACCCTCCTCGTCCCGCAGGGCGAGTCCGCCTTTGACCTCGCCGAGGTCGCCGACACGCTGGGCAAGGCCGTCACCACCGTCCGCCTCGCCGCCGGCGAGTCCGGCGACATCTTCAACGACACCACCCGCGGCTTCGTCTCGCGCATCGTCCGCGAGATCGCGACCAACCTCTCCCACGAGTCCCTGCGCCGCACCCCGCTCAAGCTCTCGCTCAACGACCTCTACGAGCTCATCGAGAAGACCCTCGTGGACAACAACGCCTACGACGTCGCCAAGAGCCTCCTGCTTAACCGCAGCCGCAAGCTCACCCACACCGGCCACACCACGGCCGTGAAGATCATCCGCCGCAACAACACCGTGGTCCCCTTCATCGAGCAGAAAATCGAGATCGCCGTCCGCAAGACCTTCCTCTCGCTCCGCATTGATTCCTCGCCCGCCCTCGCCATCGCCCGGGCCGTCACCCTGCGCGCCCTCGCGCTCAAGCAGAATTTCCTCAACATTGAGGAGGTGCAGGACCTCGTCGAGGAGGAGCTGATGAAGGCCGGCCACTTCAAGGTCGCCAAGGCCTACATCCAATACCGCGCCATCCGGGCCGAGCAGCGTGCCACCGGCGACGACACCGCCCCCGCCGCCCCCACGCAGCCCACAATGATCGTCGTCAAGCAGGAGGACGGCGCCACCGCCCTCTGGGATCGCGCCGACCTCCACCGCCGCATCGAGTTCGCCCGCATCGGGCTCGACCTCTCGCTCACCAACGAGGAGATCGAGATCGAGTTGCTCCGCTCCGTTTACGACCAGATTTCCCAAAAGGACCTCGACGCCACCATCATCCTCAACTCGAAAACCCTCATCGAGAAGGACGCCGACTTCGCCAAGTTCGCCGGCCGCATCCAGCTCACCTACATCTACCAGGAAGTCCTCGGCTGGGACATCCTCCGCGACGGCCTCGGCAAGCTGAAGCAGTTCCACGTCGCCGCCTTCAAGAAGGCCATTGACCACGGCATCGCCATCAAGCGCTACAGCCCCCGCCTTCGCGAATACGACCTCGACAAGCTCGCCGCCGCGCTCGACCCGTCCGCCGACCTTGAGTTCGACTTCCTCGGCATCCAGACGCTTTACGACCGCTACCTCATCATTGACAAGACCGCTCAGCCCGCGAAGCGCCTTGAGACGCCGCAGTTCTTCTGGATGCGCGTCGCCATGGGCCTCTTCCTCGACGAAAAGTTCGAGCGCGAGGAGCGCGCCACCGCCCTCTACGGCCTCTACAAGAGCCGCCGCTTCTGCTCCAGCACGCCCACCCTCTTCAACGCCGGCACCCTCCACTCGCAGCTCTCCTCCTGCTACCTCTACTACGTGGATGACTCGCTCGAGAGCATCATGCTCCGTGGCATCGCGGACAACGCGTTCCTCGCCAAGTGGGCCGGCGGCCTCGGCGGCTCCTGGACCGCCGTCCGCGGCACCGGCGCCTACATCGCCGGCACCAACGGCGAGTCGCAGGGCGTCATCCCCTTCCTCAAGCTCCACAACGACCAGCTCGTCGCCGTCAATCAGGGCGGTAAGCGCAAGGGCTCCGGCTGCGCCTACCTCGAGACGTGGCACAACGACATCCTCGAGTTCCTCGAGCTGCGCAAGAACACCGGCGACGACCGCCGCCGCACGCACGACATGAACACGGCCAACTGGAT
>CAIPZZ010000039.1 GCA_903869665.1 uncultured Opitutia bacterium | reverse complement strand
TTCATCACCCACGCCGAGACCGAGCACCTCGGCGGACTGGCCGGCCTGCTCGCGGAAAACCCCGGTGTGCCCGTCTATGCCCCCGCAGGGGCCGCCGTGCCCGGCGCGCGTCCGCTCGGCGAGGGCGCGGCCGTGGAGGTCGCGGGCTTTGCCGTGCGCGCGTGGAGCACGCCCGGCCACGCGGCGGCGCACAACTGCTACGAGGTGCGCGCCGTCCGCGCGCCGGCGGGCGCGCCGCTGCTCGTGTCGGGAGACCTGCTTTTCGCCGGTTCTGCGGGCGGCTGCTATTTCTCCGCGCCGCTGCTGCGCGCCGGCCTGCGGCGGCTCTTCGCCGAGCTGCCCGACGACACCGTCGTCGCCCCCGGCCACGGCCCGCTGACCACGCTCGGCCACGAACGGAAGTTCAACCCGTTCGCGGGGTGAGGGTGTTGGCGGTAAGATCCGGCCGCGCTCCTGCTTGGCGGTAAATTTCTCGTATCGACGTGTGGAAAATTGCGACCGTGTGTCGAACCTAATTGCCATATGAGGCCGGATGGATGCAAATGACGTTCGGCATGAAACTTTCTCCGCTTTCCCCTGGCGCGCACCAAGCGGCGTTCACGCTGCGGGGATTGCTGATCGTTCTGGCGGTCTTATGCGTGTTGGCCGACGGTTTCATGGCCGCCGTGCGAACCGCCACGAGGGATGCCGTGCGCAACCAAGATTTCAATGTCGGCCCCCGCTTTATTATCGAAGCTTGGCAAGCAGAGCAGGCGAAATACAAAACCGGCCTGCCTCCGGAGACCCTGAGTGATGTTTATGCGCTTGCCGCCTACCTTGCCCGTGCTCAAGGGCTGACAGGCGTGCGAACTTGGGTATCCCCGTTGGATCCGGTGGTGAAGGTTTTGAACTATGACCTGCACGGTTCAATATTGGCCGAAGGTGACAAGAGCCAGCTTACGTCAGGATTCGGCGATGCCCCGCTCCTCTGGGCGGTCGCGCTTGTGCCCAACATCACCGAGCTTCCGCCGGAAACTCCAGTGATGTGGACGCGCGGCTTGCAGCCCGACGGAACATGGTGGGCTGACGCCCCGTATGGGACATGGGGCGGTTGCGTGGGATACGCCAGCGGCGCGATGGATCTCTTTCGGGGCAAAGTCACCGATCTGGTGAAATGGGGAACGAAAATTCCGACCGACAACATCGCCGAGGCGCTCCCGCCCGGCACACACATCAGCGAATACAAGGTGGCACCTGAGATGGCGGAGCGTATCCGAGACCGCACCCGCCGTCGCGAGCTACAGGCAAACCTTGGGGTGGCGGGCGGGCTGCTCATAGTGGGCCTCGGATGCGCGGGGACGACCTTTGGCCGGCGGCATTGGGCGACGCTGTCGATCATCGGCGGCTCGGTGATGTTCCAATGGTGGCTGGCGGTGCGGTAGGCGTGGAACCAGATTGCCATACCGGCCCCGCCGGACATGGTTGGCGGCGTTCACCCACCATGAAATCCCTACGCCGCGCGCTCATGCTCCTGCTGCCCGCCTGGACCGCGCTGCTCGCGCTGGCCGCGAGCTGGGTGTGGCAGAATGTGCTGCCCGAGCCGGGCGTGGCGGAGAACCCGGAGTTGCAGGCGCACATCATGTGGATTTTCGGCGTGCTGCTGGCGGGCGGGCTGCTGCTGGGGCTAGCGTTTTGGCTCATCGTCGCGCGCGGGTTCGTCGTGCGGCTGGAGCGGCTCAACAAGCTCGTCGCCGCGCTCGAGAAGATCGGCCCCATCGCCGAGCTGGAAAAATTTCCCGGCAATGACGAGGTGGCTGACCTCGCCCGCGCAACCGGCGCGATGGCGCGGCATCTGCGCGACGCCAAGGAGGCCGCCGAGTCGGGTGGGCGTTCGAAGGGTGATTTTCTCGCCATGATGAGCCATGAGATCCGCACGCCGCTCAACGGCGTGATCGGCCACCTCAGCCTCTTGCGCGACACCCAGCTCTCGCCCGAGCAGGCCGAGCTGGTTGGCGTGATTGACACGAGCTGCGACGCGTTGCTGGCGGTGATCAACGAGATCCTCGACTTCTCCAAAATCGAGTCGGGCAAGTTCGAGCTGGAGAGCGTGCCGGTGCGGCTGCGGCCGCTGGTCGAGGAGGCCGGCGCGGTCTTCCGCGCGCGGTTCGCGCAAAAGCGCATCGCCTACAGCGCGGGCTTCGCGGACGGCGTGCCCGAGGCCGTGCTGGGCGACCCGCTGCGCGTGCGGCAGGTGCTGCTTAACCTGCTCGGCAACGCCGCCAAGTTCACCCCCGAGGGCGGCCAGGTGGGCGTGTGGGTGGACGCCGAGGCCGGCGAGGACGGTGCGGTCACATTGCGGTTCGCTGTCGCCGACACCGGCATCGGCATGAGCGCGCAGGAGATCGGGAAGCTGTTCCAGCCGTTTCAACAGGCCGATACTTCGATCACGCGCAAGTTTGGCGGCACCGGCCTCGGCCTCACCATCTGCCAGCGGCTCGT
>CAIPZZ010000038.1 GCA_903869665.1 uncultured Opitutia bacterium | reverse complement strand
CCTCGCCTCCACCCTGCACTTGCTGCGCTGCATGCTCGGCTCGGGGGTGAAGAAATTCGTCTTTTCCTCAACCTGCGCGACCTACGGCGTGCCGGAAAAGATGCCCATCGCCGAAGACGCGCCCCAGGCCCCCATTAACCCCTACGGCCAGACCAAGCTCGATGTGGAAAACGCGCTCAAGGCCTTCGCCACCGCCTATGGCCTGAGTTTCGCGTCGTTCCGCTATTTTAACGCTGCTGGCGCGACCGAGGACGGCTCCATCGGCGAGGATCACGATCCCGAGACACATCTCATCCCGCTCGCAATTGACGCCGCCACCGGCCGCCGGCCGCCGCTGAATGTCTTCGGCAACGACTATCCCACGCCCGACGGCACCTGCCTGCGCGACTACATCCATGTGGACGACCTCAGCCGCGCGCACATCGCGGTCTTCGAAAAACTCGCCACGCCCGGCACGCAGCTCTTCTACAACCTCGGCACCGGCACGCCCACCTCGGTCCTGGAGGTGATCCGCGCCGTGGAAAAAATCACGGGCCGGCCCGTGCCGCACGTCCTCGCCCCCCGCCGCGCCGGCGACCCGCCCGCGCTCTACGCCGACTCGTCCAAGGCGCAGCGCGAGCTCGGCTGGACGGTCAAGTTTCCCGACATCGAATCTATCGTGGCGACCGCCTGGAAATGGCACGAGGCGCACCCGGGCGGATTTGGAAAGTGAGATTCATTTCGTGGCCGGTGCGTGAACACAGGGAGGATTGTTTGCGGACGTATCATGCAAATTCAAAGTGCGTTCACTACTCCGTGGGGCTTGCGCTTGTGACTGTCTGAGTATGGAGATGTTTGGTCGCCGTCCTTATGTGTGGGGCAAGACCTGCGGCCGGCATCCCGTCGCGCCGAAAGTCAGCCCGAGCAAGACATGGGAAGGCTTGGTCGGCGGCGTGCTGTCGGCGACGGCCCTCGGCGCGGGGATGTGGTGGGCGACCCCATTCGCCTGGTGGCAGTCGGCGCTCGTCTCTCTGGCGATCACCTTGGCCGGGTTCGCGGGCGGCCTAGTCATGTCAGCTATCAAGCGAGATCGTGGCGTGAAGGATTACGGCGCGCTGATCGAGGGACATGGGGGCGTGATGGATCGGGTGGACTCGTTGTGTTTCGCCGCACCGGTATTTTTTCATCTTGTGAGGTATTTTTTCACCTGAGGGCTAAGTGCAACTCCGGCGTCGCGTCTTCGGTGCAAGCCAGCAGGCTCGGCTCAGGAGAATGCACCAAGCATAGCCGGCGGCATTTCTCAGTTGAGTGCGGCCGAGCGAAGCGTGACGGTTCGCGGTGTCATGGCCTCCATCCGCACCGCCACCCAGCAACTCCGCCGCCGCTTGGGGGCGCGTGTGGCTGTAACTGACACAGCGCGATTCAGGGCGTCGTTTGACGGGAGCAAGCTGTCGTTTTTGCCCGACGCCGTAGTGAAGCCCCGCAAAGATGCCCACATTGGGGTCGTGCTAGAGCTGGCCAACAAACACCGCGTGCCCGTGACCACGCGTGGGTCGGGCACCTCGCTGACCGGCTCAGCCTCGCCAGTGCATGGCGGGTGGGTGCTCGACCTGTCGGAGTGGAACCGCATCCGCATTGATGCCGAAGCAGGCCTCGCATTCGTGCAGGCCGGGGCCGTCGTGGGCGACATCCACCGGGCAGCGGAGGCGAAGGGCTG
>CAIPZZ010000037.1 GCA_903869665.1 uncultured Opitutia bacterium | reverse complement strand
TCTCGCCCTTGAAGGCCGTCGTGCTGTAAGCGGAGTCAACGACGCCGAAACCGGCGTTCCAATCCTTCTCGGTGTAGGTCAGGCGGAGGCCTTCCTCGTAGCCGGGGATGAAGCCGGGAACGGTGTTGGCGCCGGTGATCTCAGGGTTGTTCACGCTGAAGAAGGACTCGTAACCGAGCCAGCTTAGGAAACGGCCGCCGGTGAGGCTCCAGCCGCTGCCCATATCCCAGTTGACGTAGGCGTCGAGCACGTGGATATCGGAGTCTAGGGAGAAAGCCGAGTCGGATTCGGTGGCGAAAGCCGAGCCAGGGACGTAGTAGAGGCTAACAACGCCCGAGACGGGCTTGGAGTCGCCGGAGAACTTGAGCAAGGCTGAGTCAATGTCGAGGCGGTCAGCCGCCGCGCCGCTGGTGTGGGTCCAGGAGGCCGCCGCGTAGCCGCCGATGGCGACCTGCGCTTTGACTCCGGTGGCGAGCGCCAGAGCGGACGCCGCGATGACAAGCAGTTTTTTGGATGTGGTCATGGTTGGTTTGGTTTGTGGTTTTGGCTTCCCTTAACCACGAATGGATAAGAAAAACCGACCCTGATTTCTAGCAACTGCCCTGCCAAGGCAAGCAACTTTTTGGGGAATATTTGAAATATTATTGCAATAATTCGGCTATTTTTGGGGCGAAACGTCGTCAATCTGTTACTGTAAAACCCTTCCCACCGCCGCTCGCATCGCCAGTGCGACAGGAACCACCCCCAGCCCTGCGCCTAGCCCCAGCCAGCGGGCCTGCCGCCAGATCTCCGACCAAGCGTAAGGATCAATCACCCCCCGGTCGAGCAGGGCCGGCTCGAATCCGGCGAGTTTTCCAAATAATTCGCCGTGCGTCGTAGCAAGTATGCCCCGCGCGGCCAGCACGGCGGCAGCGGCCAACAGCAGCGCCTCGGCCGCATAACGCAGCAGCAGCAGGGGAGCGGGCGCGCCAAAGCTCCGCAACAACGCTACTATGAAACGGTTCTGCCGATATTCAAGAATGGCGACGGAACCGAAAACGAGCGCGACTGCCACCCCCCCCAAGCAGCCCGGCGGCCGTCTGCCAGCGACGGCCCAGCGATTGCACACGTTCCAGCTCACCGAGCAGCGCCTCAGGGCTTTGCACCTGGGCGGTGGCGCGATTCTCCAAAAACAGCAGCGCACGCACGGCGTCGGCTAGCCGAGTGACCGCGCCGGCATCGGCGTCGCGCGCGACCAACATTGCCATGTCAATGTAGCCCTGCTCCAGCCCGGCCGACTCGCTTTCGGCGGGCAGCAGCACGACAGGCCGGGCGAAGGCGAACGAGTCAAACCACGTGGGCCGGGTTACGGTGACCGCGTGGTAGTCGCGCCCATCCACTTCCACGCCGACCGCGATGCCGGGCGGAAGGCCGGGCGCGAGAAGAAAACAGGCCGCGTCCCTTGCGCCGCCGCTGGCGATCAAGGGTGCGAGCGCAGGCAGCGTGGCTGGATCGTAGGCCAGGTGAATTGGACGCGCGGACAACATCCGTCAAGGGCAGTTACTGCACGCGCTACTCCACGCCGACCAGCTCGATGTCATAGACCAACGTCGTGCGCGGCGGGACGGCCGGTTCGTGGCCGTCCGCGCCAAACGGCCCGATCCACCATGGCAGAATCAACGTGCGTTTCTCGCCGGGTCGCATTGCGGCCAGCGCCTCATCCCAGCCCGCGCCGTAGCCGCCGCCGCTCACCGTCAGCCGCCCCGGGCCACCGTCGCGTCCCGGCACCGAGACCGTCGTCAGCCGGAGCGGCTCGCCGGTCGCGCGCCGCTCGTCAAAGGCCCGGCCGTCGAGCAGCCGGCCCGTGTAGCGCACGGCGAGCGTCTGGCCCGCGCGTGGCGGCGTGCCTGTGCCGGTCGCGCGCACGATCCAGCGCAGGCCGGACTTGTTGAGGCGCGCGCCAGGATAATTTTCCGCGATCACGCGCTCGTCCTCGGCGGCGAGCTGGGCGGGCGCGGGCGCGCCCTCAAGCGACTCGCGCATCGCCTCGTTCATCGGCCGGCCGGGGTTTTTCCGCATCAGCAGGTGTGAGCGCACGACGAGCGCGAGTGTGGCGAGAAATACGCCCATCAGAAGCAGCACGAAAAAGCTACGGAGCGGGGACGTGGGAAGCTTGGCCATGCGCCCAATCGAGCACGTCGGCCGGCCCGGCGCAACCTGCCTCTGGCGTGCGCCGCGCGTTTCGCGGTGGAATAATCCACGCGGGTGTTGCCTCTTATCCCGTGCGCGCCAACATTGGTCGCGTCGCGTCCGCCCTCTAACCCATCCTCGCCATGCTCCTCCGCTCGCCGAAATCCTGGGAACTCCCTCCGTCCGCCGCCACGCCCGAGAATTACTGGCGGCTCACCCAGCGCCGCGATTTC
>CAIPZZ010000036.1 GCA_903869665.1 uncultured Opitutia bacterium | reverse complement strand
GGCGGCCGGGGCGGGCGCGGAGGGGCGGCCCCAAGCGGCCTTGATCTCACGCCCGAGTTGCGTGCCTCCATGAAGCAGGAGGCCGAGGCCTATTTTGCTCACATCATGCGCGAGGACCGCAGCGTGCTTGAGCTAATCGACAGCGACTACATCTTCGTCAACGACCAGCTCGCCGCCGTTTACGGCATCCAGGGCATCACCGGCGCCCAGCTCCAGAAAGTCACGCTCGGGCCCGACAACCCGCGCGGCGGCGTTTTGACGATGGGCAGCGTGCTCACCGTGACCTCCAACGCCACGCGCACCTCCCCGGTGAAACGCGGCAAGTGGATTTTGGAGAATATCCTCGGCTCGCCCTCCGCGCCGCCGCCGCCGAATGTGCCCGGCTTGGAGAAGACTCAGGACAAGCTCGGCGAACGCAAGCCTACCCAGCGCGAGCTCATCGCCCTCCATCGCGCCGACCCGCTCTGCGCCTCCTGCCATGAGCGCATGGATCCGCTCGGCCTGGCCTTGGAAAACTTCAACGCGTTCGGTCGCCAGCGCTCGATGGAGTTCGGCCAGCCCATCGAGACCTCCGGCGAGCTCGCCACCGGCGAGAAAATCTCCGGGATCAAGCAGCTCAAGCAGGTCATCATCAACGGCCACCGCGCCGAGTTTTACCATACGCTCGCCGAAAAGTTCATGACCTACGCCCTCGGGCGCGGCGTCGAATACTATGACGTGCCCACGCTCGACGCCATCGTCGCGCGGCTGGAAAAAGATGAAGGTCGGTTCTCCTCCCTGCTTATGGGGGTGATCGAGTCCGCGCCTTTCCAGCGCCGCCGTCCGGTCTCCAACGCCTTGCCCGCCGAAACGAAACCCGCCACTGTCGCCTCCAACCAGCCCGTTCCATGAAAACCGCCCTCTCCTCGCCCGACCGCTCCCCCGCGCGCTTTTCCCCGCACCTCGACCGCCGCCGCTTCCTGCGGAACCTCGGCGTATGTCTCGCGCTGCCGGCGATGGAGTCGTTTCTCCCCCGTCGTCTGATGGCGGCCGCCCCATCCGCCGGCGGCGCCGTGGTTCCGGCCGCGACCACCGCCACCGGGGCGCCCCTCCGCACCGCGTTCATTTACTTCCCCAACGGCGTGATTCAGGACTCCTGGTGGCCCACCACCGAGGGCAAGGACTTCGAGCTCAATCGCACCCTCGCGCCGCTCGCCAAGGTCAAAGATAAGCTGCAGGTTTTCGGCGGCCTCGATGACTACTCCGCCAACGCCGGGGCCGACGGCGGCGGTGACCATGCCCGCGCCCAAGGCACCTTCCTGACCGGCACCCGCATCAAAAAAACCAACGGCACCGACGTCTATGCCGGCATTTCCGCCGATCAGATGATGGCCCAGCAGATCGGCCTCCTCACGCCGTTCCGTTCGCTTGAGCTCTCCTGCGACCTCGTTATCAACGCCGGCGGCTGCGACACCGACTACTCCTGCATTTACCAGCACAACCTCTCATGGAGCTCGCCCACGGTGCCGATGACCCCCGAGGTCAACCCCCGGCTGCTGTTCGAGCGCCTCTTTGGCTCTGGCTCGCCCCAAGAGCGCGCCAAAAACCTTAGTATCCGTCAGGAGCAGCAGCGCTCCATCCTCGACTTCATCCAGCAGGACACCAACAGCCTCGTGCGCGGCCTCACCGGCCGCGACAAGCAAAAGCTCGACGAGTATCTCACCAGCGTCCGCGACATCGAGCTGCGCATCGCCGCCGCCGAAAAGTCCCGCGCCTCCCGGCCCCAGCCCTCGGCCGACGTGCCGGACGGCGTCCCGGAGAAGTTCAGCGAGTATGTCCGCCTCATGTTCGACATGATGTATCTCGCCTTCCAGACTGACTCCACCCGTGTCGCCTCCTTCATGATCAATGGCGACGGCAGCTACATCCATTTCCCCGAGATCGGCATCAACGACGGCCACCACAACCTGTCGCATCACGGCAACAAGGCCGACTGGATGGAAAAAGTTCGCCAGATTGACTACTGGTATGTCCAGCAGCTCGCCTACTTCCTGGAGAAGCTGGACGCGACCAAGGACATTGACGGCCACTCCATCCTGCACAATTCCCAGATCGTCTATGGTTGCGGCAACTCCGACGGCAACCGCCATTCCCACACCAACCTCCCCGTGCTGCTCGCCGGCAACGCCGGTGGCACGCTCCAAGGCGGACGGTTTGTGCAGCATGCCGGCGTGCCCATCTCCAACCTCTTCCTCAGCATGATGGACCGCGTCGCACCCAACAACATCGCCCGCTTCGGCGACTCCACCGGCCGCCTCGCCAACGTCTGAGCCGCCGCCGTCACTGAGGGCGGCGCAAAGCGGCTTGCCTGCCGGCAATGACCGGCCCCAGCATAGTCTTTCCCCATCCCCCCATGAAAACTATCGCTCTGGGCGCACTCGCCGCCCTCGTCGTTGCTCTGCCCCTCCGCGCCCAGCAGACGTCCGCCTCGCTGCCCACGCTTGAGTCGCTCAAAACCGCGCTCACCCTCACCGACGCACAGACTGCTGCGATCGCGCCGCTACTCGCGGACATCGCCAAGGCGCAGCAGGACATTCTTCAGCGTCAGGCCGACTTCGCCGGCTGGCGCGGTGGTCTCGCCGAGCGGACGGCAGTGCTGGCCTCGCTGAACGCCGCGCAAAAAAAGCAGCTCGCTGAGTTTATCACCCCGCCCCAGTTCACCTCGCGCGTTCCCATCCTGCCCGGACAGCATGTGGACTGGCCCTCGCGCCTCGACTGGGATCTGGCCGACCTACTAGTCTATCGCGAGAAGAACGCCCAGCTCGGCCAGCCCGCGCCCGGCGAGAACCGCGTCGTCTTTCTCGGCGACTCCATCACTGAGAACTGGCAGGGATCGTTCCGCACCCTTTATCCCGGCAAGAACAACTACCTCGGCCGCGGCCGCACCTCGGAGACCACGCAGCAGATGCTTCTCCGCTTCCGTCCCGACGTGATTGACCTGAAGCCCAGGGCCGTCGTCATCCTCGCCGGCACCAACGACATCGCTGGCAATATGGGCCGCTCAACTGACAAGATGATTCAGGACAATCTCATCTCGATGATAGATCTGGCCTCGCTGAATAAGATCAAGGTCGTCCTGTGCGCCATCCTGCCGACCACGAGCTACAGTTGGCAGCCCAGCGTGAAAGATGGCACTGTGCGCGTTATCGCACTCAACAAATGGATCAAGGAATACTCCGCCACGCGCCCCGGTGAGGTGTTCTTCGTGGACACGCACACCCCCTTGGCTCGCCCCGATGGCACCATGGGCTACAGCAACGACGGCACACACCCCAGCGCCCAAGGCTACGCCATCATCTCGCCCCTCGTGGAGCAGGCGATCAACGAGGCCATCGCCGCGAAATGACATCGGCTGCGGCCCGGTGCGGCGGACGTTCGCCGTCCGTGCTCCAAACCCTTTCGTCCGCCCCTAGCTAGCTCAACCGTTGAACTAAAAAGCCGTCGTGCGCCGGCCGGCCGCGCCGTCTGATCTCCCTACCGCCCATCGGCTCCCCGCCCCATGCCCATGACCCTCCGGAACCTTCTGGCCGCCTTGCTGGCGGTGGCACTGCCCCTGTCCGCCGCGCAGCAGCGCGGCCCCGTCCCGACCATCGTCGCCACCCCGCTCAAGGCCACCGGCATCTACGTCGCCGGCGAGAAGGCCGGCTGGACTATCACCCCTGCGCCCGGCGCGACGCCGTCCGCCGGCGAGTTCACCTACACGGTCAAGACCAACAACGCCGCCACCATCAAGACCGGCACCTTCAGCCTCGCCTCCGGCCAGGCGAGCATCGAGATCGTGCAGAACGACCCCGCGATGCTCTATGTGCAGATCACAGCGCCCTCTGCCGCGCCTACCCCGGCGGCGGCGCCGACGGATGGGAGCGCGCCGGCCGGCGCCCGCCGGGGAGGCGGTGGGCGCGGCGGCCGAGGTGGCGGCGCGGCTCTCGCGCTCGGTGCGGCCATCGCGCCCACGAAAATCCAGCCTGCCGTGCCGCGCCCGGCGGATTTCGACGCATTTTGGGACGGCAAGCTCGCTGAGCTCGCCAAAATCCCCATCAACCCCGCGCTCACCCCCGTCCCCGCCGGCAAGGACGGCATTGAGCTCTATACCGTGTTGCTCGACAGCGTCGGCTCACATGTGCAGGGCTACCTCGCCAAGCCCGCGCGCGAGGGCAAGTTTCCGGTTCTCATCATGTATCAATGGGCCGGGGTGTATTCGCTGGAGGCGCAAACCCTCGCGTCCGTCAAAGATCGCGCGGCGGAGGGCTGGCTTGTGTTCAACGTGGACTCGCACGACATCCCACCCAATTCCGCCACCGGCGCGCCCGGCAACTACCAGTCGGTCGGAAACACCGACCGTGAGACTTCATATTTCCTCAACATGTATCTGCGCGACGCCCGCGCCGTGGATTACATCAAGACCCGCGCGGACTGGGACGGAAAGACCATCGTGTTCCAAGGCACCAGCATGGGCGGCCAGCAGAGCCTCGCCACCGCCGGCCTGCGCCCCAACGACGTGACCGCCGTCATCATCAACGTCCCCTCCGGGTCCAACATTGACGGCAGCCTGCACGGCCGCACCGCCGGTTATCCCAACTGGGGCACCAACGACCCCAAGGTCGCCGCCACCGCGCCCTACTTCGACACGATCAACTTCGCCCACCGCATCAAGGCTCCGGTCGTCGCCGCGATGGGCTTTATTGACACGACCAGCCCGCCCGTCGGCATCTGGGCTACGCTTAACCAGATCTCCGTCCCGCACGAAGCGATCCCGATGGCCGAGTCCGACCACAACCACATCACACCCGAGAAACAGGGCGCGTGGGACGCCCGCTCAAAAGCGGTGCGTGACCAGCTCCTCAAAACCGGCAAGTTCACGCCCGACGAAAAATTCACCAAACCTTAATCCTGCTTCCCCCCCCCCCCCGGCCGCCCAACTCTCATCTCAACCCATCCCCACCATGAAAACCCAAACCCAAATACGCCTCCTCGCCACCGCGCTCCTCGCGCTCGGCGTCTCCCAACTTCTCCCCGCTCAGCCCGCCGCTCCGATTGTCGCTCCCGCCGGCGGTGCGGCCCCGCGTGCCGGCGGCGGCGCATTTGGTGGCGGCGGGCTCGGCCGCGGCGGCGGTGCCGCAGCCCCACAGACGGCTCTCACCATTGAGAGCCTGACGACCGCACTCACCCTCACCGACGCGCAGGTCACCGTCATCCGCCCCCTGCTCGACCAGCTCACCCAGGCGCAGCAGGATCTGACCACCAAGCAGGCCGCCGCCAACACGGCCCGCGACGGCCTCGTCACCCAGCTCTCCGCCATCTTCAACGACACCCAGAAGAAGAGCGTCGCCGTCGCCGATCTCCTCGGCACCTACAACGACCACCCCTTCATGATGGCCCAGCTCGGCATTACCGCCCTCCGTCCCGGCAAGAGCGGCAGCAACCAAAACGGCCCGGGCTTCGAGCTCGCCACCGCCAACCCGTGGAAGGACACCATGCCCGACGTGATGAAGATGAAGAACGGCACCATGGTCACCCGCGCCGACCAATGGCCCGCCCGGCGCAAAGAGATCTTGGAGGACTTCGAGCGCGAGGTCTATGGCCGCATCCCGGCCAACGTGCCGAAAGTCACTTGGGAGGTCACGAACACCACGCAGGGCAACAACGGCGGCATCCCGACCATCACCCGCACGCTCATCGGCCACGTGGACAATAGCGCCTATCCCGCCATCACCGTCAACATCCAGGCCAGCTACACCATTCCCGCCAACTCCACCGGCCCCGTGCCGCTCTTCCTCTCCTTCGGCGGCGGCGCCCAGCAGGCCTATGGCTATGGCTGGGGCAGCGGCTCCATCCAGCCCGGCAGCATCCAGGCCGACAGCGGTGGTAATTCCCTCCGCCAAGGCATCATCGGCCTCACCAACAAAGGCCAGCCCCGCAAGCCCGACGACTGGGGCGCGCTCCGCGCCTGGGGCTGGGGCGTCAGCAAGCTCATTGACTACTTCGAGGCCAACCCGGCCGCCGGCGTGAATCCCCGCGCCGTCACCATCGAGGGCGTCTCCCGCTACGGCAAAGCCTCCCTTGTCACGATGGCGTTCGACGAGCGCGTTGCCTCCGCCTTGGTCGCCTCCTCCGGCGAGGGCGGGGCCAAGCTCCACCGTCACGACTTCGGCGAGGCCGTCGAGAACCTCACCGGCACCGGCGAGTATCATTGGATGTCTGGCAGTTTCATCAAATACGGCGCGTCCGCGCCGAAAAAAATGGACGCGGGCGACCTCCCGGTGGACTCCCATGAGCTCATCGCCCTCTGCGCGCCGCGCCCGGTGTTCATCAGCTACGGCGTCGAGGCGGCTGGCGACCCCAAGTGGGTCGGCGCGCCCGGCAGCTACATGGCTGGCATCCTTGCCAGCCCGGCTTACGAGCTGCTCGGAAAAAAAGGCTACGGTGTGAAGGCAACCGATTACATCACCGCCCCGATGCCGGCGGTGCAGCAGCTCGTCGGCGGCGACCTCGCTTGGCGGCAGCACGAGGGCGGCCACACCTCGGGCCCGAACATCGTGCCGTTCCTCGACTGGATCTCTACCTACATCAAGGCTCCAGCCCTCCGGCAGTGAGCGCGGCGCGCCGCCCAAACCGACGCTAATATCTCCCGGAGGCCGTTCGCTTGCGCACGGCCTCCGTTTCGTTTCATCTACCCTCAGCACTTCCTCCCCATGAACCTCTCTCTCCGCCTCCTTGCCTCAATCTCGGTTGCCGCGCTGCTTGCGTCCGCCGCGTCCGCCCAGCCGCGCGGCGCGGGGTTTCCCGCCGCCGGCCCCGCGCCGCTGCCTGACCTTGCGGCACTCAAGACCGCGCTCGCCCTCACCGACATGCAGGCCGCGCAGATCGGCCCTTTGCTCGCCGAAATCGCCGCCACGCAGAAAGACTCCGCTGACAAGCTGGCTATTTTCAACACCCTGCGCGGCACGCTCGTCGAAAACGCTGGCGCGTCGCTCACCGACCCGCAGAAGGCCCAGCTCGCGGCGGTGCTCAATCCCGCCGGCACGCGTGGTGGTCGGGGCGGCGGCGCGCCTGCCGGCCCCGCCGCCGACCAGCCCTCGCCCCAAGACAACGACAAGTCCCGCACCGCCCACGAGCAGCTCCTCGTCAAGCGCACGCAGGGCAAGATTGATGTGTATGTCGAGGGCGATTCCATCGCCCGCCGCTGGGGCACCAGCGACGCCGCCTACGCCAAATACCTCGCCAACTGGAAGGAGAACTTCTTCGGCTGGAACGTCGCCGACTTCGCCTGGGGCGCGGACACGCTCCAGAACATCCTCTGGCGGCTCGACAACGGCGAGCTCGATGGCGTCAACCCCAAGGTCATTGTCTTCCTCGGCGGCACCAACAATGTCGGCGGCGCGGCCGGTAGCGATGCCAAGGCCGAAGACATCGTGCGCGGCGTAAAGGCCATCCTCGGCCGCTTTCAGCAGAAAGCCCCTAGCGCGACCGTGATTCTGACCGCAATTTTCCCGCGCAACAACAACGCCCAGCTCTACGCGTTCATAAAAAAGATCAACGCCGGCATCGCCCAACTCGCAGACGGGAAAAAAGTCCGTTACCTCGACGTGAACGACAAGCTGGCCGACGCCAACGGGAACCTCTTTCCCGGCATGATGAACAGCGATAATTTGCACCCCGACTTGAAAGGCTACCAAGTCTGGGCCGACGGCCTGAAGCCCATCCTGACCGAGCTGCTCGGCCCGCCCGCAAAAGAGGACTACGCCCCGCCGCCGAGCGCCGACCCGAGCGCGGCCGTCCCCGCCGCCCGCGGCGGCGGCTGAGCGTTTTCGTAGCGGTGTTTGTTGTAGGCCAGCTCGCTGAGCTGGCGCACGGCAGCCTGGAGCCACGTCAGCGACGTGGCCTACAAAATCCGCCGCGTGATGTGGCGGACACCTTGCGCGAGCCGGCGAAAACTACTTCGCCGCCGGCTTCGCGTCGAGCCAGCCGCTGGTTTTCATCCACTTCACCATCAGGCCGGGCCACTGGCCGAGCTGCGGGTCGCCGAGTGACATGCTCGTGCCGTGCGGGCCGTTCTGGTAAAAATGCGCCTCAACCGGCACGCCGGCGGCGCGCAGCGAGTTGAACACGCTGTTCTCCACCGTGAGGTGCCCGCCGTCTTCCAGTGTGTTGAACAGGAACGTCGGCGGCGCGACGGCGGGGTTGCGCACGTCGCGCCCGCCGTAGATGAGCGCGCTGAAGTTGGCATGCGCCGAGAGGCGGTCAATCGGGTCGGCGGCCGCCGGGTCGCCCGCGAGCGGGGCGTTGTAGAATGCGTCGCCCTCCAGCTCGGCCCCGGCGGAGAAGCCGATGATGCCGATGCTCTCGGGGTTCACGCCATACTCGGCGGCGTGGGCGCGGATCCAGCGCATCGCGCGCTGGCCGTCCATCGTCGAGGTGTTGCGCGACGGGTAGTTCGGGCTGAGGCGGTAACGGAGCACGAAGCCGGCGATACCGTTGCGATTGAGAAACTGGGCGATCTGAACGCCTTCGTTGTCCATGCCGCGGTTGGTGAACGCACCGCCGGGAATGACGAGAAACGCCGCGCCGGTGTTGGTGGCGGCGGGCGCGCGGAGGGGGTAGAGCGCTGGTTTGTCCTCGTCGGTGAACGCGCCGTTGGCGTCGGCCACCGCGCCGGGCGCACCATTGGGCCAGAGCAGAACGGGCTCGGGGAGGCCGGGCACCGGGCCGGGCGGGTGGGCCTTGAGCTGCTCGACGTAGGCGCGCTGGCCGTCGTTGGCCGGTGGATTGGAAAAGCCGGCGATAGCCGCGTCGGCTTCGGTGAGGGTGATGGCGGGCGGCGGGGTGGTGGAGCTGAAGACCTCGATGTTGAGGGCCATGTTCGCGTCGGCACCGGGCTTGATCTCGACGATGTAGTCGTCCTTGTCACTCGGGCGGACCTTGGTAAACGACTGCTGGTCGGCCACGCTGGGGTTGAGTGGACGGTGGTGGCCGAACCACGCCGCTTCCTCGTTGCCGCCGCGCAGCGGGGCGAGGTTGCCGGTGAAGGAATTGCTGATCCAGCGGGTCATGTTTTGGCGCACGTCCACCCGGTAGCGGCCGGGCACGGGGCCGAGATTGGCGTTGGCGCTGAACTGGCCCATCGGCACGCCGGCGGTGGAGTTCAGGATCTGCATCGCGATGGGGCCCGCGCCGACGAAGTCCACCGGCGTCAGGATAAGATAGCCATGCGGCAGAGTGCGGCCGTCCACCTTCACCACTCCGCGCACGGGCACGCGCGGTTGGTCGGTGAGAAAGCCCATGTATTTCACCCAGGTAAGAAACGTCTCCGGCCACGCGGAGAGCGAGGGATTGTCGCCGCCGAGGCCG
>CAIPZZ010000035.1 GCA_903869665.1 uncultured Opitutia bacterium | reverse complement strand
TCTCGGCCTGCCCGCCGCCCTCACGGATAACGACGCCGGCCTGCGCGCCCTCACCGCCGGCATCCGCGAAAAGCTCGCGGTGGACACTGTCGTCGTCCACCCCCGCGAGTGCGCCGCCTGCGCCACACCCGCCGGCGCATGGCGCGTGCCGGGTCCGTTTGTCGAGCAGCCGCTTATCTCCACCGGCGCCGGCGATCACTTCAACGCCGGCTTCACCACTGGCCAGCTCCTCGGGCTCTCGCCCGAGTCCTGCCTCGCGCTCGGCGTCAGCACCAGCGGCCACTACGTCCGCACCGCCGAGAGCCCCTCGCTCGCCACGCTCGAAACCTTTCTCGCCAACTGGCGCTGACCGCCCCACCCTTTGTTCTCCGAACCATGCCACTCAAATCCAAACCCGCCGGCAAACTCATCTCCTTCGAAGGCTCCGAAGGCAGCGGCAAGTCCACCCAGATGGCCCGCCTCGCCAAGCGCCTGCAGGGCGTCGGCCGCAGCGTCCTCACCACCCGCGAGCCGGGCGGCACCGAGATCGGCGAGCAGATCCGAAACATCCTGGTCCACAACCTCAAGGGCGACGAGATGACGCCCGAGACCGAGCTCCTCCTCTTCGCCGCCTCCCGCGCCCAGCACGTCCGCGAGCTCATCGCGCCCAACCTCACCACGGGCGTCATCGTCCTCTGCGACCGCTTCCTCGACAGCAGCACCGTTTACCAAGGCATCGCCCGCAACCTCGCCGCCGACCCCGTCGCGCAGATCAACCGCTTTGCCGTCGGCAACGCCATGCCCGATCTCACCTTCATTCTCGACGTGCCGACCAAGGTCAGCCTCGCCCGCATCAAGCAGCGCGCCTCCGACCTCCCCGACCGCATGGAGCGCGAGAACATCGAGTTCTACGAAAAAGTCCGCGCCGGCTACCTGCTCCTCGCCAAAAGCATGCCCGAGCGCGTCGTCGTGATTGACGGCACCCAAAGCGAGGCCGTCGTAGAGAAAAAAATCTGGGCGGCTGTGCAGAAGGTGCTGAAAACCTGAGCCGGGCTGGTAGCTCTTTTCTCAAATTTTAGCCCAATGCCAGCCACCGATGAACAATATTCAGTTCAATCTGGCCGGATTGGTCGAAGCACCCGTTTTTTTCTAGCGGGCCTTGTAACCGCTGCATCGTGCTTCATCATTTGGCTGCGCGTGAAAATCGCGCCAGGCGATCCGGGTTACCAAGAATCACTTTTGCCCAGCCGCTTTGTTTGGGCGGCCCACGGCTTTTGGTTCCTTGGAGTTTCATTCACCATGTTGGTGACTGCCCTTGGCGCGCTCCTTGTTCGCAACTCACGCGTTTTTGCTGGCTTGCTTTTTGGCGCCTTCGGAGTGCTCGTTTTTCAGTTCATGGCGATAATACAATCGATGAGCCATCTGATGGTTTATTTCCCTCAGCACTAATACATCGCGCCAATCCCATGCCCGCCTCCCCCCACTCTTGGCCCGAAGCCCTTGTCGGCACGCCGTCCGTCGCCGTGATTGAGCGCGCCATCGAGCGCCGGCGGCTCTCGCACAGCCTGCTGCTCACAGGCGACGACCTCGGCACGCTCGTCGGCGTCGCCCACACCATCGCCGACCGCCTGCTCAACCCGCCCGGCAGCGATGCGCGTTTCGCCGTCAAGGAGCACCAGTCGTAGCAGTGAACTGGTCCGTAGTGTGATTGGTGTTGATGCTCATGTCGT
>CAIPZZ010000034.1 GCA_903869665.1 uncultured Opitutia bacterium | reverse complement strand
ACCGGCGAAGGCTCCAAGGGCGGCTGCCGCATCGGCATCGCCCCCGGCTACATTCACAAGAAGGGCCACGTCGGCGTCGTCTCGCGCTCCGGCACCCTCACCTACGAGGCCGTTTTCCAGCTCACCACCAAAGGTATCGGCCAGTCCACCGCCGTCGGCATCGGTGGCGATCCCGTCAACGGCACCAGCCACCTCGACGTCATCAAGCTCTTCAACGAGGACCCCGACACCCACGGCATCATCCTCATCGGCGAGATCGGCGGCAACGCCGAGGTCGAGGCCGCGCGCTGGATCAAGGCGAACTGCAAGAAACCCGTCGCCGGTTTCATCGCCGGCGCGACCGCCCCCGCTGGCCGCCGCATGGGCCACGCTGGCGCGATTGTCGGTGGCGCTGAGGACACCGCCGCCGCCAAGATCACCGTGTTTAAGGAATGTGGCATCGAGGTCGCCGCGACCCCATCCGACATGGCCGCCGCCCTCCTCCGATCCGCGAAGGCGAAGAGCGTGACGCTGACGTAAAGCCAGGAGACCGTGCGTGATCTCTGTGCTCCGAGATCCTTTTCGTTTCACTCGATGCCAACACGAATTGAGCAGCGTGACGCAAAACTCGTAGAGCAATGCGACGTCGTTGCCGCTCTGATCGTAGCCATGCGTCCAGTCTATTTGTCTGCGAGCCCACGTCAGCGCGCCCTCTTGGAGACAATTATTGGGGCCGCCATCTGGTATATCCCAAAACCGACTGGCGCGTGGACTGGTCGCATCTCCGTTGGCGCACTCCGAGCGTTCCACCCTGAAAGCGGTGTTACGAAACCACGGCTCAGCGAAGAGCATGTTTACCCCCGCAAGGTTGCCGCACGACTCCTACTCGAGGATCAATCGCTCGATGGCTCAACACTCGCCAATTTGTTTCGTGAGAAATATGGGCGTGTGCATCTTATTACATCGGAAGAGAACAAGGTCGTGCAGCCCTTTCAGCGAGTCGGTGTATTCACCTCGCCCGATGACGCCTATATCAAGGCGGGGATCGCCTTTGTTGAGTTGCTTCAAGACGAACTTCGTCAAGTGAAGCGCAGAGACCGCGCAACCATAGATCGCCACCTCACCGGACATCCCAAAGATGCCCGGCCCAGCATCATAGCCACCTAATCCTTAGCAGAGTCAGAGGGTTCATAAAGGAACCATCCCAGCCTACAACTCCCCCCCCGCGCCTGCATCACCAGCGGAGCGGCTTGGTTGCGACAACGGCGGTAGCGGCGGAAATCATCGTCGAGCGTGATGAGCCGCTCATGTTGCAGTTCTGGGTTGATCTCACCCCAAAAACCCGCGCACGAGGCCGTAGAGCTCCTGCGACTCGAGCAGGAACGAGTCGTGGCCGAGATCCATCGCTAGCTCGGCGTAGCTGGCGCGTTTGCCTGCGCGGAGCAGCGCGAGCGCGATGGCGCGGTTTTGCGCGGGGGGGAACAGCCAGTCGCTCGTGAAGCCGACCACGAGCGTCTCCGACGCCATCGGCGCAAACGCGGCCTCCAGCGAGCCGGAGGCCGCCATGAGGTCGAAATGGTCAATCGCGCGCGTGATGTAGAGGTAGGAGTTGGCGTCGAAACGGTTGATAAAGCTCTCGCCCTGGTGGCGCAGGTAGCTCTCGACCTCGAACTTCATCTCGATCGCCGCCGGCGCGAGACCTGTGACCGCACCGCCCTCCATCGAGAGCTGCGAGTGCTCCTCAGTTAGAGCGCCACCGTTGGCCTTGGGGCTCGTGGTTTTCCGGCCAAATTTCCGATCCATTGCCGCGTCGCTCAGATAGGTGATGTGCGCCATCATGCGGGCGATGGCGAGACCCACGCGCGGGCCGCCGCCGGGCGGGTAGTCCCCACCGCGCCACTCGGGGTCCTGCATCACGGCCTGCCGCCCGACCTCGTTGAACGCGATGGCCTGCGCACTCTCCCGTGCCGTCGCCGCCAGCACGATGAGCCGCCGGCAGAAGCCCGGCCACTCGATGCCGAGCTGCAAAGCCTGCATCCCCCCCATCGAGCCGCCGATGGCGGCGTGGAGTTTCTTCACGCCGAGAGCGTCGAGCCAGATTTTCTGCGCGCGCACCATGTCACGGATGGTGACGAAGGGGAACGTCATCCCGAACGGCCGCCCGGTCGCGGGGTTCACGGACGCCGGCCCGCTGGAGCCCTGGCAGCCGCCAGGGACGTTGGCGCAAAGCACAAAATATTTGTCCGTGTCCACTGCCTTGCCGGGACCGACGAGGTTGTTCCACCAGCCGGGCTTGCGGTCGGTCGCCGCGTGGCGGCCGGCACAATGGTGGTCGCCGCTGAGCGCGTGACAGATCAGGACGGCGTTGTCACCGGCGGCGTTGAGCCGGCCGTAGGTCTCGTAGCGCAATGTGAAGCCGGGCAGCGTCTGCCCGCTGTCGAAGGTGAACGGCTCCGCGCTCACGAAGTCGCGCGGCACGACGAGGCCGACGTCGCCGGGGGCGGACGGGCTCGACACTCCCGTCGCAGGCGCGACGGTGGCGGCGGAATGATCCTCGGCAGCAGGCATGGGGACGACAAAAGCACGAACCGGCCGCGAAGAAACACCAATTTTTCTCGCCTGTCCCGTCAGACCTAGGCTCGGAGCGGCAAGTTGCCCCTTGTTCAAGCACGGCAAACGTGGCTGTATGGTGGCTGCTGCCCACGTTGCGGTCGTCCGAGATCAAACCCTTTCCTAGCTCCGTGCTTCGTTGCTTTGCACCTGTGCGTTAAAACCCTCCCATGCCCCCACGCCCCCTCAAGATCGGCATCACCTGCTACCCGTCCGTCGGCGGCAGCGGCATCCTCGCGACTGAGCTCGGCGAGGAGCTGGCGCGGCGCTGGCACGAGGTGCATTTCATCAGCTACGAGCGGCCGTTCCGCATGCCCGCCGGCGACCCGCGCGTGTTTTTCCACCCGGTCGTCGTCAACAGCTACGACCTGTTCAAATACCCCGATTACACGCTCCCGCTCTCGGTCAAGATGGCCGAAGTCAGCCGCGACCACGCCCTCGACGTGCTTCACGTCCACTACGCCGTGCCGCACGCCACCGCCGCGCTGCTCGCCCGCGACATGCTGCCCGCCGGCCAACGGCCGAAAATCGTCACCACCCTCCACGGCACCGACACCACCCTGCTCGCCCGCGAGCCCGGCTATGGCCCCGCCATCCGCCACGCGCTGGAGCACTCCGACGCCATCACCACCGTCTCGGAGTTCATGAGGCGGGAAACGCTCGCCCACCTCGCCGTCACGCGCCCCATCGAGGTCATCCACAATTTTTTCGAGCCGCACCCGCCCGCCCGCTCCATCGCCGACGTGCGTCGCGAACTCGGCCTGCGCGACGGCGAGGCGATGCTCCTGCACCTCTCCAACCTGCGCGCCCTCAAGCGCATTGACCTGCTGCTGGAAACCGCCGCCCGCCTCCACCGCGCCGGGGAAAAATTCAAGCTCGTGATCCTCGCCGGCGGCGATTTCGCGCCCTTCGCCGCCGAGGTGCAACGCCTCGGCCTCGCCGACCGCGTCGTCGTCCGCCAAAACGTGACCGACATTGAGGACTATCTCCAAGCGGCCGACCTCGGCCTCTTTACCTCCGAGACGGAAAGCTTCTGCCTGAGCATCCTTGAGCTGATGAGCCTCGGCCGACCGAGCGTGGCGTTCGCCGTCGGCGGCATCCCCGAGGTCGTCGTCAACAACGAGTCCGGCCTGCTCGCCCCTTTCGGCGACACCGCCGCGCTCGCCGCCCATGTCCAAATCCTACTGCACGACCCCGCCCGCCGCGCCGCCCTCGGCGAAGCCGCCCAGCAACGCGCCCGCGAGCTGTTTTCCGCCAAGGTCATCGTCACCCACTACGAGACACTTTACCGGCGAATTCTGCCTGAGCACAAAAAAGGCGCAGCTCGTGGCTGCGCCTTGCAAGAGCATTGAATAGTTACCTCGATCGCCTTGAGAGTTGCTCGTATTTCAGCCGCATGAAGGCCGCGTCAACGAGCGCGAGGCTGGAGGTCCAAGCCGAGCGATTTTTACCAACGGCATTCAGGTTGGATTTTTCCGAAACGGTAAACTCGTAGATGTTACCGATAAGCTTCGGTCCAACGCTGTCCGCAAGGGCGAAGAGAAGGTCATCATTTTCCTCCTGTTGGAACGCGATGGAGAACCCGTAGGCGATTGGCATCAGCCAAGGTTTGGCAACTCGATACTCGATCGTCTGTCCCAAGAACACGAGATCATGAGGGGTCTTCTTGTTTGGCGTCACTGCGACCAAACCTCCGTATTTAGCATTCTCACCAGCCACCAGTCGCCGGTCGCGTCGGGCCAACTCCCGCGTTGACAAGACTGGTTTGAGAAACTGGTTTAACTGCATGAAAACTCATCCCGTCACTGTCGGAGCGTTCGAGGCCAAGACCAAGCTCGGCGAGCTACTGGAGCGCGTAGGCCAGGGTGCGGCGTTCACCATCACCAAGCATGACCGGCCCGTGGCGCGGCTGGTGGGCTTTGAGGCCGACCGCACCGCCCAGCGCGCCGCCGCCACCGCCGAGCTGCGCGCCCTGCGCGCCCGCTACACCCTGGGCGGGCTGGACGCGCGCGCGCTGCGAGCGGAGGGCCGGGCATGACACGAGCCCTCGTGCTCGACTGCTCCGCCGTGCTGCCGTGGATTTTCCACGACGAGAAATCCGCCGCGACCGACCGTCTCCTCGACGACCTGACCGCCGGGGCGCAGGCATGGGTGCCAGCGCTGTGGCATCTGGAGCTGGGCAACGTGCTGCTCGGCGCGCAAAGGCGGGGACGCATTGATCAGGCGGGGGTGGAGGCGTTTCTGGCGCAATTGGGCGTATATGGCATTGCCGTGGACGCCGAGACCATCGGCCGGGCTTGGGGCAAGACACTGGATCTCGCTGTGCAGCACAAGCTCTCCACCTACGACGCGGCCTACCTCGAACTCGCGCTGCGCCGCCACCTGCCCCTCGCCACGCTGGACACCGACCTGATTCGAGCCGCACGCGCGACCGGCACCGCGCTTTGTCTGCAAAAGTCCTGAGACGGGCCGTCTGGATGGGCGATGCCCACTGTGGCATCTCAAACCCCAAACCGGCACGCGTGCGCGCTGAAGCCGGCGCCGAAGCTCACCAGCCACCAGTCGCCGGCCGCGTCGGGTCGGCCGTCGCGCAACGCTTCCTCCAACGCAAACAGCACCGAGGGGCTGCTCATGTTGCCGTGGT
>CAIPZZ010000033.1 GCA_903869665.1 uncultured Opitutia bacterium | reverse complement strand
GGCTTCAGGCCGGTGCCGTGGTGGGCCTCGGGCTTGTAGCCTTCGTCGGGGAGAAAGACGCTGATGGCGACATCGGCGTGCTGGGGCACGTCGAGTTTGACCGGGTCGCTCCAGCGCTCCTCGCCGGGGGCGAGCGTGAGCGAAGGTTTGCCGTCAAACGTGAGCGCGCGGTCAGTGTCGGGCTTGATCGCGCCCCCTTGCGTGCCGTCGCGGAGGGCGAGGTGCGCGGTGCCAATGTTGAGGGGCTTGGTCTGGAACTTGTTGGTGAATTTCACGCGCGCCTGCGAGCCGGCGAGCTTTGAGAAGACGACGAGACGGAACGTCTGGTTGGAAAACGTCGGCACCGGGTCGAGCTGGCCGTTGCGGAGCGTGGGGAGGAAGCTCGTGGCCCAGGCGTCCACCCATTTGGTCGCGGAGTCGGGCGCGGCGGTCGTAGCGGCGGGCGTGGTCGCCGCGCAGGCGGTCACGGCGAGGGCGAGAAAGAGGGCGGCGAGCGAGCGGGCGGGATGTTTCATGGGGAAGTGAGGCGTTACTTGAAAAATGAAAACAACCCGCGCCGCGCGCAACGCGAATTCTCAATCCGCCGGCTCGATCCGGGCGTCGGCGGTGTTCCGCGTGCCGAGGCCGAGCGAGGGGGTGGCGGCGAACTCCAATAGACGGATCGTGTCGGACACCGGCTTGAACCCGGTGGCGGTGCGGGCGGCGTTCATCCGGTCGAGCATGAGCGCGTCGAGCAGCACGGGGTCGGCGCTCAGCCAGAGACGCGGCTCGCTGCGGGTATAAAGCGAGTTGAACCACGGTCCACCAATGAACTGCCAGCGCTCCAGGCTCACAATCGTGAAGGACCAGGTTTCCCGCAGCTCGGGGATGGCGGCCATTTCGGCGACGGCGGCGGGCGCGCTGCTGCGGGCTTCGAGGAAGCGCGCGGTGTTGGAGGCGTTCCAAAGCGTGGCATTGACGAGCGCGCCGTTGACGCCGAGCGCGGGATGATCGGTGTAGGCGGGCAGGTTGATCCAGAAGTCGGTGTCGAGAAAGAGCGGCGTGGCGAGAAAGCTCTTGCGGTCGGCGTCGCGGTCGGGCTCGGCGCTGGCGGGCGTCCAGCCTTTCGGCGCGAGCACGGGATCGAAGCGGTTGGGCAGCGGGCTGTCGTAAAACCACACCGGGTCGTAGAAACGGCCGGACTCGAGGACGAAGATTTTCTGCGCGGCGAACGGCGCGGGCCCGCCGGCGAGCGCGGGCAGGTAGCCGGCGTCGCGCAGGCGGCGATCGTTAAGGCCCACGAGGAAGATGTCGTCCGGCGCGTAGCCCCGGCGCTCGAGCGCGGCGACGACGGCCCGGGTGAGCGCGACGGGCGTCGCGAGGCCGGGGCCGGACTCGCAGTAGAGCTTCAGGCCGACCTTGTGCTTCGCAAGTGGCGCGATTTTGCGACCGGCAGCGGTCTCAAGCTTGGTGAAAAGTTTTTCCACCGCTGCGGCGTATTCGTCCGCGCCGAACTGTCCGAGCCCCGCCTCGAACACCACCGCCGGCGGCAGTGCGGCGCGCGCGGGCGCGGCGGCAAGCAGCAGGAGGAGCCACAGAAGGAGGCGGGAGAATGTCATCGGGAGGCGGGATGCGTCAGCGGCAGCCAGCCAAGGTTCCCCCACGCATCGCGATCTGGCAAGAAATGTGTGCGCTGGGTAGTGACACATAAGCTGAGCGACGGTGGTGCGCGTGGGAACACCGGCGAGGTTAGGCGCGCAGCAGGTCCTTGAGATCGGCCAAACTCAGCTTGGCGGCGGCCGCGTCGCTGGCCTCGAACACGTCGGCGAGCAAGGCGCGTTTACTGTCCTGGAGCTGGAGCACCTTCTCCTCCACGGTGCCGGCGCAGATGAGCTTGTAGCTGGTGACAACCCGCGACTGCCCGATACGGTGGGCGCGGTCGGTGGCCTGGGCCTCGACGGCGGGGTTCCACCACGGGTCGAAATGCACGACGGTGTCGGCGGCGGTGAGGTTGAGGCCGGTGCCGCCAGCCTTCAGCGAAATGAGAAAGACTGGCACGTCGGGAGAGTTTTGAAAACGGTCCACCTCGGCCTGACGGGCGCGCGGAGACATCGAGCCATCAAGGTAACAGTGGGGAAGCTCCCGCGCGGCCAGCTCGTCGCGCAGGAGCGCGAGGAGGGAGGTGAATTGCGAGAACACGAGCAGCCGGTGGCCGTCGTCCACGGCCTCGTCGAGCAGCTCCCGGAAGGCGTCGAGTTTCGCGGAGTCGGCGAAGGCGGCGGTGTCGTCCGGAGCGCCTGAACCGCCCGTCGTTTCCCTCGCACCGGGCAGCAGGCGCGGGTCGCAGCAGATTTGGCGCAGGCGGAGGAGTTGGGTGAGGGCGGCGAGGCGGAGCGCGTTTTCCGATGCGCCACCGGCGGCGAGATCGAGTAAGGCGCGTTCGGACTTTTGCTGGGTCTCACGGTAGAGAGTGGCCTGTGCGGGGGTGGGTTCGCACCAGAGGATCTGCTCGATTTTATCCGGCAACTCGGGGGCGACGGCGCGCTTGGTGCGACGGAGAATGTAGGGCGCGGTCTGGGCGCGCAGGCGGCCGTCGAGCCAGGCGCGCTCCTCGCCCCGCGCGCCGGCCGGCACCGGCGCGAGATAACCGGGCAGCAGCACCTCGAAGAGCGAGCGCAAGTCGTCGAGGGCATTTTCCACCGGCGTGCCGGTGAGAAGGAAGCGGGCGCGGGCGCGCAGGGCGCGCAGGGCGCGGGCGTTTTGCGTGCGGCGGTTCTTGGCGTGCTGGGCCTCGTCGGCGACGAGGCAGGCGAGGTCGAGCGCGGCGAACAGGTCGCGGTCGCGCGCGAGCGTGCCATAGGAGGTGATGACGAGATCGTGCGCGGCGGCGTCGGCGGCGCGGGTAAGCCGGCGGTCGCCGTGGTGGACAAACACGCGGAGCTGCGGCGCGAAATTGGCGGCCTCCCGCCGCCAGTTTTCCACCAGCGAGGCGGGGCAGACGACGAGGGAGATGGCGGAGTGTGGAGTGCGGAGTAGGGAAGGGGCGGGAGTGGTGGGCCGAAAAATCCCAGATTTGGAATTTGAAATTTCGGATGCGGACCGGCCTGCGGCGGGTATTGGGTTGTGTGACTCGCCATGGATGGCCGCGAGGAGGCCCAGGGCCTGCGGGGTTTTGCCGAGGCCCATCTCATCGGCGAGGATGCCGCCGAGACCGTTGCGCCAGAGGTGCCAGAGCCAGGCGACGCCGAGGCGCTGGTAGGGGCGCAGACGGCCGTCGAGCGCGGGCGGCAGGGGAGCTGGCGCCAGCGCCGACAAATCGCGGAGCACCTCGCCGCGTTCGCGCCAGACGGCGGGCGGCTGGAAATCGGGCGCAATTTCTTCCAGCAGCCCGCTCACCTCGGCCACGCGTGCGGCAGTGATCCGGTGCGTGCGGCGTGGGGCGGCGACGGCGGCGGGATCGCCAGCGAGCGCGCGCTGGCCTTGCGCGAGGCGGGCCATGGTTGGCGGCGGCAGCAGGAAAATCTTGCCGGCGGTCTCGACATAGGCGCGGCTGCCGGCCACGGCGTCGCGCAGCCGGGCCTCGTCGGCCCCGCCGGTCTCGAGCCCCAACGTCACAGCGAAACCACCGGCTTCCTCCGCGATCTCGCAACGCAGCGCCGCCTCGGTGAGATGAGCGGTGCGTTGCTGGAAATTTTCAGTGAATTCAGCGTGAAAGTTCTCGCGCAGCGTGGTGCCGTGGGCGGCGAGGAAGTTGAGCGTCTTGTGGCGGTCGCGCAGCCACCATTTGCGGTTGGCGGGCTCGAGGACAAAGCCGTGGCCGCGCACAAGATCGAGCGCGGCGGCATGGCTGACGCTTTCGCGCGAGGGTAGGGTGATGACCAGATAATGCTCCGAGCCGTCCACGGTCATCGGGGTGAGGCCGTCGTGCGCGCCCGCGCGGCGCGCGCTGGGCCGGGCGGCCGGAGCGGGCAGTTCGACCCGGCTCACTGCGGGCGTGGTGGGGGCGGGTTCCGGCTCGCCGAGGTGTTCGCTCACGCCCCGCAGTAACGGGCCGACCCAGAGTAGCGGTTGCCTCGGGGCATCAAGGCGGAAAAAAACCGGCTGGCCCGCGAGCAGGCGGACCAGCTCGCGGAGCTGAGCGCGTGTGAGCTGCACGAACGGGGGCGGCTCAGCCGAACCACCTGTGGTGAGCGACGTCGAACCACCTGTGGTGAGCGGCGTCGAACCACCGCACCACGCCTGCAACCGCGCAAGTGCCGGCAGCTCCTCGGGTGCGGGCACGCCAAGCTCGACCTTGACCGCGACGGCGTCGCGCGTAGCGGCGGCAGGCAAGTTAGGCGGCAACAAGAGACGGAGCATGGTGCTGGGGGAGCGTCCCCGAGCGACGGCGCGGGGCGAGCGAAAAGCGCGGCCTGGGGGGTGAACCGGGGGAAATTGGCAATATGATCTATGATCGGCTGGCAGCGAAGAGGAGATAGGTCGTGACTTTTGAAGAATGGAAGGCCGCGAGCCAAAGGGGGGACGTGACGGGGCGCAGCCTGTGCCGACACCACCCGGCCGGGTCGCGGCCATCACTCCACCTGGGGTTGCGCTCAGGCCGCGACCCGGGCCGAGCGCTTCAAGAGCGTGCTCGTCGAGACCCCACCGCCGTGTCACCGAGGCCATGCCCTTCCGGGTCTCCGGCAGACTGTCTTCGGATAGCGGCGCGGTCTGGCCGTTAAGCGTCGTTACGGGTGCTTCGAAGAGATGGGAAAATGATGGGACGGAATGCGCGCAGGTCAGATTTTCGGCTTGTCATTTTTCAATCCGGTCGCAGGTTCGGGGCGTGCCTGTGGGACTGCCCGCAGAACGTATTTTTACCAATCCGGCCTAGGCTGGCGTTCTTTGCATCGGGGACACTGGATCAAGCCCATTCAAGCTAACTTTAGGTGAATCAAGGTGAATCAAGGTGAATCAAGGTGAATCAAGGTGAATCAAGGTGAATCAAGGTGAATCAAGGTGAATCAAGGTGAATCAAACCAACCGGAGGCGAAAAATTCGGGTAAATTCGAGTAAATTCGACCTTCATTTGCCTGAACGGGCCGATTTTAACCGAGATGCAGTCGCACCAAGTCCACCAACCATGAAAGCCAGCGGGGTGGGGGCTTCGCAGGGGCGAGGCAGATCGTGGTCAACCAAATCTCAAAAATTAAGGCAAATTAAGGAAATTAAGTCATAAGAAGAATAAGGGGGAGGGATATGGGAGGTTGGAGGAGGCGGCGGAGGACTGGCCGTCGGGCGGTGCCGCAGCCGAAACGCAAAGCTGGTCGGAGATGCTGGTCATGTTAGACCTCGACGTGCTTGGCCCTATGGTAGAGGGGTGTTGCTCTCGCTTCGCCCTGCCGCCCATCCATGCCCGTCATCAAGCCCACTTGTCTCCGCGACATCAAGCTGCGCGCCAACCTTGGCGACGTGGTGTCGCGCGCGGTGACCTTGAAGAAGGCCGGTGGCGCACGGCTGAAGGGGTTGTGCCCGTTTCACAACGAGAAGACGCCGTCGTTCCATGTGGATCCCGACAAGGGTTTCTACCACTGCTTCGGCTGCGGGAAGTCGGGCGACGCGATCACGTTTGTCCGCGAGACGGAGCAGCTCACGTTCACCGAGGCGGTCGAGGCGCTGGGCAAGCGGTTCGGGATTCCGATTGAATATGAGGAGGGCAGCGGCGGGCCGTCGGCGGAGCAGCGCTCGCTGCGGCAGGAGTTGTTTGCGCTGCATGACGCGGCGGCGGAGCATTACCATCAGGTGTTCAAGGGGGCGGGCGCGACGGGGGACTGGATGCGCACCTACTGGGCGGAGCGGCGGAAATTTTCCCCGGAGCTGGCGGAAGAGTTTAAGGTCGGCGCGGCGGGGCCGGCGGACGAGGGGCTGGCGGCGTTGCTGCTGCGGAAAAAATTCTCGGAGGACGCGTTGCGGCAGTGCGGGCTGTTTTTCATCTATGAGGACGCGCTCCTGACGCCGGGCGCGATGAAGCCGCGCTTTCGCGGTCGGCTGATGATTCCGATCCGCGACCACCAGGGGCGCGTGTGCGCGTTCACGGCGCGGCAGACCGACCTCACGCCGCAGGATGACACGGCGCGCGAGGCGAAATATGTCAATTCGCCGGAGACACCGATTTTTACGAAGGGCAACTTGCTCTTCAACCTCGACCGCGCGCGCACGGCGGTGGGGGAGGGGAAGCCTTTCGTGCTCGTGGAGGGGCAACTGGACGCGATGCGTTGCTGGTCGGTCGGGCTGAAAACGGCGGTCGCGCCGCAGGGCACCTCGATCACGGAGGGGCAGCTGGCGTTGTTGCGCCGCTACCACGCGCAGGCGGAGTGTTTTTTCGATAGCGACAGCGCGGGGCAGAAGGCGGCGTTGCGCTTCCTGCCGCTCGCGCTCAAGGCGGGCGTCGAGGCGCGCTTCCTCACGGCGACCGGCGAGGGCAAGCTTGACCCGGATCTGCTGTTTGCCGGCTGCGATGAGCAACGCGCCGCCGAGGTTTACCGTGGACTGCGGCGCGACAGCGCGATGGCGTTCGCCTGCCGGGCGGTGCTGCCGGACATAGTGGGCGCCTCGGCGGAAGCGAAGGCTCGGGCGGCGCAGGCGGTGTTTGAGATCGTGGTGGCGGCGGAGAGCGCGATGACGCGAGCGGCGTTGGTCGCGGAGGCGGCGTCGCACCTGCGGCTGCCGCCGGCGGCGGTGGCGGGGGATTTTCAGGCGTTTCTCGCCCGCGCCGGGCGGCAGGCGGCGCTGCGGGCGGCCGGGACGGAGCCCCCGAACCCACGGCCGGCGGCCGGCAGTGCGGGTGCTGCCGCCATCACGCCCGAGCATAATCTGCTATTTATACTACTGCATGCGGAGAATTTAGGCCCACGGCTCGCGGCGGCGTTTCCCCATGAGTGGATCGACACCGGCCACACGGCGGGCGCGCTGTTGAACCGGTTTCTCGCGGAATTTGAGCATGCCGAGTGGCCGGGGCGCGGGCATCTAGACGGACTGCTGGAGACGGATGCGGAGCGGGCGCTGGTCGCGGCCATCGTGTTCGAGGCACCGCAGTTCGACGACGCGGAGAAGGTCGTCGCGGAGGGTTTGCGCCTGTTGCGCGACCGCGTGCTGAAACCGCGTCTGCGGGAAATAGAACTTGCGCTCGCGAGTGGTCATGAAGAGACTGACCAACCCGCCAGAACGCTCACTGACGAATATCTACAAATACAGCGCCAGCTTCGCGCGCCCATCGGGCTGCCGCCGGCCGCCTGAACTTTTTCCATCCTCCTGTCTCCTTCCATCATGCCGCGCAAAGACGCCAAGCCCGCCGCCAAATCCTCCTCCGCCCCCGCCGCCCACGCCGACGCCGTGGAAGACGTCATCGCCAAGGTGCCTCCCGCGGGCGGACCCGCCGCCGAGATCACCGGCAGCGTCAACGAGCGCATCCGCCTGCTCATCCGCCTTTCGAAGGAGCAGGGCTACCTGACTTGGGACGACATCAACGAGGCGCTGCCGGAGTCGGTGGAGAACCAGGACGAGTTGGACAATGTCATCTCGATTTTGCAGAATCTGGAAATCGAGATCCTTGAGCCCGACCAGGTCGAGGACTACAAGCAGCGTCAGGAGGAGGCCGAAGAGGAGGAGTCCCGCACGGCGAGCAACGACATCCTCGACGACCCGGTGCGGATGTATCTCAAGCAGATGGGTCAGGTGCCGCTGCTCACCCGCGAGCAAGAGGTCGAGATCTCCAAGCGCATTGAGAACGCCGAGCTGCGCGCGCAGGAGGCGTTGTTCGAGGCCGCGATCATTGGCGGGCATATCGGCACGCTCGGCGCGAAGCTGCTCACCCGCGAGGAGCGTTTCGACCGGCTGGTGATTGACAAAAAAATCGAGAGCCGCGACGCCTACTTCAAATCGCTGCCCAAGCTGGTCGAGGCCGTGCAGAAGGCCGAGGCGGCGGTCGCAGACTCGTGGGCCGAGCTGCAAAAAGCACGCGGCGAGGCCGAGCGCAAGAAGGTCACCGCCAAGCACCGTAAGCGGGAGAGCACGCTCCGCGCTTTTCTGCCCAAGTTCCACTTCAAGCTGAAAATCCATGAGGAGTGGCTGGAGCAGATGCGTCCGACGTTGGAGGAGGCCGAGCGGCTGCTCAGCCAACTCGAGCGCGCAAAAAACCCGAAGAACAAGCGCGATGCCGCCATTGACACGCGCACGGTCCACAACCGCCTGCGCCAGATGGAAACCGCGCACCGCATCGAGCCGGTGCAGTTTCTCGCCGTGGTGGGCCGGGCGCGCGTCCACGCCGCCGAGGCCAAGAAGGCCAAGGACGACATGGTGAAGGCCAACCTCCGCCTCGTCATCTCCATCGCCAAGAAATACACCAACCGCGGCCTGTCGTTTCTCGACCTCATCCAGGAGGGCAATATGGGCCTCATGAAGGCGGTCGAAAAATTCGAGTATCGCCGCGGCTACAAATTCTCCACCTACGCCACGTGGTGGATCCGCCAGGCGATTACCCGTTCCATCGCCGACCAGGCCCGCACCATCCGCATCCCGGTCCACATGATCGAGACGCTGAACAAGGTGATGCAGGTCCAGAAGCAGCTGCTCCAAGAGATGGGCCACGAGCCCACGCCCGAGGAGGTGGCCGATGAGATGAACCTGCCGGTCGAGCGCGTGCAGCAGATCATGAAGATGGCGCAGCAGCCGATCTCCCTGCAATCGCCCGTCGGCGACGGCGACGACACTTCCTTCGGTGACTTCATTGAGGACAAGTCGGCCGAGAATCCCTACGACATGACCGCCTACTCGCTGCTGCGCGAGAAGATCATTGACGTACTCGACTCGCTCACCGATCGCGAGCGCCGCGTGCTTTCGCTGCGCTTCGGTCTCGTGGACGGCTATTCGCGCACACTGGAGGAGGTCGGCAAGCAGTTTAAGGTCACGCGCGAGCGCATCCGCCAGATCGAGGCGAAGGCGCTGCGGAAAATGCGCCACCCGACGCGCATCCGCCAGCTCCACGGCTTCTTCAACGCTGAGCAGTTCGACAACGCACAGAACCTCATCAAGCAGATGCAGGCCCGCCGCCACTCCGGCCCGCCCGGCCCTGGCGCGGACTCGTTGCCTTCCGCGCCGCCGTTCCCCTCGGCGCCGCCGTTCCCGCCCACGCGGAAAAACTGAGCCGCGCCGCCCGCGCAGAGCTGCGGTCGGCCGCCATCGTCCCGCTGATTTTCCCGTGAACCACCGGCGCGTATTTTCCATTCCCGATGGAAACGGCGTTCTCCGCTGCTTATTCCCTGTGCTATGTCTCGCGCTAACCGCGTGCGCACATCGCTCTGGATCGCTGGCGGCGACCTCCCCTGCCGGCTCGCGGCCCACGGCCGCCGCCGCCACGTCTTCCCGGCCCGGGCCCGCCGCCCCACTCCTACCCCCGGCTATGGTATCCGTCGGCCACGTGGTCTCGGTGGACGAGCCGGCGCGCACCGCCATTGTCGAATTCTCCCGCTATGCGACCCTGCCCGGCAGCCCGGACGGCGCGACGCTCTTCGCGCGCGACCGCGACCTTCGCCCCGTGGCCCGGTTGGAGGGCACGCCCTATCTGCGCGGCCTGATCCTTGGCGTAAAAATTGTGGAAGGCCGGCCCGTGGTCGGCGATGAGGTGGTCGTGCCGGCACCGTTGGAGCCAACCCAGGCAACTCCACCCCCGCCTGCGGCGAGGCCGAACCGTTGATCGACGCACGACCCCCGCACACAGATGGTTTTTCCCGCTTTACAAGGTTAGGCTACCGTTGCACGTTTCATCCCATGCAAACCATTTCCTTCCTCGCGGCTTTTGGTATCGGCGGCACCGAGCTGATTGTCATCCTCGGCATCGCGCTGCTTTTCTTCGGCGGCTCCAAGCTCCCAAGCCTTGCCAAGGGCCTCGGCCAGTCGGTCAAGGAGTTCAAAAAAGCCACGAAGGACGAGGACGACAGTCCCAAGTCCAAGAAGGACGACGAGAAGAGCAACCAGAGCTGAGGGTTTGTTCGTTAGTGTTAGTTACTGGGATCAGAAATAACCCCTCAGGGGCGGGTTTGGCCTCGATGCGCATGATGCGCGATTTTCACTCTGATAGCGCGTCCGGACAGGCGTGGGCCGGGCGGATGTGATATGGATGAAAATAACCCTTGTCCGGTCGGCTTCTTTTCATTGCGGTGATGACCGCATGAAATTCCCCGTCCCCGCCTCCTCTTCGCAGTCAGTTCGCTCGCGTGTGTGCTCCGCGTTTGTTCTCTCCGGACTGCTCGCCTTGAGCGGTCGCGCCCAAAATGCCCCAGCGGCCCCAGTGGCCCCGGCTGCCGCACCCGCCGCCGCACCGGCTGCCGGCACGCCCGCACCCGCCGCACCCGGCCAGGCGGCCGCGCAGGCTCCTGCACCCGGCGCGCGCCGAGGCGGCGGCGGTGGCCGAGGCGGCGCGATGAGCGCCGAGGATCAGGCGAAGATCGCCAAACTCGCCACCCTCCCGCCGTGGAAACCCGGCGTGGGCGACGGCGACTACAAGATGGTGCCGGATCCCACCAAGACCGCGCCTTACAACGACCTCACCAACCCGGCCTACGCGCCCGCCCCGGAAAACGCGCCCCGTGACGGTGTGCCGAAGGGCCGGGTCGAGATGTTCCACCTTCCCCTCGCTGGCAGCAAATTTTTTCCGCCCGGCGGTGGCCGCGGCGCTCCCGGCGGTGGGGCCGCTCCCGTGGCCGCTGCGGCGGTGGGGGACGGTGCGCCCCTTTCCCGTGAGGCACTTCATCGCGGCGACGCTAAGGGCAACAACGCCGTCGAGCGTGACATCTACGTCTACATCCCCGCTGGCTATGTCGCCGGCACGCCCGCGCCGCTGCTGTTCTGCCACGACTCGATGGGCATGCACGACAACCAGCCCGCGCCCTTCCTGCCCGACATCCTCGACAACCTGATCGCCGCCAAGCGCCTGCCGCCGATGATCGCCGTCATGGTTGATCCCAGCAACCAACGCAGCCTCGAATACGACACCGTCTCGGGAAAATATGCCGAGTATGTCGAGGCCGAAATTCTTCCCGAGGTGGCCAAACGCTACAACGTCACCTTCACCAAGGATCCCGACGCGCGCGGCGTGATTGGCGGCAGCTCTGGCGGCGCGGCGGCGATGGCGATGGCGTGGTTCCATACCGAACTCTGGCACCGCGTGCTCGTGTTTTCTCCCACCTTCACCTCCCTCCGGCGCGATCCCGAAACTGCCCCGCATGGCGCCTGGGAATTCCACGAGAACCTCATCCCCAAGTCGCCCGCCAAACCGCTCCGCATTTGGCTTGAGGTCGGTGAGCGGGACAACGGCTCCACCGGCTCCGACGCCGGCATGGGCAACTGGGTTTTCGCCAGCATCCACACCGCCGAGGTGCTCAAGGCCAAGGGCTACCACTACCAGTTCGTTTACGCCCCCCAGGCCGGCCATGTGGATCGTCCCGTGCGCTCGCAGACGCTCGCCCCCGCGCTGGAGTGGCTCTGGAAGGACTACAAGCCTACCGGCAAGTGAGCGACTGTGTCAATCAGTCGGAGTGGCTCGGGGTCTGGCATTGTAGGGGCGCAGACTTGCTGCGCCCGTTTGGAATCGCAGGTTCGGATAGGGCGCAGCAAGCCTGCGCCCCTACGCTCGCAACCAAGCTGACCCAGAGCCTCAGGTCGTTGCGGTCAGCCCGCGGCCATGGATGCGGAATCCGTGGGCATGGTCGCCGATTTTTTTCTCTGGTAACGCAACGGTCAGGCCCGTCGCGTCGCGGGTGAATTTCATCGGCTCCTTCACGCCCAGCAGTTCGATGCGCTCGATTGCGCCGGGCGCGTGGGGTGAGCCCTCGGCGAGCGCGGTGAGCGTGAGCTTGCCGTCCGCGGGCCAGCCCATCGTGAAAGCGAAGAGCGTGTCGCCTTTTTGCACGTAGCGGAAATCCTGCGCGGTGTAGGCGCGCACATCGCGCGCGCCGCCAAACTGGCCGCGCGGGCCTTGGCCGGTGGTGGACGGACCCTCGCCGTAAATCTTCCACGGGCGGGTGGCGTAGATGCCGTCGCTGTTCAGGTCCATCCAGGCGGTGAGGCCTTCGAGGAACTTTAGCTCGTCGGCGTCGGGCATCCCGTGGCCCGGCAGCGGGACGTTGAGCTGGAGGCAGCCGTTCTTGCTCACGATGTCCACGAGCATCTGCACCACCTGGGCGACGGTCTTGTAACTGTGTTGATCGAAAATGCTGCGGCGGTAATGCCAGTCGCCGATGCAGGTGTCGGT
>CAIPZZ010000032.1 GCA_903869665.1 uncultured Opitutia bacterium | reverse complement strand
CAGCACCGGGACCGCCAGGGGCGCCAGCGCCACCAGGAGCACCAGCACCAGGCTGGGCGATGACATTCGTGGTAACGAGACCGAGGGCGAGGGCGCCGATGGCCGCGATGGATTTCAGGGATGACTTCATGTTAGGTTTGGTTGGGTTGTTTTGGTGGGGGGTTGAATTTATAGCTAGACCCGCTTTTGACGTGCAGGGATGACAACGGTTACAGATGCTTGCCGGAAATCAACCATGAATTTTTCGCATCTCACCGCCCTCGCCCGGACCACGGTCGCCGCCACTCAGGCCCGGCTGCCAGCCACCGTGCGCGTCCCGGCGGCTGCGGTGCCGGTTCACCTTGAGGCATTTCCATCGGAAGATATTATGGAGGAAGGGCTTGAACCTGACATTCTAGGATTGTTCGTCGGCCCGGCCTATGGTGATGCCCCAGGAGAGGGCAACCTCGTGCCGCCACAGATTTTCCTTTATTTGGAAAATCTCTGGGATTTCGCCGAGGGCGACACCCAGGCCTTCCGGGATGAGGTTCGGCTCACCTACCTGCATGAACTCGGCCATTATCTCGGCTGGGATGAGGAGGAGCTGACGGCGCGAGGATTGGAGTAAATGCGACGGCGTGGGCGAAATTCTGGGTTCTGTCTTTTCGGGGGTTGGTGGATGCATTTGCCAAGTATCCGACTCTGCGGCTGTGGGTGCTTTGCATTCTTTGCCGTAAATTCGCCAGCGCCAACTCCGTGCTTCCCAAACCCCGCGCTGTCCGCCACAGTTCAGGTCATCCCGCCATGATTAAAAAACTTCTCCCGCTCCTGCTCGCTTTGCTGGTCGCTGTCCCCGCCGTGCCCGCCCGCGAAGGCCAGCCCGCCAAGCCGGCTGACGGCACAAAGCCCTCGCCGTCCGACCGCGAGCGGCTCGTGCAGCAGGTCGAATCCTGCGAGGCTTTGCTGCGGGAATTCATGGCCGACAAGGCCACCGCCATCCCCGCAGAAGTGCTCAAGCAGGCCCGCGCTATCATCATCGTCAATCAGTTCAAGGCCGGCTTCATCTTCGGGGTGCAGGGCGGTTACGGCGTCATCCTTGTGAAACGCGCCAACGGCTGGAGCATCCCCGCGCTCATCCGCGCCGGCGAAGCCAGCCTCGGCCTCCAGATCGGTGGCAAATCCGTCGAGACTATTTACATCATCACCGACGAGCAGACTCCCCGCCTCCTGCTCAACGGTCGCTTCGACATCGGTGCCGACGCCAAGGCCGTCGCCGGCCCCAAGGTCGCCGAGGCCGACGCGTGGAAAGACGGCAACCCGCTCAAGATTCCAGTCCTCATTTACTCCAAGAAAACAGGCCTCTACGCCGGCGCCACCGTGAAAGCCGGCTTCGTCTCTCGCGATGACGAGGCCAACCGCTTGCTCTATAACACCACCACCGTCCACTTCGGCCTGCCCGAGCAGCTCTACGGCGATTATGTGAAATCTGTGACCGAGACCGAATACCTGCGGGACTACGTCACGAAAATCACGCGGTGATTTTTGAGGGAGGATGAGGTGCGAGAAGCGGCGGGACAAAAAAGCTCCGCAAGCAAAGGGCGAGGCACGCGCGGCCGCGATGACTTCGCCTCGAACCCAAAAGGCAGCCGCTTACATGGTCGCCGGCCGCGCCGTCCGCAGGTGCGCCAGAAGCTCCGCCAGCGCCGCGTCCGCGATCAGCGCCTGCGCCGCCGTGCGCGCCGCGCCAAGACACACTACCCGCCCCGTGCGCGTCCCCCACCCTCCGCCTTCCGGTAAGCGCCACGCCACCGCCCAGAACGCGAACGGCTCCGTATCCTGATCCACAGTGTCCGACCTCTGACCTTCAGACTTTAAGATCTTAAGATGGCCTTTTGTCTCCGCCCACCCCGTCGTCGCCACGCCCACGTCTGCGCCAAACAGCGCCGCCGCGCCGCCCGCCATCTGCGCCGCGACCTCCGCCGACACGCACCCGCACGCACCCGCGCCCGCACGCTCCACACCAAGGTGCCGCACCTTTTGCTCCAAGTTGTAGGCCGTGATGCCGCCGAGGAAAAAATCCGACGCCCCCGAGACCTCGCCCACGCGAGCCTGCACGCGCCCGCACGTCACGCTCTCCGCCGCCGCCAGCGTGAGCCGCGGCGCGCGCAGCATGAGCTCCCGAATTTCCTGCGGCACTTGCACCGCGCAAGCCTGCCCGCGCCGCCGTGAAAGAGAAGCCTGTATTGGCCGTAACCAAACCCAACAGTTCCGCTTCTCACGAAGCGGTCGCAAATCCTGTAAGCCGGCTCGTCCGAGCCCGGGAATGTTTGTTCACGCGCTCAAAACATTACGACGCCCTCTACGGGCGACGCCGGCAGGGACGAACCGTCGGAATTGGCGAGGGGACTTGATTTCAGTGGGTAGGTGAAGCGCTGGCCCTCGTAGTTGCGGAAGACGATCTCGTCGTCGGTAAATTTTTCGACGTAGTCGGGGTTGACCGGCACCTTGCCGCCGCCGCCGGGGGCGTCGATCACATATTGCGGCACGGCGTAGCCGGTCGTGTGGCCGCGCAGCGCCTTGATGATCTCGAGGCCCTTGCGGACATCCGCCTTGAAATGCGCGCCGCCGGTGATGAGGTCCATCTGGTAGAGATAATAGGGCCGCACGCGCATCCGCAGCAGACGGTGGACGAGTGCCTTCATCACGTCGGCGTCGTCGTTGATGCCGCTCAGGAGCACGCTCTGGTTGCCCAGTGGCACGCCAGCGAAAACGAGGCGCTCGCAGGCGTCGCGCAGCTCGGCGGCGCACTCACGCGGGTGGTTGACGTGGATGCTCATCCAGATCGGGCCGTATTTCTTGAAAATCTCACAGAGCGCGGGAGTGATGCGCTGCGGCAGGAACACCGGGATACGCGATCCAATGCGAATGAACTCGACGTGCTTGATCGCGCGGAGACGTGCGAGAAGGTGCTCGAGTTTTTTGTCGGAGAGCAGCAGCGGGTCGCCTCCGGAGAGGAGCACGTCGCGGATCTCAGGGTGCGCCTCGATGTAGCGCAGCGCCTGCTCGTGCTCGGGGTGGAAGTTGTAGTCCTGCGCGTTGGAGACGAGGCGGCTGCGCGTGCAGTAGCGGCAGTAGGCGGCACAGCGGTCAGTGACAAGAAACAGCACTCGATCCGGGTAGCGGTGGACGAGGCCGGGCACGGGCGAGTGCTCGTCCTCGCCCAGCGAGTCAAGTTGTTCGCCCTCGGACACGATCATCTCGCCGGCGCGGGGGATGAGCTGTTTGCGGAGAGGGCAGTCGGGGTCGGCGCGGTCAATGAGGTTGAAGAAATACGGCGTGATGGCCAGCGCCAGCTTCTTGCTGGCAAACGCGCAGCCTGCCTGCTCGTCGGCGGTGAGCGTCATGTGCCGCTCCAGTTGCTCGACAGAGGTGAGGCGGTTTTTCAGTTGCCACGTCCAGTCCTGCCAGTCGGCTTCGGGTATGTGTTGCCAGAGTCCCTGGCCCTCGAACCAGGCGGCGCGGTCTTCGGTGTATGGCATGGCGTTGGTGCGGGTGTGACCTTCGGCAGGAAACGGCGCGGTGTCAAACGCGGGCTGGATGCCCGGCGCCCGGCCCGGGAATAAAAACGAGCGCGCGGAGAAAATTTTGCCACCGCAAAAAAGGGCGCTTGACTCGCCGCGCGCGAACCGGACGATGCCACCTTTCCCATTTTCGGGGTGGTAGCTCAGTTGGTTAGAGCGTCTGCCTGTCACGCAGAAGGTCGCGGGTTCGAGTCCCGTCCATCCCGCCAGTTTTCCTTCCGAAACGGAAGGAAGGTTTCCTGACTGGCCAACGGCGCAAGCAAGCCTACGCAGCCGGGCGCGCCGAGATTGGCACGTTTCGGCCGGTCGGATTCTCCTCACCGCTTCGCCTGCAGCCAGCCCTCGCGAATCATCAGTTCAGCGTTTTGCACGGCGTTAAGGGCGGCACCTTTCCAGAGGTTGTCGCCGCTCACCCAGAAGGAGAGGCCGTTCTCAAACGCGCTGTCCACCCGCAGGCGGCCCACGCCGCACTTCACCTTTTCGGCAAAGTCTAGCGGGGTCGGATACTTTTTGTTGGCTGGTTCGTCCACCAGCTCTGCGCCGGAGAAAGCCGCGACTGCGGCTCGCGCCTCGGCGAGGTTGACCGAGCGCTCAAACTCGGCGCTGACCGAGATCGAGTGCGCGCGCACGACCGGCACGCGCACGCAGGTTGCGGACACCTTGAGGTCGGGCAGATCCATGATCTTGCGGCTCTCCTGCGCCATCTTCGTCTCCTCGCCAGTGTAGCCGGTGGCGTCGAACGAGTCCACCTGCGGGATACAGTTGAACGCGATCTGATACGGATAAATTTTGTGCGTGACCGGCCGGCCGGCGGCGTGCGCCTGCACCTGGTCCTCCAGCTCGCGCACCGCCTCGGCACCCGTGCCAGACACGGACTGGTAGGTCGAGACGATGATGCGCTTCACACCGAATTTTTGGTGCAGCGGCCACAGACCCATGAGCATGACAGCGGTCGAGCAGTTGGGATTGGCGATGAGACCAGCATGGCGGCGCAGCTCCTGCGGATTGATTTCCGGGATGACGAGCGGCACTTTCGGGTCCATCCGCAGCGCCGAACTCTTGTCAATCACGAGGCAGCCATCCTTCACCGCATCGGCCGCGAGGGCGCGCGTGACCGGGCCGCCGGCCGCAAAGAACGCGAGATCCACGCCGGCAAACGCGCCCGGCCTCGCCTCAGCGATGGTGAGCTGCTGGCCGTTGCGCTCCACGACCTTGCCCGCCGAGCGCGCCGAGGCGAAGAGCCGCAGCTCACGCAGCGGGAAGTTGCGCTCGTGCATCAGCCGCACCAGCTCTTGACCGACGGCGCCCGTGGCACCGACGATACCGACAACGTAATTGTTTTTGTTCACGATGGATTCTCCTTTGGAAACGGTCACTAGAACCTGCGCCCGCCTCGGAATCAAGCCCGCCGAGCGCCTTCTCGTCGTGCGCCTCGACTCCCAGACGCTGCAATTTTACCGCGCCGGGGAACTGATGCGTAGCTACGCCGTCTCCACCTCGCTGCGCCCACCCTCCAACGTGATAAATTCCCTCGGCACTCCACGCGGCCTGCACGAGATCGCCGAGCGTATCGGAGCCGGCCAACCGCCCGGCATGGTGTTCAAAGGCCGCGTATCGACCGGCCATCATTTCCGCGAGCTGAGCGACGAGGAGAACCACGCCAACCTCATCACGACCCGCATCCTCTGGCTGCGCGGCCTCGAGCCCGGCGTGAACGCGGGCGGCGACGTGGACACCCACAGCCGCTACATCTACCTCCACGGCACGAACCACGAGGACAAGATCGGCCAGCCCGCCAGCGCCGGCTGCGTCCTCCTCCGCAATCTCGACATCATCGAGCTCTACGAGGAGGTGCGCGTCGGCGACCAAGTGTGGATCGGAGACTGAGACGCTGATGGCTGAAGGTGGAGCGCGTTGACCCCAACGCGCAGAGAGCGTCTTGAGGTCAAGCCGCTCCACCCACGCCAACTCACCACCGCAGCGACAAACAGCTCAGCCCGCCGTCCATCTTGCGGAACTCGGAAACGTCCAGCTCCACCACGCGTAAACCGGTAGCGCGGAGGAGCGCGGTTATCTTCGGGAAACCGGCGGGCGCAAGCACAGCATCGTTCACCAGCACACAATTCGCCGCGTAGTCCTCGCCAGACGGTGCGCGCAGCACATCCCAACCGGCCACCGCCGGATGCCCGACCAACGTCTCCACCACGAGCAGCCGACGTCCGCCGAGGTGAGCGAGTCCGCTCTTCAAATGCAGCATACCGGGGAGCGCGCGGATGTCCACCGTCGCGCTGGTGAACCCGCGCCGTGCGAGCCACGTCGCGAGTCGTCGCGCACCTTGGACGTTGGTGCGCTCCGAGACGCCGATGAAAAAATGCCCGTCCGCCTCGCACACATCGCCCGCGTCGAGCGTGCCAGGCGCTCGGATGGTCTCCGTCTCCGCCGTCGGAAAAAACTCCGCCAGCGCGCGAGCGACTGCCGCAACCTCACCGCGTCGCGACTCTGCGCCCGGCCGGGTGAGCAACGCGCCGCGCGTCGTGAGCAATGCCGTGTCCTCGACAAACGTGGAGTCGGGATACGCCTCGTCCGCCAGCAAGCTCATGACAACGAGCCCACACGCCTCCAGCGCGCGCACATAGGCCTGATGCTGCACACGTGCGCGCCCGACATCGGGTGCTCCGAGTCCAGCCGTAGTCATCCCAGCGGCAAAAGTGTCGCCGGGGGGACGGACTAGGGCGCGGGTAAATTTGGCCGGGTCGCTCATGCGTTCTTCCCGAAGAGCAATCTCAGTGAGTTTAAGCACACAACCACCGTGCTACCCTCGTGGGCGGCGACGCCGACGGCCAGCGGCACGATGCCGAAGATAGCCGCCACCGCCATCAGCACCACCACGCCGAGCGAGATAGCGAGATTTTGGCGGATGATCGCCCTCGCGCGGCGGCTCAAGGTCAGCGCCGCCATGAAATTTTCGATGCGGTCGTGCATCAGAATGACCTCAGCCTGCTCCAACGCGGCGTCGCTGCCGCGCGCGCCCATCGCCACGCTCACGTCGGCGGCGGCAAGGCAAGGCGCGTCGTTCACGCCATCGCCCATCATCGCGACCTTCTTGCCCGATGCGTGCAGCTCCTGGATGGCCGCGACTTTTTGCTCGGGCGAGAGCCCGGCGCGCACTTCGTCGAGGCCCAACTCGTGCGCGACCGACTCGGCGGTCTGCCGTCGGTCACCGGTCAACATCACCGTGCGAATGCCGGCTTGCTTAAGCGCGGCGAGCACCCCGCGCGACGCGCTGCGGATCTCGTCGCGCAACAGCACGCGACCCACTATGTCGCGTCCGACAACCCACACTTCGGCCAACTCCGCCGGGGCGGGCGGTAGCTCCTTCGCCCAGGCGGCGAGCGGCCCCTGCTCCAGCAGCTCGCGCCGGCCGAGCAGAACCTGCGCCTCTCCTACCCGGCCGCGCACGCCTTGGCCGGTGAGCGATTGAAATTCCTCGATCTCCGCCGCGCGCACGCCGCGTGCCTGCGCGTCGCGCACGATGGCGCGCGCGAGTGGATGCTGCGACTTCGCCTCCAACGCATAAGCCAGCGCCATGACCTCGGCCTCGCGGCCGGGCGGAAAACTCTCGTAGCCGACCACCGCCAGCTCGCCCGTCGTGAGCGTGCCGGTCTTGTCGAGCGCGACCACGCCGATGTCGGCCAGTTTCTCTATCGCCGCGCCGCCGCGAAACAGCACTCCGTGCCGCGCACCCCAGGCGATGGCCGCGAGGATCGCCGACGGGATCGACAGCACCAACGCGCACGGGCTCGTGACTACGAGCAGCGTCATCGTGCGGTAAAACGCCGAGGTCTGCCCGCCCGTGTTGGCAAACGCCGGCAGCTTGAAGCCCAGCCACCACACGAAAAACATCACCGCGCAGCCGGCGAGCACGGCCATTGTGTAGCCGCCGCCAAACTTGTCGGTGAACCGCTCGCTCGGCGCGCGCAGCTTTTGCGCGGTCTGGATGAGCCGGATGATTTTTTGCAGCGTGCTCTCACCCGGCAGCCGTTTCACCTCGAACTCGACCGCGCCCCAGAGGTTGATCGTGCCGCTGAATACCGGGTCGCCCACGCCCTTCTCGACCGGCACCGCCTCGCCGGTCAACGCGGCCTCGTCGCTCGCGCTCTTGCCCTTCACGACCTGCCCGTCGGCGGAAAACGCGCCGCCCGGCCGCACGAGCACGCGATCACCGAGCTTCAACTCCTCGACCGCCACCTCGCGCTCACCACCATCGGCCAGCATGAGCGTAGCAAACTTCGGCGCAGACTTAAGCAGCGCATCCACCTCGCGGTGCGTGCGATCGAGCGCGAACTCTTCCATCGCCCCCGAGGCGGAAAATAGAAACAGCAGTAACACCGCCTCGCCCCACGCACCGACGCACACCGCGCCGATGGCGACGGCAAGCATCAGAAAATGGATGTCAAGTTTCCGCACCCGGAGATTTTCCCATGTGTCAATGGCCGCATCCCAGCCTCCGGCAATCAGCGCGACGCTGTAAAACACAAGTGAGAAGGATGAATTATTAAGGATGAAATTTTCGAGCACCCAGCCGGCGAAGCCGGCCACGCCGCAGACAGTTGCGAGCGCGGCGAGTTGCTTCCATTCTGGTTCGGCGGGCGCGGCGGCCGTCTCGTGCTCCGGCCAAGCAAACTCGCGCCATTTCCAGAATTTCGGCGCGGTGGCGCAGGTTTCGCCGGCCAGCTCGGTCACACCGTGGTCGCGGCGCAGCGTGAAGCCCGCGGGCGCGGCGGCCGACCCACCGAGCTGCGCCTCAATGGCCGCGATGGTGGCGGCGAGCTGCTGGCGGAGCGCGGCCTCATCCACCGTGCCGAGCGTGGCGATGGAGACTTTGTGCGCCGTCGGATCAAGACGCACCGCCGCGACCCCGGGAGCGGAGCGAAGGAATTCGGCGAGCGTTTCAGTCCAAGTCGGCGGCATAGTGGCGGGAGGTAAGGCGGTTTGGGCCGCGGTCGCAACTGCGGCGAGTGCGTTCCTAAATTCAGGAGAACACTTATCAGAAAAGAAAATTACCGACAAACTGATCGAGATGCGGCGGCATTTTGCGGTGCCGCCTCACCACCACGGCCAGCTCGCGTTCGAATCGCTCGGGCCACGCCAGCCGGTGCAAGTGGCGTTTTTGCCCGTAGAGCGCGAGCGCGCGGATCGGCACAAAACTCACTCCCATCCCGAGTGCGGCAAGGTTGATGATGAGGTCGAAGCCGTCGAGCTGCATGGCTGGTTCGACCGTGCAACCTTGCTTCGTCATCCATGCGCGCAGCCTTTGGCCAGTGTTCGAGCTTTCGTCGAGGAGCAGCCAATTCTGTTGCTCCGCCCACGCCAGCCGCGCTTGGCGCGACTTCGGCAAGGCGGAAAACGTCGCCGCTATTTCCTCGGAGCCGACCAAGGTAAACGCGTCGGCGAACCGGTGCCGGACTTCCAGCGTGCGCGGCAGCCGCCGAGGCGGGCAGAGCACGCCAAGATCAAGCTCGTTGGCCTCAAGCGCCGACAAAATTTCCACGCTCGGCCGGCAGGAGACGCGGCAAGCCACGTGCGGCAGCCGCCGGAAGTTGGCGTGGAAAAAACCCGGCAAGTGCGCCAGCCCGATGGAGCGCGAGACACCCACGCGCACCTCCTTCTTCGCGTCCGTAAAATCCTCGCGCAGCCGTTGGAGCGAGTGCTCGACATCGCCGAGCAGCCGCACGGACTCTTGGTAGAGAAACTCCCCGGCGGCGGTCACGCGCACGCTACGCGTCGTCCGTTCCAGCAAGTCCAGCCCGAGGCTCGCCTCGATGCCCTGCATCTGCCGCGTGATGGCGCTCTGCGTCAGCCCCGCGACCTCGGCGGCCTTGGTGAAACTGCCGTGCCGCACCACGAGGTGAAACAGGTAGAGCTCATAGAGATCAAACGGGGTGGTCTTCAGATACTCATGCACCCACTGCATTTATCCATGTTTCTTATGAATTTCGATAACTTTCTGTCTTCGGCTATAATGCGCGCCCCAACACCCACCATGCCTAACCTCACCGAACGCCTGCCGGCCAACATCGCCGGGACCTACTATGTGGATTCACAGTGCATTGACTGCGACATTTGCCGCAGCCTTGCGCCCAATCTTTTTGCCCGTGATGACGAGACCAGTTTCTCCTTCGTCCATCGCCAGCCCGCCACGCCACAGGAGATTGAACTAGCTGAGGAAGCCCTCCAAGATTGCCCAGCAGACGCCATCGGCAACGATGGCATCGCCGCAAGCCAACTGGCCGCGTCTGCTGCTCGCTCGGCGTGAGTCGTCGGCAAGGCGCAGCAAGACTGCGCCCCTACAGCTTTATCATCCGGGGCGAGGGCGCCCCGGCTCAATTTCGTCCTGATTTTGCCGGTTGCGGGTGAGGCGGGGGCGCGGGCATGGTCGGCGACCATGATTGGTTTGCACGACGACTCCGCTTCTGCGGCCCCGCCGCCTGCGCATGCGCCGCGGCTGGCGGCGCGCATCTTTGCGGAGGGCGGTGTGCTAGCGGAGGTGCTGAAGCT
>CAIPZZ010000031.1 GCA_903869665.1 uncultured Opitutia bacterium | reverse complement strand
GGGCGTAGGGGCCGGTGGTGCGTCGGCCGGAGAATGGGGCGGGGGCGATCGGGTTGTCAGCAGCCATGAGCGGCAGGAGGCCAAGGAGGAGGGCGGGGGCTAACAGACGGCGGATTAGCATGGGGAAAAGGGGCGCGGTCAACCCAGGCTGGAGCCTCGCGCCAGGCGAGTAAATTTTTCCGACGCGTGGGTTTCAGTCCGCCACCTTCAGCACAGGCGCGGCCAACGCGGACACGATGGCGCGCGCGAGTTCGTCCGCGCCGGGGGTGACACCGGGAGCGAAGCGGGCGAGAATTTTCCCGTCGCGGCCAACGAGAAATTTGGCGAAGTTCCAGCCGATCTCCCCGGGAAACGGCGAGTCAGGGCCGGTGAGCGCCGCATAGAGCGGGTGGATGGCCGCGCCTTTCACGTCGAGCTTGGCGAACAACGGGAAACTCACCGCGTATTTCGTCGAGCAAAACTCCCTGATTTCAGCCTCCGTGCCCGGTTCCTGCGCGCCGAACTGGTTGCAGGGGAAGCCTAGCACGGTGAGGCCGGCGGCGCGGTGCGCCTGGAACAGCGACTCAAGGCCGGCGTATTGCGGCGTGTGGCCGCAGCGGGAGGCGACGTTCACGAGCAGCAGCACCCGGCCCCGATACGGAGCGAGGGTGGCCGGCTGCCCGTCAATATCGCGAAGCGGGAGATCGTAAATCGAGGGGCCGGGGGAGGTTGGCGGGGTGGGCATGGGGAGGTCAGAGCTTAGAAGCAGCAGGGGGTGGATGGCGTCAGCTCTTTTGCAGGATGTGGTAGTTGGCCATTGAGATGCCGCTGAGCATCGCGCCGACGATGCCGAGGAAGCCTTGGTCGGTGCCGCAGAGATAGACGTTGGTGAGCGCGGTGTGGCCTTGGCGGTTTTTCACCGGTGAGCCGTAGATCGCGCCACCGAGGTGGCCGGTGAACTTCGTGATTGTGCGCGGGGTGAACATGTCGGTCGCCAGCGTGGCGCGCGCGAAGGCGTCCGGCGCGGACGCAGGCGGGGCCGGGAGGAAGCGCTGCGCGCTGCGCTGGATCGCGGCATACCAACGTTGCTTGTCGGCGTGGTAGGTCGCGTCGGGCAGGTGCGCCCAGCGGTCGTAGCTGGCGAGGCAGGTGCAACGGAAAATCCCCTCGGGCAGCACGCGGCCGGGGCCGTAGTCGAAATTGTTGGGGATGCAGATGACACCGCTGCGGGTGTCCACCTGCTCGGTGCTGCGCTCGTAGGCGAAACGCGGTGAGTCGTTGAAAAAAACAATCGTGTCGTCGCCCCAGCCCAGCGCGGCCGGCTGGCAGTCGAGGACGGTAATAGTCTCGACGAAGGTCAGCGCACCGATCGGCGCGGCGGCTTGCTGAGCGGTAGACCAGCTCGTTGAACTGGCCGCCAGGTCAGCGACCTGACCTACAACCGGCGCCGCCCACGGCTGCATCAGCCGTTCCGTCTCCGGCGAGCCGATGCTGCTGAGGACGTGGTCGGCCGTGATTTCACTGCCATCGTCGAGCGTGAGCGCGGTGGCGCGGCCGTCACGGGCGGCGATGGAGCGCACACCGCATTTCATCCGGCGCTCGCCGCCGGCGGCGCGGAATTTTTCCAGCAGCACGCGGATGATGACGCGCACGCCGTCATAGGGTCGCGCGAAACCCTCTAGGAAGAGCGCCTTGAACATGATGACGAACTGGCCGAATTCCATGTCGTGCTCCGTGGCGCTGCCGTAATACATCACCGGGCAAAAGAGCATGTCCTCGAGCAGCGGGTCGGTGACGTGGCGGCGCACGACGGCGCGGGCGGACTCGGCGGGAGCGTCGAGCGAGACATCGTCGTAGGTGCGCACGGCGGCGACGAGCCGGCGGAAACCGTCAATCTGCGCGGGAAATTTCTGCGCGACCTCGGCCTCGAGCACCGCGAAGTCGTTGGTAAAACGCAGCGAGGCCTCGCCGCGCGGGCCGAAGGCGACGCGCGACTGCTTTTGCTCGCAGAGCGAGAACTCGTCGCGGTCAATGCGGAGCTGGCGCAGGAGCTTGCCGAGCGGCGTGCCCTTCACGCCTGGGCGGACGAAGTTGGTCATCGCGTGCAGGCCGACGTCGTAGCGGCGACCGCCGAGGCTGTAGAAGCTGTTGAGCCCGCCGGGGGCGTTGTGCCGCTCAAAGATGCACACCTTCTTCCCGAAATGCGCCAGCCGGATGCCGGCCGCGAGGCCGGACATACCCGCGCCGATGATGGCGACGTCGTAGTGCGAGGCGGAGTTCATGAAAGCGGAGGTAAGCAGTAAAGGTGAGCCATCCAACGTTCAATTTTCAACATGAGGGATCCCTGCGATTTGCCGCATACCTCTCGCTTTCGAGGACTATTTGTAAGCTTGCAAAGCGAGAGAAGGAGCATTGGCTGTGATCAAGTTGGACTGGAAATTTCCGGTCGGCGCTGGGCTTCTGGGAATTCCCGGAGGCCCTTCGCATTTTCAAGGGATGACCTTCAGGCCCCAGCCTTCGATTTTGCCAGCGGGACTGCGGCGGAGTTTAGTTTGGATTAGATCGAAGGCCCGGTTGGGCTGGTCAGGACGCAAATGGCGCAGACCAACCGGCCGCGCCATCAAATCCGCCATTTGCAGGCCGGCGGAATTGGCCGACTTGGGCACCATCACGACCTGGAATGGCAGCGGACGATTCAGGGCATTGTTGCCATCCCGCACACGGCGGAAGGCGAGTTCGAGCTCATCGTCCTCCTTTCGGCCACGGGCCTCGACGATCACCGGCGTCAACCGAACCGATTGGCCGAGACTTTCGAGATGGCGATAGACGCGCTCCAAGCCCGTTTCCAAGGCGTAGTCATACGGACTGACAGGATGGTGGTAACGACCGACAAAGGCAGGCTTATCAATGAGCACCGCCACGAGGGTGGCGGGAAGGGCCGCCATCAATTTCGTCAGCTCAGCGAGAAAGCGTTTGCGAACCGTCTGCTGGATAAGAATGAGGAAATCGCGCTTGGGCTTCCGAATTTCGTGCTCATATAAAACAACCTCGTCATGACCCCAGAAGGCCAGCTTGAAGCGCTGCAGGTCGCGGCACACCGTCTCGACGTAATCGCGCTTGGAAACAATCACGAAAAGCAGCACGAAAACGGGATACTGGGGATCAATTTTCCCCAGCTCATGGTCGCCGCTCTCGTCCACAAACACGAGATAGTCCCCGAAGGGCATGGCTGGCTCGACCGGAAGCTGGGTCGGGGCAGCGGTGATCATGCCGGAAACGGAGAGGACCTGAGAGGCAAAGGAGGCGATCAGAGTCTTCCCACAACATTAAAACCAAACGCTACTTCCCCAGTGCGACGAATTTCGGCGTCAGGTATTCGGCGCAACTGTCGAGGCTGGCGAGCTGCTGGTAGTCGGCTTCGGGCACCTCGATGCCATGGCGTTTCCGCAGCTCCATCACGATGTCCAGAAAGTCCATGCTGTCGAGCTGGAGCTGGTCGCGCAGGCGCACGTCGGGCTTGACGTTGGAAAGGTCCTCGTCGGGCGCGATGTCGGCGATGATGTCGAGCACCACTTGTTTGCATTCGTCTTTGGTCATGTGAGCGGTAAGGCAGACAGTCAGGCGACAAACCGGCGGACAATCAACGTGGAATTTATGCCGAGCATTCCGAAGGAGTTATTCAGGATGGTGTCCGCCTTGGCGACCTGGCGCGGCTGGTTGAGCACGAGGCCGGGCAGGGCGCACTGCGGGTCGAGGTTGTCCACGTTGATGGTGGGGTGGACCGTGAGGTCGTCGAATGATGGCAGGTTGCCCGCCAGCTCCAGCGCGCCGGCCGCACCCATGCAGTGGCCAATGAAGCTCTTGGTGTTGTTAATGGAGGTGTCGGGGCAGCCTTCGCCGAAGACGGCGCGGATGGCCTCGCATTCCTGGATGTCGCCGAGGGGGGTGGCCGTGGCGTGGGTGTTGACGATGTGGATGTCGCGCGGGGCGAGGCGGGCGCGGGCGAGCGCGGCGCGAACGCATTCGGCTTGGCGCGTCGGATTGGGGAGCACGTAGTCGCTGGCGTCGGAGTTGACGTGCCAGCCGGCGATCTCGGCGTAGATCTTCGCGCCGCGCCGCTGGGCGTCCTCGAGGCGCTCAAGGGCATAGAGGCAGCCGCCCTCGGAGATGACGATGCCGTTGCGCGCGAGGTCAAAGGGGCGCGAGGCCTTGAGCGGGTCGGGGTGGGTGGCGAGGGCGTTCTGCGACTTGAAGCCGGCGAAGATACCAAAGGTGTGGATGCTCTCGCTCACGCCGCCGCAAAGGGCGAAGTCCACCTCGCCGAGCCGCAGCATTTGCGCCGCATGGATGAGGCCCATGTTGCCAGCGGCGCAGGCGGCACCGATGGTGTAGGCGGGGCCGGTGACGCCGAGATTGAGCGAGGCCTCGCCGGCGGGGTTGTTGGCGACGGTGCGGGGGTTGTGGTAATGCGACCAGAACTTCGTGTCGTAGTTAAACTTTGAGATGTTGTAGATCTCGTTCTCGGTCTCGACGTTGCCGTGCTCGGTGATGCCGATGTAGATGCCGACGCGGTCCTTCGCCACGGTGTCCCACACCACGCCACTGTCGGCCAGCGCTTCGCGGGCGCAGTAGATCGAGATGCTCCCGGCGCGTGTGCCGACGCGGACCTCCTTTTTCTTCTGCCACTTCAGCGCGTCGTAGCGGCACACGCCGGCGAGCTGCTCGCCCATGTAGTGCACCTCAGTGCGCGACACGCCGCCGACGCCCGCGAGCAGATGGCGGCGGAACTCGGGCAGTGAGTCGCCGTTCGGCGCAGTGAGGCCGACGCCGGTGATGACGATGCGGGCGGTCGAAAGAGACATGGAGCCGAAATCGCTAGCCAACCTGCCGCCGAAAGCAATACAACCCTCGCCATGAATGTCCTCGTCGTTGGAGGCGCCGGTTACATCGGCAGCCATTGCGTCCGTCAGCTCGTGGCCGCCGGCCACCGTCCGGTGGTGGCCGACAACCTTGTCTTCGGCCATCGCGCCGCCGTGCCCGAGGACGTGCCGTTTTACAGTGTCAACCTCGGTAACGAGAGCGAGATCGGCAAGATTCTCCGCAAGGAGAAGATTGAGCTGGTCATGCACTTCGCCGCCTACGCCTACGTCGGCGAGAGCGTGACCGACCCGCTTAAGTATTACTTCAACAACCTCGCCTCCACCCTGCACTTGCTGCGCTGCATGCTCGGCTCGGGGGTGAAGAAATTCGTCTTTTCCTCAACCTGCGCGACCTACGGCGTGCCGGAAAAAATGCCGATCGCCGAGGACGCGCCCCAGGCCCCGATCAACCCCTACGGCCAGACGAAGCTCGACGTGGAGAACGCGCTCAAGGCCTTCGCCACCGCCTATCGCCTCAGTTTCGCGTCGTTCCGCTATTTCAACGCCGCCGGCGCGGCCGAGGACGGCTCCATCGGCGAGGATCATGATCCCGAGACGCATCTCATCCCGCTCGCGATTGACGCCGCCACTGGCCGCCGCCCGCCGCTGAATGTTTTCGGCAACGACTACCCCACGCCCGACGGCACCTGCCTGCGCGACTACGTCCATGTGGACGACCTCAGCCGCGCGCACATCGCGGTCTTCGACAAGCTCGCCACGCCCGGCACGCAGCTCTTCTACAACCT
>CAIPZZ010000030.1 GCA_903869665.1 uncultured Opitutia bacterium | reverse complement strand
TCAAAGACGTAAAAGTCGCGCAGCTCGGCGAGCGCCGGGTCGCAGAGCAGCCCGCGGCCGATGAGCTCGGCTTCCTCGTCGCCAGCGAGGATGCGGAGACCGCAGCCGGTGGCGGCCTCCACGCGGGTGGAAAACTCGGCGCGATTCTGCGCGTCGCGCACGGCGCTGGTGGCTACAAGCACGGTTTTTTTAGGCTCAAACTCCGACGCAAGCGCGAGCAGCGACTGGATGGCGTCGAGGCCATGGGTCATGCCCTCCTCGGCGAGGCGAGGCGAGGCGGCGTTGATGCCGGCGCTGATGCGGGTGTCGAGCGTGCGCTGCGCGAGCGCGGTCACGCGGCCGACGGCGTCGCGCGTGGCGATGAGCAGCTTGATGGAGTTGGAGCCAACATCAACGACGGCGACAGTCATGTTCTAACGCAAAGGCGCAGAGGGGCGAAGACGCAAGGAAGGATCAGCAGCGGTGACGGTTCACTTAGTTTGCTCGTCACCGCTACTTCCGCCTTGAAAAACCGAGCCACGCTCCAGAACGCGAGCTTGGCGGCTGTTTCCCTTGCGTAATTCAGAGTTCAAAATCCGCCGGGGCGATGAGCACAGTGAACTCGCCCCGGCGGCTGCCGGCGGCGAGGCGGGCCTGCACGTCGGCGGCGGAGCCGACGAGGAAAGTCTCGTGTAGCTTGGTCACCTCACGGGCGAGGCAGACGACGCGCGCGGGGCCGAGGGCCGCCACGATTTCGGCGGCGAATTTTTCGACCCGGTGGCAGCTCTCGTAGAGGGCGAGCGTGTAGGGGAAGTCGCGGTATTTTTCCAGAAACGCGAGACGCGCGGCAGACTTGGGCGGGAGGAAGCCCGCGAAGAGGAAGCCGTTGGTCGGCAAACCGCTGGCGCTGAGGACGGCGGCGAGCGCGCACGGGCCGGGCACGGGCACGACGGGAAGGGCGCGGCGGCGGCAGGCCCGCACGAGGCGGAAACCGGGGTCGCTGATGCCGGGAGTGCCCGCGTCGGTCACGAGCGCGACGGACCGGCCGGCGGCGAGCTGGACCGCGATGGCTTCGGCGGCGTCGGCTTCGTTGTGGTCATGGTAGGCGACGAGCGGTTTTTTCAGGCCGAGGCGGGCGAGCAGCGCGCCGGTGACGCGGGTGTCCTCACAGGCGACGAGATCAACGCCGGCGAGGATGGCGCGGGCGCGGTCCGTCAGGTCGGCGAGGTTGCCGATGGGTGTGGCGACGACGTGGAGCGCGCCGGGTTGCGGAGTGAGGGAGGCGTTGTCCATCGGCGTGGGGAGCGTCGCGCGGCGGCGATTTTTGGCCACAAAAAAATCCGGCGGGCGGGCCGGATTTGTCGGTGAGGATCACCGCGACGGTCTCCAGACCGGGAATGGCGGCAGATCGGGATTCGGTGGCGTCCTGCACATGTAAAGCAAGGCGAGCCCAAGGATGAGCAAAACGAGCGCGCACTGTTTGAGGAGCCGACCCATCACGCGGAAACCTCAGCGCAGGCCGTTGCCGCCAGTGGGGGTGCCGTTGCCGCCGGTGATGTTGCTCATACCGGGCATGGCACCCATCCACGACGCGGGGCGGGCCTGAGGGAGCGTGCTCACGGCGGACTGGTCGGCCTCAGGCGCGGTGGTGCAACCGGCGAAAAGTGCGCCGAGGGCAGCGAGCAGCAGGAGGGCGGGGCGGCGGAAAGACATGGCGGGAAGTGAAGGAGTGCAGTGGAGAAAGGCAAGTCGCAATCGCGGCGGCGCGCAGGGCGTGGTGAGACGGCGCAAGGGGTAGGCGCGCCGTTGCGGCGGAAGGGATCTTCCGCAAAGTGCGCCCATGCCCATGCCGCTACCGACCATCGCACACCTCGACGCCGACGCGTTTTTCGTCGCGGTGGAGCAGGCGCGCGACCCGGCGTTGCGCGGAAAGAAGGTCGCGGTGGGCGGGCGCGAGCGGGGGATCATCGCGTCGGCCAGCTACGAGGCGCGGGCGTGCGGGGTGTTCACGCCGATGCCGACGGCGCGGGCATTGCGGGTGTGCCCGGACCTGATTTTGATCTCGCACGGCGGCTTCGGTCGCTACGGTGAGGTGTCGCAACGGATGTTCGACCTATGCGAAACGCTTACGCCGGTGGTGCAGCGCAACTCGATTGACGAGGGCTACCTCGACCTCGGGCCTTGCGGCCTCAAGACGTCGGTGGAAATCGAGGCGGCCGTGCGCAAGTTACAGCGGAGAATCTGGGACGAGCTGCAAATCACCGTCTCGATGGGAATCGCGACGAACAAGCTGGTGGCGCAGATCGCGTCGAAGCTGCGGAAACCGCGCGGCTTCGTCGTCGTGCCGCCCGGCGGGGAGCGGGAGTTTCTCGCGCCGCTGGGCATTGGCAAACTGCCCGGCATCGGGGCGAAGTCGGAGGCGGCGCTGGCGACGGAGCACGGTCTTCGGCTAGTGGGCGATGTGACCCGGCGCGGCGAGGACGAACTGAAAATCATCTTTGGTTCGGGCTGGCGAGATGTGCGAGCGATGGCGTGCGGCGAGGACGGCCGTGCGGTCGAGACGGAGCGCGAGGACGCGAAGAGCTACTCGCAGCAGGTGACGTTCGCGGCGGACATCGGCGACTTCGCGGTGATTGAGCGGGTGGCGAAAGGGATGATCGACGAGCTGTTGCCGGCCATCCGCGCCGACGGCAAGCGTGCGCGGACGATGACGGTGAAGGTGCGCTACGGAGATTTTTCGCAGGCGGCGCACGGCCAGAGCCTCGCCGAGGCGAGCGATCTGGAGACGGCGTTCTACCCGCTGGTTGCGCCGCTACTACGCGCCGCGTGGACGAAACGCCGGCCGCTGCGGTTGGTCAGCGTGCGATTTTCCGGCGTGGAGGCGGGCGGCGCGCAACTGGAGATGTTTGCGCAGGCCGAGGAGAAACGCCGCCGGCTCGCGGGCGTGCTGGACAAGCTCGCGCCCGGCGCGGTGCGGCGCGGGCATCAGCTTGAAAGAAATCCGCCGCACGCCCATTAAGAGACGGCCTCCTTTCCAAACCACATGCCCATCTACGAGTATTATTGTCCGGACAACCACCGCATCTACCAGTTTTTCGCGAAAACGCTCGCGCAGGGACGCACGACGCCGCGCTGCCCGGACAACCCAAGATGGCGCATGGAAAAAATTCTGTCGCGCTTCGCGGTGACGGGCGGCGCGGTGGAAAAGACCGAGGGGGGAGGACCAGACAGGGCCGGGAGCGACCCGACGGAGGACGCGCGGATGGAGGCGGCGATGGGCGCGATGGAGCGTGAATTTTCCCACGTGGACGAAAACGATCCGCGCGCGATGGGGCTCATGATGCGTCGCATGAGCGAGCTGACGGGCGAGAAGATTGACGGCGAGATGGAGGAGGTCGTCCGTAAACTAGAGGAGGGTGCCGATCCCGAGTCGCTGGAGGAGCAGTTCGGCGGGGAGGACCAGGGCGGCGAGATGGAAGACCCCAACGGCGGGCTGCCGCCGAAGAATCCGAAGGAGCCGCGCGGGCGGCTGAAGGCCCGGCGGCGTGCGCCGCCGACGCGGGATCCGAGGCTGCATGATTACGAGTGATCGGGAATTGTAGCTGGGGTCGGCGTCCCCCGCCACAAACAGGTGCGGCCGGCAAAGGAAACTGCCTCATCCGAGGGAGCCCCGTATGAAACGAGCGCGCCGAGGACGTCGCGCTCCACCTTCCGCAGCAAGTCTCGCGTTGATCAGCGCTGAAACTGAAAGGAGATAAACTGCACGGCGGGCGCAGGGTCGCGCCGGGCCTGTAGCGTGGTGGCGGACGGACGGAAGGCGGGACGCGGCTCGACGACGATGTCGTCCACGACGACAGGCTGGACGGGGGGCAGGGCGAGGTCGGTCATCAGCGCGGCTACCTCGGAGGCGGAGCCGTCGGTGGTCGGAGCGTTGTCCCAGCTGGCGTTGAGAGAAACCGCGTCGGCGGGAGCTGGGGCATGGCTGGCAAGGGAGGCCGAGTTGTGGGTAACGGCGGGCGGCAGGGTCGTGACGGCGACGGAGAGGACCGGCTGAGCCGCGTGGGGGATGGGGGAGAGGGCCGGCGTGAGGTTGGCCACCGCGGTCGCGGCGGCGGGGGGCGGGGCCTGGCGCAAGAGGACGAAAACCGCGCAGGCGGCGAGCGCGCCGAGGCCGGCAAAGGCGGCGGCAGGGGGAAAGAATACCCGGCGTGCGGGCGCAGCCTCGGGCGCGGCGGCTTCGCGAAGGTCTTGTTCCAGCCCGAACGAGGCGGGTGCCTCGGCGCAGCCGCGCTCAAAAATTTGGACGCAGGCGCGCTGCATCCGGCAGTAATCGCGGTAGTGGCGGCGGCGGGCGGGGTCGCGGCGCAGCTCAAATTCAAGCTCGGCGGACTCGGCGGGTGTGGCCTCGTGGTCGAGGTGCAGGTTGAGCAGTTCGTGAAAACGGTCGTCGTTCATGGGAGGTGGTCGCCGATTTTTTCGCGGAGGTGGCCGCGGGCGCGGGCGATGCGGCTTTTGACGGTGCCGACGGAGAGTTTGAGGATAACGGCGATCTCCTCGTAGGAGAGGTTTTTAACGTTGCGGAGGATGAGGATCTCGCGGTGGTCGGGCTTCAGCTTCTCCATGCCGGCGGCGACGCGGTCCACGAACTCCTGGGTGACGGTGAGGTCGTCGGGTGACTCGACCTCGGCGGGGATGATTTCGGCGAGGGTAAGGTTGTTTTCGGAACTGACGGGGGCGTCGAACGAGACGGACTTGTCGCGTTTGCGGCGCCACCAATACCAGTAGCGGTTGCGAGCGAGATTGGTGGCGATCTGGTAGAGCCAGGTCGAGAAGGCGGAGTCGCCACGGAAATTGGCGAGGCCGCGATGCGCGCGGATGAAGGCGTCCTGCGTAACCTCCTCTGCGTCCTGTGGATTGCGGAGGAGCTGGTGCACCATGGCGTAGATGCGGCCCCAGTAACGGCCCACCATTTGGTCAAATGCGGCGGCGTCACCGTTTTTGAAGCGGTCTACGAGCAGCCGGTCGAGCGTGGCCTCCTGGGTTTTGGCGGTCATGGTGTCCTCGGCGGTCTGACGCGCGCGGTCGAGAAATGTTCCCGGATTATTGCCGCCAGTTGGCGGGATAGGCGCAGGGGACGGCGAAGGGTGGACGGACATGGCGGCGGCGCGGCTGGGGGCAGAAAACACTTGCCAACTGCGGGCGCAAACCCAATCCAATCTCGTCCGGCTCGGGGGCCGATAGCTCAATTGGTTAGAGCAGTTGCCTTTTAAGCAATTGGTTCCGGGTTCAAGTCCCGGTCGGCCCACCAGCCCCCGCCCGGCGGGCAGCTCATTTCCTCATGCCGCCGTCGGTGATGAACGAGGCGTAAACCACGCCAATGAGGTTGTAGGGCGTTACGCGCTCACGGTCCTCGGCCAAGTTGTTGAGGCCCTTCACCCGCCAGCCGACCGGCTCCTTTTCGACCAGCGCATGGACGACGCGGGTGTTGCGGGTGGTCACATAGGCGACCTGCATCCCCGGCCGCAGTTCGGCGAAATCGGTCTTCACCACCACGAGCACCGTGTCCTCGCCATACACGGGCAGCATGGATTTGCCGGAGCCGATGAGCGTGAAGCGGTCGCGGCCCAGCCCGGTGATCATCTCCGCGTCGCGCCAGGCCTCCAACCGCGTTACGTCAATGGTCGGTGCCGGCTCCGACGGCGCCGGCCCGGGATCGCTGGCGCAGCCGGCCACGAGCAGTGCGCCGGCGAGCAACGGACGCAAGTAACGCGGGAATATCCGGCTCATGGTTTGGAAAATTGGGTCGCTATTGTTTCGGCACACCACCATAGCAACTTTTGCCGCCCGCGCCGTTTTTCCGCCGAATTTTCTGCCGCCCAAATGAACCGCCTCGTCATCATCGAAGATCAGACCGCCATCCGCGAGATGCTGGTGGAGATCCTGCGCACCGACCCGAGCTACAAGCTCGTCGGCGAGAGCGGCGACGGCCAGAGCGCCCTCAGTCTCTGCCTTGAGGTTAAACCCGACCTCATTGTGCTCGACGCCAAGTTGCCCGGACTCAACGGCGTGGACTTGCTCCGCCGTCTGAGCAAGCAGCTCAAGCATGTCCGCGTGCTCGTTTTTTCCGGCCATGAGAACCCTGTGCTCGTGCGCGAGATGCTCGAGGCGGGCGCGCACGGCTTCGTGGAAAAAACCGCCGGCCTCTTCGAGTTCAAGAAGGGGCTGGAGACCGTCGCCAGCGGCGGCACCTATTTCGGCCCCGCCGTGGCCAGCCTGCTCCGCAACGTCGTTGCCAACCCCGCTGCGAGCGATACCGCCGATTTTCTCACCGACCGCGAGCGCGAGATTTTACAGCTCGTCGCCGAGAGCCACAGCACGAAGGAGATCGCCGGCAAGCTCGGCATCAGCGTGAAGACCGTGGACAACCACCGCACCAACCTGATGCGGAAACTCAACCTCCACGACGTCGCCAGCCTCACGCGTTACGCCGTAGAGACCGGCCTGATCGCGCTGAAGCAGCCGCTGTGAGATTGGCGTGGCCCCGCGCGTGCGCGCAGGGATACTTTGGATGTAGGCTAGGTCGCTGACCTGACACTGCGGTTCGGAGCCAGCCCGACGAGATGGCCTACAGTTCGCACACCGCCGCGCGTTTTCAGCCTTTCAGTCCTTTGACGTTACCGCCATGGTTCTCGCTGTGGACGAGACCCCCGAGGCGCGAAAGCGCAACGATCGCCGCTCGAACCGCCGCCTCATTCTGGCGGGCGCACTGCTGCTGCTCGGGGCGCTCGTGGGCGCTGCGCTCGACGAGGATCCGCCCAATACGTCACGCCTCCGGCCCGCTCTACGGCAACTGCCCAACGACCAGAATGCCTGGCTCGTCCTCCAACAAGCCGCCGCGCTGGTGAAATGGGAGCCGGACGTGGAGATGACGCCGGCGATGGAGTTGGGTGAGAAATGGAACGGGGCCGTCGCCTCCTCTTGGCTCGCCGGCCACGACCCGGTGTGGCCGCTGCTCGCGCGCGCCGCGTCGCTGCCGTCCGGCCAAGCACCCGTGCCGGACAGCGTGGAGAGCCTGCTCGCCATGTTCGCCGGCGGCTCCACGTCACCGCCCACCTATCGGCTTTTCGGCCTTTCGACAATCCATGCGTGGTCGTTGTTTTACGACGGACAGCCGGATGCCGCAGTGGACGCGCTGCTGACCAGCCTGCGTGCCGCGCGGCTCTTGGAGGAGTCGCGTGGTGGGCCGAGCACCTATGGGTTAGGCGCGAGCGCAAGCCGGCTGATATTGAAAAGCCTCGTGGCGATGGCCGGGCGAAAGGAAGTTACCGCCGCAGCGATCCGCCGCGCGTTCGCGGCGCTGGCCCAGACCCGGCCAAGCTGGGAGGAGTTCGTGCAAAACCTGCGGGTGACTTTTCATTTCGGAAGCCTCGTCATTGAGACCGCGAAACAAGGCAAGGAGCGCGATCTCCTTGGCAATGGGCGGAATTTACCCGTCGTGCTCCGCCACGGCGTCAACTGGCCCTTGCTGTTCAAGCCCAATCAAAGCCGGCGTCTTTTGGCGGAAGGATATGAAATGACGCTCGGCTTGCGCGAAGCCAGCTGGGCCAAGGCCGATGCCGCCCTGACCGCTGAATACTCGCATCTATTCGGCGATCTTGAGCATGTGATACTTCAATTTTTTCGTCCTAATAATTTATTTGGTCGGGTCTATCTTGCGGCCACATTTTTTCCGTCCAGCGGCATATTGTCATCCCGTTTAAGCGAATTGACCACCCGCTCCGCCGCCGAGGCGGCGCTCGCGCTGCGGCTTTATTTCGACGATCACGGCGACCTGCCGGTCACGCTCGACAAGCTCGTCCCAGCATATTTGCCCGCCGTGCCGCTCGACTATTACGACCGCGCCCCCATCCGCTACTCGCCGGGCAACCGCGCGGTGTGGTCGGTCGGACGCGATCACTTCAACGTCACCAGCCCCGCGCCCGATCCCGAGGAGACTGAGGGTGAGATTTATTTTCCACTCAAGTTCGCGCCAGTGCCGCCGGTGCCCGCCTCGGCTGAGGCCGCGCCGGCGCCGTAGCAAAACCGCCGGCGCCCGGTGTGGTATGGGCGTCCCGTCCATGCCACACGGAGCGGCTGACTTCCTGCCTGGTGTGTGAGCGCCGGGATACGTTGGTTATAGGCCAGGTCGCTGACCTGGCGTGGCGTTTCGGAGCCAGCTCAACGAGCTGGCCTACAGGGCGCGCGGTGCGGCGAGCCGGTCGGCGAGCACCTCCACGAGTAACGGGTGAGCGCCGATTGGCTCTGTCAGACGCGTGCGAAGGCCGGGGCACTCAGCCTCGGCGGCGCGGCAAATTTCGGCGAGGTCGCCGTCCGGCCCGGCGTGGCGGCCGGGGAGGAGAAACTGCAGCGCGACCACGACCTCGCCGCTGCTGGACGGCCCGGCGCGCAGCGCGCGCGCGAGCAACGGCTCGTTAAAATCATACTCCGCGCCGTCGCGTCGTTCCATCGCGGCTGCGCCGACGGCCGCCGCGTCATCGCCCAGTTCCGCACGCAACTGCGCGGTGAGGTGGTCGCGCACGGCCGTGACCGCGCGCGTCGGCGAACCGTGGTCCGTGAGCAGCACTTTCGGCCGCGCCCAGCCGACGGCGCGCGCGGCGGCCCGCGTGTGGTCGGCGAGCATTTGCGCGACGCGGCGGTCGGAGGGATCGGCCGCGTCCACGAGGCACGGCGCGAAGCGGAGCGCGGCGTGGGGGGATTTTGCCAGCAGCGCGCGTGCCTGCCCGGCGGCCAGTTCCGTGACCGCCGCGCTCGGGCCGAAGAACAGCGGTAGCAGGTCCGCCGCGCCGTCGGGCCTGGCGGAGAGAAATTTTTCCAGCGCCGGCTCCAGCAGCTCCGCCGGCATGCCGCCGAGCTGATCGGGCGCGACCCGGTCGGAGTGTTGCAGCGATACCGCGCGCACCTCGCGTCCGGTGCGCCCGGCGAGCGCCGCCGCGACGCGCCGCAGGGCGAGCGCCGGCTCCGCGCGCAGCGAGCCGTTGTCAAAGAGGAAGCAGACGGGCGGGGAGGAGGGTTGCACGAGGGAAAAACGCGCGCCGGAACGGCTGGCGGTTGGGTTTGTCTTCGGCAGCGTGGCACAGCCGGGCGGGGCGATCCAGTTGAGAGTTCTGCAAGGATGTCAGCCTGTCGGCCTGCGGCTTCGGTGGTTTAGGCGCGGCCGCTCCACGCAAACAATACAAACTGGGCCGCGCGCTGGAAAAGGTGCTTGCCGACGCAACACGCTTGGCCAATAAGGTCAACCACACCACCTCACTTCCACCATGAAGCTTTCCGCCGTCCTGTCCCGTCTCACTCTCGCCGCGTCCGTTGTGCTGCTCGCCGGCTGCCCGAAAAAACCCGACCGCCCGACGGCAGACCTGACGGATTTCCGCACCGGCAACCCGGGTGGCAATAACCCAGGCGGCGGCACCCGCGGCGGTAGCGGCCCTGAAATTTTCCGTCCGACGGACGTGACCCAGCGTCCGCCTCTCGGCGGTGTGATTGGCGATCGTCCGACCGATCTCGGCACGACGGCCGACGGGCGTGGCGTGCTGGTCTCGGTGCTTTTCGCGTTCGACAGCTCCGCGATCACCTCCGCCGCCGAAAAGGCGAAGCTGCAGGCGGCGGCAAAATATCTCGCTGACCATGCTGGCGACCGGCTGGTGCTGGAGGGACATTGCGACTGGCGCGGCACGGCGGAATACAACCTTGCGCTCGGCGACCGCCGCGCGCTTGCCACAAAAAAAATCCTCGCTTCGCTCAACGTCTCCGCCGACCGGCTCGAAACCGTCTCGAAGGGCAGCGTGGGCGCGAAGGAGAAAGGCGCGACCGAGGCCGAGATGGCCAACGACCGCCGGGTGGAGCTTGTGATCGTGAAGGCGGGTGCAACGGCCGCCGCCGCGCCCCGGAACGGGAGCTGAATAACGCGAACATCTGGCAAGCAGCCACTGAGTAGAGAAAACAAGGCCGGCCCATTTGGGCGGGCTGTTTTTTTGCCCGGTGTGACGGTTGGCGGTGGCCGCAGACGCCGTTCATGAACGCCGTTCCAGACCGGCCGGTGCAAGACACCGGCCCTACGTTGATACATCAAACTGACTCACTTGAGTCCGGCGGCGGGGCGATCACCCGGAGAGGCCTTGTCGCACAGGAAACCAGCGCGCCGGGGACGCCGCGCTCCACCTTTAGGCGGGAGCGGCGGTTTTTCCCAGCCAGCGGGGCAGGCGGTTGACGAGCTCACGGGGGCTGAAGGGCTTGGCCAGATGGTCGAGCGCTCCGAGCACGCGGCCGTGGGCGCGCGCTTCGTCGCTCGTCCAGGCGGTAAGCATGACCACCGGGATATCCGCCGTGGAGGGTGTGCGGCGCAGGATTTCGCAGACCCCGAGACCGTCGAGATCGGGCAGCATGAGGTCGAGCAGCACGAGGTCGGGCCGGCGGGCGCGGAGGGCGTCGAGCGCGGCACGGCCGGTGGCGGCGGCAGCGGTGTCGCAGCCGGCGCGCGCGAGGAGAAACCGCAGCAGGTCGGTCACGTCGCGCTCGTCGTCCACGCAAAGGATGTAGGGCCGGGCCATGGGAGGATCATTTAACCAGCGGCGCGTGCCAGGGCGGTGGCGGGCGGGTAACAACGGGGAAACAAATTAGGGTTTTTCCCGCAGATAGCGCGAATACGCGCGGATTGAACCTGAAAAGCCGCTGGACACAGAGAGCACGGAGGCAACCCGGGAGGACACGGAGAACGATGGGGGATAATGACCCAGTTTGACATTGCGAGGAGCAGTCGCGACGAAGCAATCCATCGGACATCAAGCTGGATCGCCACGCCCGGCCTCTCGACAGGCTCAAGGCCCTGAGCTGGTCGAACGGGCTGCGCCGGTCTCGCGATGACAAGGCAAACTATGCCACCACCCGCCGGAGGGCAGGCTTGAAAAATTTGCGCCGAGGGCTTTGCTCACGGGCGACCTTTCCCGCGATGACCACCTACACCTATGAGACCGTCCCGCTGATCCCCGGCGTCGAGCCCGTGCGGCTGGAGGTGCGGCAGGCGATGACGGACGCGCCGCTGACGCGCCATCCGGAGACGGGCGAGCGCATCCGGCGGGTGATCACGGGCGGCTACGGGCTGCTGGGGGTGGGCGACCGAAAAGCGCCGCCACCGGCGGCGACCGGCGGGCATTGCTGCGGCGCGGGCTGCGGATGCTGCGCGGGGTGAGCCGCCCGACGGTTGGCCACAGAAGACGCAGCGAAACCATAAGAGCGCATGGAATCGGACGGAAATAATTTTCCTTGCAGGAAAATGACCCAGCCCGGCTACGAGGGCCGGCCCTAAAGGATGAGCGACACGCTCAGGGAATGCTCACATTGGCGCTGCTGCTGGTTGTCGCGCCGGCACTGCTCACTGCCTGAATCGAGTAGGTGTAGGTGACGCCGGACAGCAACGACGAATCGCTCATGGTGTTACCCGTGGTCGCGCCGACAATCGTGGTGGTGGAGGGATTGCTGGAAGCCGTGCGCTGAATCAGGAAGGAGCCGGAGGTGGAGCCAGCCCAAGAGAGCGTGACCGTGCCATCCGTGGGCGTGCCCACCGCAAAGCCGGTCGGCGCGGTCGGCGGGTTGGCCGTGGGCGTGATGCTCAAGCGCATGAAGCGGGCGCTCGCGCTGGCTGCGGGCACACTGTCACGCACCGTAATACGGGCCACGTAAGTGTCCTGCACGTTGGTGTTGTTGCCATCCACGGCGAGGACGTAGGGGTGGTCCTTGAGACCGCCGAAACCGGAGAGGCTGTGGTCGCCGGAGGTGCCGCCGTAGGGCGGCGTGAGCGTGATGAGCGTGGTCGCGGTGGCGAAGGTGGGATCGGTGGAGGCCTGCACTTCAATCTTCACGTCGTCAGCACGGGTGTTGAAGGTGAAGGTCTCGGTCAGGTAGGTGTCAGTGCCGCCAGGCGGGACGGCTAGCGAGGGATAGCCGTTTTGCGCCTGCGACTGCGTAACGGTGAGGGGTGAGCCGGTGATGCCTATGCCGAGCGCGTAGTCTTTCACCAACGAGGCGAACGCTGGGATTGTAACGCTGCTCCCATGAGTCCAAACAGTCGGCGTTGTCCCGGTGGCCGTGAAAACCACCCCATTGGCATTCTGGGCAGCCCCAACGTTTGTGAAATCATCACCTGATTTGTATCCCCAGATAACGTAACTTTGACCAATGAGTAATGTGCCGCTCGTAATAGTCGTGTTACTTAACACCACATTGGGGTTTTGCTGGGCGGTGGCGTTGGTCAGCGTGCTGAAAACGGTCTGGCCGAAATACTGGCCGAGGTTGAGTTGCGTGGGGACGGTGCTGAGCAAGAAGACGCTGCCGAAGTAGAAGGTGTTCGTCTCGCTCGACTCGGCGATGGCGTTCTCCGAGTCCACGGTGATGCGGAAGTAGAACTTGTAGGTGGCGAGCCGGAAGACCTTGGCCGCGACCTCGGCGGAGTCCTCGGCTGCGGAGCTGGCGATCTCGCCGAGGCCTGCCAAGGTGTCGCGGAGCGAGGGAATATCCAAGAAGTGCGTGACCGGCACAATGCCGCCGTCGGGATACTGGCCGCTGACCTCGGGGAGGAATACCCGGTGCGTGACCGCGGAGTAGCTTTTCACGACCTTGCCGGCGGAGAGATCAGTGCCGTCGAGGGCGAGGCCCATGAGGTCCACCTGCACCTTGAAGGGCTGGGCGGGCTGGACGGTGCCAAGGCCGGGATTGGTGATGTCGTAGGAGATGACCAGAGAGTCCTCGGGATGGTAGGGCGCGGTGGAGGAGAGTCCGGAGAAGTTGTCAATCTGGAGGTCGGGCGCGCGCTTGATGCGGTAGGGGCCGGCGATGGCGGTGTTGTTGGCGAGGGTGAACTCGGCGTCGGCTGCGGCGGCGGTATTGGCGGTGCCGGCGTAGCGGATGAGCAGGTAGTAGTCGCCACTCGGGATGTCGAAGGGCAGGTTGATCTCGCCGTCGAATATGGCCTCGCTGCCGAAGTCGAAAGTATCGAGGTTGGCGAAGCTGCCGAGGTTGACGTCGTCGCTGTCGCCGAAGGTCAGGTTGGTGGAGAGGTGCAACTCAAGGTCGGCCAGATCGGGGCCGGGCCAGGTGACGTTGCCGAGCTGCGTCGCGTCGAAATCGTCGCCGTTGTTGAGCAGGGAAATGGTGACAGGCATCCGGCCGGTGCCGTTGGCGTCGTCGAGCAGAAATACGCCGCTGCCAAAGTATTCGTCGTTCTCATCCAGCGAGCGAACCGCGTCGAACTCGGGTGGCAGGGTCAGGTCGCCAAGGGCAAGGTCGAGGTTGACGAGGGGGACGGCGGCGTGGGTGGCAAGGTCGGTGTTGCGGTTGATGACGTTGGCCGCCGGAATGGGGGAGGAGACCTGCAAGCCATCAAGGAAAACGGCTGAGGCGGTGTTGGTGCTGTTCTGCGCGTAAGTCCAGCTCAGGGTGTGGGTGCCGGAGCCGACAAGAAAGGCGACGTTCGCCCAAGCGGTGCTGCCCGAGATCACGGCCTGCGAGGGATCGGTAAAGAAGGTGGTGGTTGGGAGCTCGGCCAGCTCGCCGTCAATGTAGAAGCTGAGGGTGTCCAAGGGATCGCTCTCCGCGCGCCACCAAAAGCTGGCCACGCCCGGCCCGGTGACCGGCACCTGCAAGGCGGCCTGCTGGCCGGACAGCGAGAGCGTGGGCGAGCGGACGAAGCTGTCGGTGCCGCTCGGGGCCGGGAAGAGCGGCGTGGAGCTAGAGAGCGCGCCCGACCAGATGCCATCGCCGCTGGTGGAGAAGCTGGGCAGATCCAAATCCACGCGCGCGAAGCTGGCGGTCGAGCTACTACCTTGGGTGTAGATCCAGGAGACGGTGTGTGAGCCGCTGGTGGTGACGGTGACGGTCTTGGGCTTGTAGGCGGGCTGGAAGCCAAAGAGCGTGGCGATGGAAAGCTGGCTGCCCATGATCCAAGTCGGGCTAGTGCCGGTCGCGCGGAAGACGGTGCCGGTGGTGTTCGCGCTCGCGCCGACACCGGTGAAATCGTCGCCGGCAACGTAGTTCACGATCTGGTAGGTCTCGCCCACCGTGAGTGACCCGCTGCTCAGGTCGGCGGGGATGCCACCGTCAATCGCATAGGAAACCGTGTCGGAGTTGTTGCCGATGATCAGCCACGGCGCGTTGACGGTGGTCGGACCATTGACGGTCATGGTTAGCGTGGCAGTCTGGCCAGCGCTGAGCGAGGGGCTCTGGAATGCGGTGCCGCCCGAGGCGCGGTTGTCGGTCACGGAGCCCCACTGGACTACGCCGGTGCTGCTGCTGAAGGTGACGGCGCCGTAGTCGAAGGCGAGGCCGGGCGCGTCCGTTTTTTGCAGGAAGACCTGCCGCGCGACGGTGGCGACCGTGCTGTCGCTCTCCTGCACAGCGGCGTCGCGGTTGGCGACGAAGATGAGGTAGTAGTTTCCGCCGACGGTGGCGGAGCTGAGCGTGAGGCTGAAGGGCCCGATGGTCGCGCTGGCCGTGCCGGAGCCGGTCGCGCCCAGCCCGCCGCTGTGGGAGGTGGTGAGAAGCGGCGTGTCGGTGCTGGGGTTGAGCGTGCTGTCGGAGGAAAGATACACCTCCAGCAGCACGGTCGCGCTGCTGGAGACAGCGCCGAGGCCGGTGTTGTCGAGGCTGAAGCTTACGCCGCTGATGGATGGCGCGGCGACATCGAGATCGGCGGTGGTGGCGGCGTTGATCGCGCTGATGGCCAAGTTGGGCCGCTGCAGGCTGACGGCGGTGTCGGCGACGTTGTTGGCGAGGTTGAGGTCCAGCAGACCGCCGGGCAGTGTGAGCTGCGCGAGCAAGTGGAACGAGCCCTGGCCGATGTCTGGCACGGAAAGGCCGGTGAATGTGACCGAGCGCGAAGTGCCGCCCGCAATGGAACTGGCCACTGTCTGCGAGCTGAGCAGCGTGTCGCCGAGATCTATCGCCGCGTCGGTCGAGAGGTAGAGGCTGACGACGGTGCCGGCGGGAATGGCGAAGCCGCCGAGGTTGTTGACCGTGACGGAAGTGCTGGGGAGCGCAGTGTTGACGCCGAGGCTGGTCGAGGAGAGCGCGGGCGCGGTTACGCTGGCATCGAGCGCGCCGACCGCGACCTGCTGATTGGTGACGGTGACGGAGGTGCCGGCGACCGCGCCGGTGCCGTTGACGACGAACAGCAGGTTGTAGATGCCGTTGAGAACGCCCTGCGGAAGACTGATCGCATGGAGCGGACTGGGAAGCGTCACGCCACCGCCAGAGACAAGACCGCCGACGTAGGAATACTGGTCGAGTTGTGGGTCGGCCGCACGGTCGAGCACAGTGTCCGTAGAGAGAAACACTTCGACGCTCACCGCCTTGCCCGCCGGCACTGCACCGCGGCCGGTGTTGGAGAGTAGGTAGGTGACGTTGCCAAAGGTGCCGATGGAGCCGCTGACGGAAACACTGGTGGTGTTCGGAAAGACGAAATTGCTTAAACTGAGCGTCGGCGCAACGAGTGTGACGGCGGTGGCGGCGACGTTGTTGGCGGCATTGGCATCAGTCTGGCCGGAATTCAGCACGACGCGTGAGAGGAGGAAATAGGCGCCAGGTGTGGCATCGGGGAGGGCGACGTTGCTCCAACTGAGCAGAATACCACTGGTGACGCTCGGAAAGACGTCCAGTGCCGCGCTCTGCGTAAGCGTTTGGAGAAGGGTGTCGTCCTGACTGAAGGTGGCGTCAGTGGAAAGGTAAAGCTGGACGGTGTAGCCGGCTGAAAACACCTGCGTGCCGATGTTCGTCACAACGGTGGAGATGATCGGCACAGTGGTATTGACGCCAAGGCTCGTGGTCGCGCCGGTGTCCGGCGCGGTGACGACGAGGTCGGCCGAACTGACGGCCACCGTGAGCGCGGCGGTGTTGACCTGCGTGCCGGTCTCGATGACAGCGCCGTCCTCGTTGATGGTGTAAAGTAACTGGTAGCTGCCACCAGCCGAGCCGGCCGGCACGGTGAAAGCCTGCGCGGGCAACGTGACCGAAGCGCCGGGAGCGAGGCCACTGCTTGTCGTGGTGAACGTGAACTGACCAACGGGGATGTCGGCGGAGGCGTTGTGCGTGGTCGTGGTGCCGAGGTAGGCCTTGACGAGGATGGCGCGGCCAGCGGCGACCGCGCCGACGCCGACATTGCGAAGCACGGCGGTGACCCCGCTGAACGAGGTGCCCGCGAGCACGGTCGTGGAGCCGGAGATGGCGAGCGTGTCCACCTTGAGGTCGGGGCCGGAGAGGGTGACGCTCACGCCCGCGCCGTTGGCGGGGCTGACGGCGCTGCCCGCACCAACGGGGCTTGCCTGCGAGATCAGAGTGCGCGTGCCGGGCGGAATCTCAGGGATGGCGACATCGGGCGAGGAGAACGAGACAGTGCGCGAGCCGAGGCTGGCGAGCGGCCCAGCCTGTGTGCTGGTGGCAAGCAGACGATCCGAGGCGTCGAGCACCGTGTCGTCCGACAGGTAAAGCTGCACAAGAAAGCTAGAGGTCAGCGCGCCGCCGCCGTGGTTGTTGACGGTGACTGTGACGGGCTGGACGACGGTATTGACGCCGAGAGTGGTGGCCGGGAGCACGGCAGCGGTGACGGCGAGATTGACCGTGCCGACGGAGGCGGCGCCGAACGACGGCGTGGTGTTGAGGTTTGAATCCACAGTGCCGTTGCCAAGCTGGCCGAGATCGTTGCTGCCGACAGTATAGAACGCGCCGGCAGCGGTGCGCGCCACGGTGAACTTAAGTCCGCCAGCGGCGGCGGCCCAAGGCGCGAGCGCGCCCCCGATGAGCTGGGGCGAAGTGTAGAGGTCGGAACCGGTGTTGGTGATGTTGAGCGCGAGCTGGCCGAGTTGGTTACTGCCCCACCCGTAGAGCGCGCCGGTGGAGTCCACCGCGAGGCTGTGAAGCTGGCCCGCCCCGATGGCCGCCCAAGTCTGCGAGGCGGCGATGCGCGTTGGGGCGGTGACGGTGGAGACGGGGATGGAAAACGGGATGCCGCTGATGACAGTCACGGTGGGCGGCACGCCAGCCTGGCCGGAGGAGTTGGCGCCCCAGCCGTAAAGCTCGTTGCCGCGCAGCGCGAGAACGTGCAGCAGACCGCCGGCGACGGCGGTCCAGCCGGTCTGCGTGCCGATGCGCGTCGGGGTGGTGTAGGAGAGCGTGCTGGGGTTGTTTTGCGCGCACTCGCCGTTGGTGTTGGCGCCCCAGGCGTAGAGCGAGCCGTCGGTCGCGATGGCGACAGCGGTCTCGAACCTCGTCGCGGTGATCGCGGAGTAGCGGCGGGTGGCGGCGTTGACGAGGGCGGGTGTGCTGCGGGCGGTGGTATCACCTTGGCCGAGCTGGCCAAGAGAGTTGTCGCCCCAGGCGTAGATGCGGCCGGCATCGCCGGGAGCATCCACGAGGGCCACGGCGAAATTTTGCCCGGCAGCAACGGCGCGGACGACCGAACCGGCGGGAAAATTTGACGTGGACACGCGGACAGGCGACGAGGATGACGCGGTGCCGCCGGTGCCGAGCTGACCGGAGGTGTTGTTGCCCCAAGCCCAGAGTTCGTCAGCGGTGCTGATGGCGAGGGTGAAGTCCTGCCCCATCGCGACATGCTTCCAGATGCCGGAGACGGGCATGGGCTGGGAGACGGAGGAGGTGGTGGAGCCGAGGCCGAGCTGGCCGGAGGCATTTTTGCCCCAAGTGCGGAGCACACCGCCGGAGTCAATCGCACCCGCGAAGTCCTGCCCGGCGGCGATGGTGTCGGCGGTGGCACGGCCCGCGCCGAGCGCGCCGAGGGCGGCGGCGAGCAGGAGCGAGCGGAGGGGCCGGCGGCGGGAGAGATCGTTCATGCGCTTCCTTGGCGGAGGAGGTTGGCGGCAAACCGCATTAAAACAAGTTATTTGCGACTAGTGGGAGCGGCCGACTTGGTGCTGGTGGCGGGCTTGGGCGGCATCGGGAGTGGAGCAAAGGGGTCGGTGCCGTCGCGGTAGCCGGGAAGCTCCTCGCGGGTCAGGCCGGTGCTGCGGACTTTTTCGGAGTTGAAGATGACCTCGGCGGGCGCGCCTTGGGAGGAGACCGCGCGCGCGGTGATGAAGATGAGCAGGTTGGTGGTGGTGACGTCGTGGCTCTTGGAGCTGAAGAGCCGACCGATCACCGGGATGTCGCCGAGGATGGGCACTTTGCTACCGCCGGTGACGGCGTTGGAGGTGAGAAGGCCGCCGATGCCCATGGTGTAGCCGTCGCGAATGGAGACGGAGGTGGTGGCCTTGCGGGAAGCGATGATGGGAATTTCGGTGCCGGCGGCGCCGCCGAAGGTGACGTTGCCGTTGGGCTGGCTAACCTCGGGCGCGAGGGTGAGACGGATGTCGCCGAGGCCGTTGACCTGCGGGGTGACCTTGAGGATGACGCCGATGGGGCGGTAGGTGAAGCCCTTGACCTCGAAGGTGCCGCGCTGGTCGTTGTAGGCGAACTCGGGGATGGGGTGCTCCTCGCCGACGTTGATGACGGCCTCAGAATTGTTGAGGGTGACGATAGTGGGGTTGGAGACGACTTTGGTGCCGCCGAGGGTCTGGAGGGCGCTGAGGACGAGGTTGAAGTCGGTGGCGGAGAAGACGGCTGTCGTCTCGCGCACGATGTCGCGCGCGCCAAGGAGCGAGGTGAGGTTGTCGAGGGTGTTGGTGCTGGCGGCGTTGCTGCCGTTGCCGGCGGCGCTGCTTTGGGTATTGGTGACAGTGAGGCTGTTGGTGTTGCCGGAGCTGCCGGAGGTGAGGTTGAAGTTGTTGGAGTTGCCGTTGGTGTTGCTGGTGGTGTTGGTGGCACCGGTCTGGTTGTTGGCCCCGTTGCTGAAATTGTTGCTTTTCTGCTGGTCGGTGGTGCGGGTGACGGAGCTCTGTAGGTTGCCGGCGTTGAGGCCGACGCCCGAGAGCGAGGCCCACTTGACGCCGAGGTTTTCGACGTCGCTGTTTCGGACTTCGACGAACTTCGACTCGATCATCACTTGGTCAGTGGCGCGGTCGAGCTGCTTGATGATCGGCCGGAGCTTGGCCATGACCGAGGGGCGGGCGGTGATGACGAGGCTGTTGGTGCGGGCGTCCACGATCAATTTCTCGCCGGCGGCGGGGGTGAGCATCGGGGCGACCGGGCCTTTGGCGGGATCGCCGAGGTCGGAGGCTTTGGCGTAGTTGACAGGGAAGACCTCAGTGGTGGTCGGCTCCTTGTCGAGCGCGTCCTGGCTGACAATCTCAATGATGTTTCCGTCCTCGATGAAGGTGAAATTGACCGGGGAAAGCACGGTCTTGAAGATTTGCTTCCAAGTCACGTCGTGGAGGGCGAGGGTGGTTTTGCCCTGGAGGGTGTCCGGGATGTGGATGTTGAGGTCGAAGAGCGCGGCGACGTTGACTAGGATCTCGCGGATGTCGGTGGGCTCCGAGAACTCGACCTTGAGGGTGTCCTTCTGGGTGTCCTTCTCCTTGGCGACGGTGGTGGCGGGCGTGGCGGGGGCGACCACGACATCGAGGCGGGGCGTGGGGGTGACCGCAGGCGTCGCGGGCACGACGGCCGGGGCTGCGACCGCAGGCGCGGCGGGCTGCTCGGCGGGCGCGGCCGGGGCCGGCGCGGGCTGTGCTTGGGCGAGGGCGAAGAGGGGCGCGGCGAGGAGAAGCGGGAGAAATTTGCGCGGGTTCATGGCGAAGGTTTGTTGCTTTTGGAGAGCTTGACGGGGCGTTGGTATTCTGCGGCGCGGAGGCGAAGGGTGAAGTTGCCGTCGGCGTCAATGGCCGTGATCGTCAGCTCATACGGCGTGCCCTTGTAGGTGACGAGGAGCTGGTCGCCGGCCTTTTTGCGGTTCTGGCCGAAGATGAGCATGCGCTCACCGCCGACGATGAGCAAATTGGGCGTGAGCGAGGAGGCGATGGCCTCGAGGGTCTCGAAATCACCGGGCGGCTTGGGCGGGGCGGCGGGATCGGTGTTGGCCGGGCGGGGCGGGGCGAAGGGGTCGGCGGTGCTGCCTGCGACCGGCTCGGCCTCGGGAGGCGAGGGCGGGTTGAACGGATCATTGAGCGCGGTGGCGGCCGGCAGCGGGGCTGACTTGTTGGGGTGGACGAGCCGCTGGGCGAGATCGAGGGTTTCGCCACGTTTTTTGGGCGGGGGAATGTCAGGCGCGGCGGACGCGACGGCGACGGCAAGCGCGGGAAGAAGCAGAAAAATTTTGCGGGCGGCGTTCATGGGGTGGAAGGCAGGCCGAGCAGTTCCAAGGACAGCACGAGGGAGAGCTTACTGGCCTCGGGACCCTCCCGAGCGGAGGGTGCAAGTTTGGCGTCCATGACCCGAGAGAAGCGGGAGCCCTGCTCAATGCGGTGCATGAGATCCACAATTTGGGCGAAATCGCCCTGCACGGATACCTTGTAGGCCACAGGCTGGTAGACGGTCTTAGGCGGGTTTTTTCCCGAGGGGGGGACGAGGCCGAGCTGGGCAGTGTTGAGATTCTTCACCTTCGCGGCGTCCTCGATCTCGTAAAAATAGCCGAGGTTGGGAGAAAGGTCGTCGGCGACGACGGCACGGTCGTGCGCGGCCTTGTTAAGCTCCGAGAGCTCGGTCGTCTGCTTGTCGAGTCCTTTGGAGTTGGTGTTGTTGGCCACGAGCCGGTTGGCCTCGGCCTTTTTCTCGTCGAGGAGCTTCTGGGCTTCGTCCTCGGCGCCGGAGCGAACCGTGAACATGAAGGCGACCAAGCCGAGGCTAACCAGGCCGCAGGTGATGCCCACGGGCTGCTTTTTGTAGAGCGCGATGAGATCTTTGCCGGTGAGGCTCATTTTTTCTCCTCCTGGTTCTCCTTGGGCGGGGCGGGCTTGGGCGGCTCCTTGAACTTCAGCCTGATCTCGAAGGCGAGCCGGCCGGTGGCGCTGTCTGGCGACTGGTTGTTGACTTGAATCGATTCAAAAATCGGGCCGACCTCGGGGTCGTCCTTCAATTGCTTGCGATAGTCGCCCACGTCCTCGGCGGCCTCGACGAGGGTGCCGCGCACGCTGCCGCGGAGGATGACGCCGGCGGGATTGGCCTCCATGCCGCTGAGCGCGATCTTGGGTGGCAGGCGCTCGCCCAGCCGCAGCAGCAGGTGAGAGAGCACGAGTTTGCCGCCGCCGACCCCGCCCTGCGCGAATTGCTCCAGCTCGCGCAGTTTTTTCTCCTCCTCCTGAAACTTTCCGTAGAGCGCCACGGCCTTTTCGCTGCCAAGCTTGTTTTTCTCGATCTTGGTGACTTGTTCGTCGGTCTCGGAGCGGAGGCTGTGCAACCGTAACTCGCCGGAAATGGTCCAGCCGAGCAGCACGAGCACAAGACCGACGGCGCCGACGTTAATGAAAAACGACGTGCGAACCGTCTTCGTGTCGGGCAGCCGGTCGAAGTTGCGGAAGTTAGGGTGCCAGGCGGGCGCGGCGGGGGCCGCGGCCTTCTTGTCACGCGGCTTTTTCTGGAACAGCGGCATGGCGGGGATACTGGGCGATGAGGGCGAAAAGGCCGAGGTGGAGCGGGTTCTGCGCGGCGGCGGCTACGCCCCCGGCCAGCGTGATTTGGCGGGACCCGAGCCAAGCAGCGAGGTCGGGTTGGAACACCCCGACGGCGAGCTGCGAGGCGACCGCCGCCTCCAGCCAACCGAGCTTAGGCGGGAGTAGCGGACACACGACCTGCCCGATCGACTGCCCGGTCTGCACCTCATAGAAGCCGATGGAGGACTGAAGCTCCTTGAGCAGCTTGCGAGTGAGCAGGGGCGCGAGACCGGTGAAGTCGAAGGCGTTGGAGAAAAGTAATTTACGGGCTGATTCTTCGTCCTTGAGGTTGAGCTCCTTTTGCACAACGGGCACCATGCCGTCGAGCCCCTGTGAGATGGCGCGTGAGGCCTCCAGACCGCCGGACGAAACAATGAACGACTGCGTGCTGTCCGCGCCGATCTCGAGCATGAGCACGGGTGCTTTGGCCTTGGCGAGGGAGAGACAGTCGGCCAGCGCGCCGATGGTCGCCAGTGTGCCGAGTTCCAGTCGGTCCGGATAAAGTCCGGCGGCGAGCAACTTTTCCTGAGTCGTGAGCACATCCTCGGAGGGCAGACCGCAGACGACGACATCCTTTTGCGTGGCTTGGGCGAGGTCGTATTCCGCGCCATCGTGCGGATTGTTCAGGGCGAGCGTATGCTGCTCGGGATCAATGCGAAGTTGTAGAGATACTGCCTCGTTGAGGTAACCATTCTCCCTTAGGCGTTTAGGCTCCAGTGTCATCCTGCGCACGACGCGGCGCGGTGGGTGGATGCCACAAATAACCGGCAGGTAGCTGCCGGTCTTCTTGGGCTGGAGCGCCTTGATCGCCTCAGCCAGGCCGGCCGTGTCATCGGCCGCCACCTCGCGGATGTCCTCAATCACCAGAGGAGGGCCTGCTGCCGACACGCGCGCGAGCAGCACATTGTGCTCGGTGAAGCTGGCGTGGAAAAACTTGGTCTTCGGAGCGAAAAACATGGAGGGAGGGCGGCGTGGCGGGACACGGCACGACACCGGCCAAGCGAAAGTCTTGGTAACCTACCGGCAACACAAGCCTCTTTTGGTGTGAAGACCTGACGGCACAGACCATCCGTTGCCGGCGCTTTTCTTGGGCTTTTTAGGCCTACAGCGCAAACACACAAGTCGCCACATCGGACTCTGCGCCTGCTTTCGGCGCGATTCAGACGTGGGCAATCCGCACTCCCTAGAGCATCCGTTCAAGCCCACGGCGCAGCATCGCGCGGGGTCGTCCCGGCGACGCACGTCACTTCTGCCACGTGCGCTTTTTGTGGCGATTGGCTTTGAGCCGCTTCCGGCGCTTGTGCTTGTTCATCTGGAGACGCCGCTTCTTCTTGAGATTGCCCATGGTGTTTGGATGATTTGGATATGGTGGGAGGGCAAAGTGCGGCCCGCCTGTCGCGCTGTCGAGCCGGAATTTCGCTGGCCTGACTTGGCCGGACAAGGGGCTATTGGCCTGAGTCGGTCTGGCGCGCTGGCCAGCCGGGGCAGAAGAAGACCGCTCGCTGACGGCAAAGATTTTTGTTTCGGCACTTTCTCTACCCGTAACTAAGAACCACGGAAACGACCTTTCCTGTGCGATCGCCAAACTTTATCCCACCATGAAATTGCGCGCCTTCCCCCTCCCCATTAGGCTCCGACTGATCTTAGCCAGTGTGTTTGCCGGGCTTTGCTTGGCTACGTCCGTATCACGAGCAAAAGAAATGGTCGCCATTCCGCGGTCGAGCAGGAGCTTTTTCTCGTTACAGGCCGACGTGTTGCACGTCAGCAACCTATCAAGAGCCGCATTTTCCTCTGATCGGCGGTCCGATACGGCTGCCAATCTTGGAATTATGGCGTTTGATTTTAATCGAGCCGCATTCACGGATCATCCTTGGAGTTTCTATTTCAGCTTGGACGCCCATACGCAGTCGTGGCGGCAATTCACCGGTCTGGACAACACCAACTTGCAGGCTCGTCTCACTATCGAGCGAAAACTTGGCTCCGCGACCGATGCCCCTTCGCTGAATTTTCAAGCTAGCGGCGGCGTTGAATTGGTGCGCACGACTATGCTTGGCGGTTGGCGCAGTCAGGCCGGAATCACGCTTGATCAGCCTATCACACCGAAAATATTCGGCTCCCTCTTCCTCAATTTTTATCGGCTCGACGCGCGGGACGAATTTTTTTCGGACACAGGCCGCGAGCTGGGAGCCGGCCTCATGATTATCAGCGGCCCGCGCAGCCGTTTTTCGCTCACGGGCGTCCAGCATTGGGGCGACGAGCTGACCTATGCGGATGTCTCCCGCGCCACGACCACGCCTTTCAGCACAAGGCCAAGTCGGCCGGTGGCACTATTCGACCGCCCGTTCGACGCCTACCGGGCGGATGTCAAGGAGCGCAGCATCGGATTGGATTTTTACAGCGTTCTTGCGCGTGGCACCACACTGTATCTTGGCATTCACCACGGCGTGACATGGTGGGACGGACTACATTATCCCTCCACGAGCTTTGCCGTCGGACTGGTTTTTGACCGCTGAACGACTTTCGCACCACACGCCGCCCTTAAGGCATTGCCGGCGCGCCGCGCGACTCTTGATCGGCGAACTCGCCCTGCCGCACCGCGTCGAACGCCGTCCATGCCGCGTTGGGCACACGAAGGTCGGAGGCAGGTGGGCCGGCGGCGGTCGGCGCGGCCGCGTTTTGCTGCGCGCGCGTCCACGCCGCTTGGAACGCCCGCTGCCCGGCCGGCTCCGCGCGGGCCGGCAGCACCAGTTGAAACGCCCCGCCCGCGCCGCTGCCGCCCGCCTTCGCCGGTTCCGCAATGCGCGGAAACCCACCCGCCACCCGCCGGAATTCCACCAGTGCCAGCGCCAACGCGGCCGAGCGCAGCTCCAGCCCGTCCACCAGTCTCTCATGCCACTTGCGCTCCCAAGTCGCCGCGAGCGTCGCCGGCTCGCCGCGTCCCGGCCGCTCGTCTCGGAAAAAGTCCGCGTGCGCTCCGGCACCGCGCGCGCCGTCCGCCCAAGTTCGTTCCAGCTCGGCTTGGTCGGCGGCGGCGAACAGCTCCGCGCCGGCCTCGGCGTTGAGGATGCGCCGCCGCGCCGTCGCGCCGGCCCACGGCATCCGCAGCCGCGCCGCGAGTGGGAGGATTTTTTCCAGCGGAAACTTTTCCTCTGCCGCCAGCCGCGCCACGCCCACCGCCGCGAGGTCGAGCGCGCGCTGCGCGAGTAGGACATTGCCGTAGCCCTCGGCTGCCGCGCACCACTCGGCCAGCTCGCACAGCGCGGCGCAGGGGCGCAGCAGCGAGTCGTCCGCCGGCAGCGAGCGCATCCGCGGCGCGGTCTCCGCCAGCCGTCGCGCCAGCGCCGCGCCCACCCCGCGCGCCGCGTGCGCTGCCGGCCGGCCCGCCGGGGCGGACACGCGCTCAATGTGCCAGCGCGATGGTATCACCGGCGCCCGCCAGCCGGCCGAGCGCGCGGCGGCGACAAAATCCTCTACCCCTCGCTCCGCCGCCGCAGCCATCGCGGCGAGCCGGGCGTCTGTTTCCGGCGCGGCCTTAACCTGTCCGGCCGGGAAGGTGGCGGAAAAGCAAAGCAACAGGCACGTCAGGGCGCGCGGAGCTTTCATTTTTTGGTGGGGTTGGGGTGGGCGGGGATTTCTCTCTCTGCCGGCCACCATGTCCGCCCTTTCGCGCCGCCCGGTCAACCGCAGACCATCACGGGAACGGAGAATATTTTTGTCGGGCCACGCCCTACACGCGCCAGCCTTGGATGATCTTGTCGAGCCGGCGGCCCTCGATGTCGGTGTTGAGCTGGAGCCAGAGCGGGAGGTGGTCGGAGAGCTGGTAGGTGAACTTCGCCTTGGTCAGTCCGGCGGGGAACAGCGCCTTGATGCCGGCCTCGCTCCCGTAGAAGTCGAGCACGCCGCCGGCGTTGGAGAAATTTTCTGGGTAGATCGGGTGGTGCAGGATTTGGTCGTAGCGCTTGATCTGCGCGACATTGATAACGAAGGGCGGTTTCTGAAGGCGGCTCCCGGCGAGCCATTCTTTGCGCTCAAGCGCGGCGATGTGCTCATTTCCTCAATAGGATTCGGCTCCATCGGCAAAGTGCAGGTGTTCGACAAGCCAGAGCCACACGGGACGGTTGGTGAAGTCACCGTGCTGCGTCAAAACGTGCTCAACCCTTATTTTGTCGCCGCCTTTCTCCGCTCACCGATCGGCCAGTTGATGATCGAGCGTTACATCACAGGGGCCACCGGGCAGCAGCACCTCTACGCCAAAGATGTGGCGAAAATCTTTATCCCGGTCCTTGACGAAAAAACGCAGGTGGAATTCCAACGGGCGGCACAAGCCGCCCGCGCCGCCCGCCGCGAGGCAAAGGAGCTGCTGGCCCGAGCCCAGCACGCCGTCGAACTCGCCATCGAGCAGGACGAAAAGACCGCGCTCGTCTCGCTTTAGCCGCAGCGGAACTCCGCCACGGCGCGGGCGTAGTCGTCGGGCTGGCCGAAATCGAAGCGGCGCGCGCGCGTGAGCTCCAGCGCGAGATAGCCTTCGGCCTGGCGTTGCAGCTCCTGCGCGCGGGTGAGCTGAAACTCGCCGCCGTCGCGCACGTTGTCGCGGATCATTTTCGCCAGCACGTCGTAGATGGAGGGGGCGAGCGCGTGCATCCCGAACCAGCCAAGAAACTCATCGGGGCCGAGGCCGTCCACCCGCAGCCGCGCGCGCGCGGTGGCCTCGTCGGGCTTCTCGATGATCAGGTCCACGTCAATCAGCTCGGGCCGCGCCGCGCGGCGGCGGCCGGCGATAGTGCCGAAGCCGCGCAGGTCGGCCGGGCCGATGCGGTTGACGGCGGAGACGGTTTTGCCGCCGCCGGCCTCGGCGGCATCCACCAGCGCGCGGTGCGGCGAGTCGGGCGTGCCGCGAAACAGATGGTCGCCGAGGCAGAGCAGCACGGGTTCGCCGGCGGCGAAATCGCGCGTCTGAAACACCGCGTGGCCGAAGCCTTCCTGGCTGGTCTGCACGCAAAAACACAGCCGCTCGGCCCACGTGGCCATGCGCCGCGCCTCTTCGAGCAGGTGGGGGTTTTTTTTAAGGCGCTTCAGGTAGGCGTCGTCGGGGCCGGCGAAATAACGGCGGATGGTTGCGTCGTCGCCGGGCTGGACGATGACGCAGATTTCGCCGATGCCGGCGGCCTCCAGCGCGATGAGATGGTAATGCAGCAACGCGCGTGCGACGCCGTCAGGACCGACGACGGGGAACAGTTCCTTCATCACCGCGTGCGAGGCGGGAAAGAGCCGCGTGCCGAGGCCGGCGGCGGGTATGACGGCTTTGCGAATGCGGGACATTTTATGTTTTACCACGGATCACACGGATGAGCACGGATAGTTTGAATTTGAAAACGGCAGTCGGTGGAATTTAGAAGCCAGAATCCGTAAAAAATGGCGGTCAGCGGTTCGTTTCGCGGTTTCATGGTTTCTGAATTCAATCCGTGTGTATCCGTGCAATCCGTGGTTCTCAGCGTTTGGGCGTTAGGGCGCGAGCTGCCAGCCGCTCGCGCCGAAGTGGTAGCGCCGCGCGCCGAACTCGAGCGCGCCCGGTGAGGTGCCCTCGAAGATGTCCGGCATCCGGCCGATGCGCTGCGAATACTCCTGGGCGATCTGGGGAATGTGCTCGCGCAGCGCGTCGAGCCGACCGAACACCGCGACAGTGCCGCCGGTGCCCCCGCCAGTGATTTTGGCCCCATAGAGGCCGCGCGACGGGCCGCGCGCGCGCACGGCCTCGACGAGAAAGTCCACCTCGGGCACGGAAAGGTCGCAGTTGTCACGGTAGCTGGCGTGCGCGGCGAACATGAGCTCGCCGGCCGCGGCGAGGATGCCCTCGTCGCCGTTCGCGCCGGCGCGGAGCGCGTCCATGAAACGGAGCACGCGGTCGTTCTCGCGCACGGGGTGCTCGGTCGGGCCGGCCACGCGGTAGGTCGCCCCGGGCTGGATGGTGGTGACCGGGTCGTCGTGGGTCTTGTGCTGCGCGAGGAAATCCGCGCCGAGGATTTTGTCCGGCAGGTGCGGCCGGACGTCGCGGGCAAACTCCTCGGGCGTGAGCTCGGTGAGGTAGGCGAGGGCCGCGCGGCCCGACTTGGCGCGGAGGCCGTTGATGATGCGTTTGCCCATGAACGCGCCAATGCGCGTGTCCGCGTAGGGATTGCCGGCGACGGAGTGGCGGACAAGGGAGTTGATACCGACGAAGCCGGTGCCGGGCGGAATGGCGACCTCGCCCATGACCGCGCCGGGACGGCAGAGGATGTGCGTGAGCCGGCCCTCGCGGCCGAGGGTGACCGCGATCTGGTCCATGATGCCGCAGGGCGCGCCGACGACATGGTTTTCCGCCATCTGGCCGAGCTGCGCGAGCCGGCCGCCGTCGAGCGCGAGCCCGAGGTGCGACGCGACGCCCGACAGCACCGCGACCTCAGTGGCGGCGGAGCTGCCGATGCCGACGTTCATCGGCACCGCGCTGAGGAGCAGCAGGCTGAAACCGTAGGGCATCCGCACGCCTTCCTCCTTGAGCAGGGTGAAGATGCTGCCGCCCACATAGGCCGCCCAGCCGGCGAGCGGGTTGGCCTGGCAAAGCTCGCGCACCTCGCGGTAGGACACGAGATCCTCGCCTTGGAAAAACGCGTCGAGCGGGATGCGCGTCTCAATGGGCAGGCTGGGCCGGCCGGTCTGCATGGTGCGGATGCGGAGCGTGCGGTCGGTGCGCGGCTGGAGGGCGATCAGGGTGCCGCGGCCGAGCACGGCCTCGCAGACGTTGGCGCCGGAGTAGTCGGCGATGCCGCCCATCACGTCGAGCCGGGCCGGCACGCGGGAGACGACGATCTCGCCGGCGTTGAAGAAACCGGCGAGGCCGGCGGGGTCGCCATTGGGCTTGCGGAGCAGGCGCTCGAACTCGGCGATTTCGAAGGGGACGGCGGGGTCGCTCATGGGGGTGGGGTGGGGGAATCTGGTTTCAATCGGCTCCAGAAATAGGTCGGGCGGCCGTCCGCGTTGCGGTGCTGCGTGGCGTCCCAGCGAACCCAACCGCAGGCCGTGAGGAGCAGTAGGGCGAGCAGGAGCAGCCGCAGGCGGAGTCGGGCGGCGGCCTTTTCCCCGCTGCGCTGCTTCCAGTCCCAATACCACGCGATCCAGATGCAAGCCTCGTAGAGCAGGCAGAGCGGAATCGCCATCGCGACTTGGGTGAGCACCTCGGGCGTGGTCAGCACCGCGCCGAGGATGAAATTGAGGATGATGACGTGACGGCGGTATTTGCTGAGATCGTGGTGGGTCAGCACGCCGATCTTCACCAAGAACAACACCACGACGGGGAACTGGAAGCCGAGCCCCATGCCGAGCAGAAACTTGCTCGTGAACGCGATGTATTCCTGCGCGCGCCAGTCGGCCCCGGCGAAGCCCAGCCAGTTGGAATACATCACCGAGGCGCGCAACGCCAGCGGCAGCAGGAAGAAATACGTCAGCAGCACGCCCGCGAGGAACAGGACGATCGCCCACGCCAGCCAAGGAAAGATGGCCTGCCGCTCCCGGCGGTTCAGCGCCGGCAGGACGAAGCCCATGATGTTCCACAGCCAGAACGGCGAGGACAGGATGAGCGCGCCGTAGAGGCTCACCTTGAACGAGACCAAAAAGCCCTCTTGGGGGCTGAAGTTGCTGAGACGCACCTGCAGGCTGCTGTCGGGCTTATGCGGCTGGGGCGGCGGCAGCGGGGTGAGGGTGGCGACCAGCCTGTCGCCGTCCGGCCGCACGCCGACCTGGTAGTTCATGTGTGGCGCGTCGTCCTTCGCGCCTAGCTCCGGCGGCGGCAGGCCGGGGAACTCTTCGCGGGTCACGATGTAGGGGCCGAACTTGGTGTGGCCCACATGAAACGTCACCGTCGGCTGTGGTTTTTCGAGAAAGTCGAGCCAGTTTAGCGGCTGCGTGAGCACGCCCACGATCAGGTCCGACCGCAGGAGACAGAGCACTAGCGCGATCCCCACGGCCCAAGCCGAACGGATGACGGCGCGGCGCAAATCCTCGATGTGCTCCCAAAAGGACTTGCGCAGGCCCGGCTCGGGTTCGGTGTTGGCGGTTTCGCTCATGCGAACGGGCAAGCCAACACGCCGCCCGTCGCCCGTCGAGCCTGTTTCGCGGCGCACCCGTCCGGTCCGGCCGTCGCTGCCCAGCGCGGGCTTGCGCCGTGCGCGGCGCCGCGTTTGGCTGCGTCCGTGCGAAACCGCGCCGCCCTCGCTTTTTTCCTGCTCCTACTAATGCCCGCCATGGCCCCGGCGGCGGGCCCGGCGGCGGCGCGCACGTTCACCGACCAATATGGGCGCGAGCTGGCCGGCGAGATTGTCGAGGCCGGTGACACACAGGTAAAAATCCGCCGCGCCGACGGCCAAGCCATCACCCTCGATGTCGCCAAACTGTCCGACACCGACGCCGCCTATGTCGCACAGTGGCGGCGCGACCATGTGCGGTTCAAGCTCCGCTTGGAAACGTCCTCGTTCCGCAACACCTTGGGTATGGTTGCGCAGCCCGACACCGGAGCGACCTCTCGCCGTCTCGCGGCCGGCTACACCGTCACTCTCACCAATGACGGCCCCGACCCCGCCGACGGTCTCCGGGTCGAATACGCCGTGTTCCAGCTCAACAGCGACGCCTCCCTCAGCCGCACGGTTGGCGCCGAGCAGCCCGCCACCCTCGCGGCTAAGCAGCCTTTTGTCTTTCGCACGAAGCCCGTGCAGTTCAGCCAGATTTTGTCGCCTGGCGGCCCGGTCATCACCGAGTCCTTCGCCGGCGAGACGGCCGGTCTCTGGGTGCGCGTGCTGCGAGACGGCAAAGTCGTGGCCGAGCTGGTGAGCAGCGAGCGGGTTCGCGCCGAAGGCTGGCAGCCGCCAAGGCCCGCCGCGCAGGCAGCCATGAAGACAGAGCTCCACACGTTCACCGACCCGTTCGGCCGCAGTTTTGCCGGCGAGATTTTGGAGGCGGACGACGCGCGGGCCAAGATCCGTCGCGACGACGGGCAGATCTACGACTTGGAGGTCGTCAAGCTCTCGGCCGACGACGACGCCTACGTCGCCCGATGGCGGCTCGACCACTTGAAATTCGATCTTCGCGTCGAGGCGGACACGTTTCACGAGACCGTGGGCGGCAACCGCTCCACCAATCCGTCCACCGTCAGCCAGAACATGGCGGCCGGCTACAACCTTAAGGTTACCAACAACGCCCGCGCCCCCGCCGCCGGCCTGCGCCTCGAATACAACATCTTTGTCCTCCGCACCGGTCCCGGCGCACCTTCTGGGCGAGTCAAGGGTTTCGCCATGCTCGACCCGCTCGCCCTCAAGCAGACCGCCGCCATCAGGACTCAACCGGTCGCCTACACCAAAAACGTGGCCACGCGCGGTGTTGCCTCGCAAACCGCCGAGCTGCGCGGCGTGTGGGCGCGCGTGCTCTTCGACGGCCGGGTCGTGGGGGGGAGTTTCTCTCCAGCGAGAAGCTCCGGGCTGAGGGCTGGCAGGAGGTGGCGCCCGCCGGCCGCGGTTTTCGGGGCGACACCTCGGCACGTGGCGGCGGTTGAGCGCCTTACCAAGATTGACATGGCGAGGTTAAATCCGCAGCTTTCGGGCGTAATCCGCCCTTCCCCATGCGCCCCATTGCCCTGCTCCGGTTCCTGCTCGCGTTACCTTTGGCCGGCCTCCTAGCCGCCGCGCCGCCCGAGGCTCACACCTTCACCGACACGTTCGGTCGGGCGTTTTCCGGCTCCCTTATCGAGGCCACCGACACGCAAGCCAAGGTTCGACGCGACGACGGGTTGATCTTCACCCTCGAACTCGCCAAGCTTTCCGACGCCGACGCCGCCTACATCGCCCAATGGCGGAAGGAGCACCAGGCTTTCAGCCTTCGTATCGAGTCCAGCCAATTTCATACTAAGATCGGCTCCAACCGCTCGCGCGATGTCTCCAGCGTGGACCAGAACATGGCCGCCGGCTACGACATCAAGGTGACCAACGCGGCCCCCCGCCCCGCCGCCGGCCTGCGGGTCGAATACAACGTGTTCGCCATGCAATACAACTTCGAGACGATCACCGTGCAGGCCGGTGGCCAGAACGGCTATCGCGGCGGCAACGGCTACGGGAGCCGAGGTAACGGCATCGCCGGCGGCTACACCGAGATTCAGCAACTCGTCCGACAAAACGGTCCGCCCGTCCCGATGCGGATCAAGGGCTCCGCTCCGCTCGATCTGGCCGCGTTCAAGGCTTCCCCGCTCATCCGCACCGCCCCGCTGAGCTATTTCAAGCACTCCACTATGCAGACCAGTGCCAACGGCGGCAGCCTTGATTACGAGACGGGTGAGCTGCAGGGCATCTGGGTGCGAGTGCTTTCGGCCGACGGCAAGGTGGTAGCGGAATTTGTCTCCAATGACAGCCTCCGCGCACTAGGCTGGCAGGAGGTCTCGGATAAGGCCGCCTCCGCCGCAGGGCGCTGATCTCGCGAGCTCAGGGCGCGACCTCGAACCAGAACGGCGCGAACACCTCGCGCCCCGCAAGCTTGACCTGCGCCCAGATGACATAGCGGCCCGCGCGCGGGATGGTGAGCTTGAACGCCAGGCTCTCGCCCGCTGCGTTTGGCGTGGCGGCGGGAGCCGTGAGTTTGGGCTCGGACGCGCCGGTGGCATTGGTCGGGTTGGGATGCAGGTGTGCGAAGCCGCCGCGTTCCGAATCAAAGGCCACGAGGTGCGCCAGTGCGCCCATCACCGGCTCCAGCGTGGTCGCCTCGCCGTCGCTTCGCGCGACGTTGAAAACCAGGTCCTCCGGCTGCCCCGCACGCACGGGCCGCGCCGCAGGAGTAAGTTGAAAGACAAACCCGTCGCGTTCTGTCCGCCAGGTCTCTGCCGGCCAGGCCGGGGTTGATTCGCCCGCCTGAGCCGCGCCCCTGCGCGCGGCGGTCACCGCGATGTCCGCGCCCGCGTAGAGGCTGCGGCCGGTGACAACCGGCGTGAAATCGGCGAACACCCGGTAGGCAGCGGTGCGCATCGGCGCGAAAGCAAAGGCCCACTCGCCTGGGTTCCGCGTCGGCTCGGGGTGGACGTGCTGGTAGTCGCCGAGCGTGTCGTCCACGATGAGCAGGTGCAGCTTGCGCGTGTGGACCTCCAGTAGTTCCGCCGGGCCGATGGGCTTGCCCGTGCTGGTGGCGAGACGGACGAGAAAATGATTGGCCCCTGCCTTGGGTTGTGGCGCGACCGTCATCGTCACCGGCGAGCGCGCGGCGACGACCGGAACGAACTGCGGGTTGGCCGGGTCGCACAGCTCCAGCGCGCCCGCTCCGGCCACGCGGAAGTCGCCCGAGTGCAGGTTCGTGCCCGTCGGCAGGGCGCGCAACGCGAGGTAGAGAGCTGCGGCGCCGAGCGTGATCAGCGCAGCGTGCCGCCAAGGTTTTACGTCCGTCGTGGCGGCCATGATCAGCCTTTTCTCATCTTGGTGACGAACTCCTCCGGCTTCCACTGGCTGCCGTCCACGCGCCAGATGATTTTGCCGTCGGGATCAATCAGCAGTGTGGCGAGGTTGTGGTTGAGCAGGCCGCTCTTGATCTCGGCCAGAATGCCGAACTGCGCGAACAGGTCGCGGATCGCACGCTCCGGGCCCGTCAGAAAGGCGAAGTTAGCCGTGTCAATGCCACGAGCTTTCGCGTAGTCCTTGAGCACGGTAGGCGTGTCGTATTCGGGGTCGAGCGTGATGGAGACGAGCTGGAGGTTCGTCACGCCGGCCGCACGCGCGAGGCGCTGCACGGCCATCATGTTTTCTGTGGCCGCCGGGCACATCGTGGCGATGGGGCAGCGCGTGTAGATGAAGTTCAGCACGACCTGCCGGCCGCGCCAGCGCGCCGCCGAGACGGTCGCGCCGTCCTGGTCGTAAAGCGCGAAGTCGGGCAAGTTCTCGCCGACCTCGCGGTAGGCATGGCTGGCGCGGGCGGCGGTGTCCTGCCGCAACGCGTTAGCGGCGGCGGCGAGCGCCGACTCGGCGATGGGATCGGCCGGCCAGATCTTTTCGAGCCGCGCGCCTTGCGGGTCGTCGGGGAACAGCACCGCGCGGATGCGCTGGCCCTCTTTCGCGGGGACCGCGTAGGCGGCGGACACGCGGAACTCCATCGTCATCGCCGCCATGAAGCCGGGGATGGCGTCGTGGCGGACGAGCAGGGTCTTGCGGACGGTGTCCGCTTGCACGATTTCGCCGGTGAGCGGGTAGCTTTTTTCCGCCGGCACCGCGGTCGTGGCCGGGCCGGCGGCGCGGTCGCAACCGGAAAAGGCCAGCGTGAGCAGGAGCACGGCGGCAAGGACGGACGGGCGGGCAAGAGCGGCTTTCACGCCGCCACCTTTCGCCGCCAAAGAAAAAATTGTCAAAGCGATTGCGGGCGGTAGTGTCCGCCGTTCCACCGCGCTACCACCATCAGATGAGCCCGTCCGCCACACCATCCTCCAGCCGCCGTCCCGCCGTCCACCGGCCGGCGCTGGCGTGGTTTGCCGCGATCGGCGGGGCCTGGGTGTTCGTGCTGGTGCTGCTGGGAGCGTTCACTACGAGCATCGGCGCGGGCATGGTGTTCAAGGGCTGGCCGCTCTCCGACGGTTCGCTGAATCCGACGGGATGGCTGGCTGATATCAACAAGTTTGCCGAGCACTCGCACCGCCTGAGCGCGGCGCTGATGAGCACGATCACTATCGCGCTCGCGGCGTGGGTCTGGCGTGCAGAGGTGCGCGCGTGGCTGCGGCGGCTCGCCGTCTTCGCCGCCGCGCTCGTGTTGGTGCAGGCGGTGGTGGGTGGGCTGCGCGTGCTGCTGGAGCCGAAACAGGTCGAGATGATCAGCACGAGCGTGGGCCGGCTCTTCGCCATGCTGCACGCCTGCCTGGCGCAAATCTACGTCTGCACGCTCCTCGCGATCGCGTTGAGCCTTTCGCGGCCGTGGGTCGAGGCCGGAGCCAACGCGGTCGGCCGGGGTGTGCGCCGGCTCGGCGTCGTGTGCTGCGTGCTCCTGCTCATGCAGCTCGCCGTCGCTGCCGTGATGCGGCACAGCTTCGCGTGGCACACCATCCTGACGTTTCCCGCCGCCACGCCGCAGGGAGATTGGTTGCCGCCGGCGTGGAGTTTTCCTGTCGCGATCCAGTTCGCGCACACCCGCGTGATGGCCGGGCTGCTGGCGCTCGCGCTGCCGGCGTTCGCCGTCGCCGTGTGGCGCGACCCTGCCGCCGGGCGCGGGATGCGTTTCTCGGCCGGCCTGCTCGTCGCGCTCGTCGTCGCGCAAATCACGCTCGGCGCCCTCGCCATCTGGCAGTTGCGCCCGCCCGGCCTCACGACCGCGCATGTCGTCGTCGGTGCCTGCACGCTGGCGACGGCGTTCGGACTGACGTGGTGGGCGCATCGCGCGGACATCGAAAATCTTTCCGCGCTTGCCGCGCCGGAGCGCAGTGCAGGCGGGCCCGCCGCTTGCGTGCAACCCCTCGCCACATGAGCGACACCACCGCCATCCCCGCCACCCCGGCCGCCAGCGCGCGCTTCGCCGACTACCTGGAGCTGACCAAGCCGCGCCTGAGCGCGCTCTCCGTGGCCACCACGCTCGTCGGCTGGTTCGCCGCCCGGCCGGCGTGGGATGCGGGGCGTTTCGGCCTGCTGCTGCTCGGCACGGGTGCGTGCGCGGGCGGCGTGGCCGCGCTCAACCAATGGATGGAGAGCGACACTGACGCGCGCATGGCACGCACCGCCGACCGCCCGATTCCTTCGGGCAAGGTCGCCGGTGGCTCCGCCTTCGTGCTCGGCTGGCTGCTGTGCGTCGGCGGGCTGGCCGCGCTGTTCCGGCTCGGCGGGCCGCTGGTGGTGACGCCGGGAAAATTTCATCTGCCGGCCGAGCGGCTGGCCGCGCTGTTCGCGCTGCTCACCATCGTCTCCTACCTCGCCTGTTACACGCCGGCCAAGCGCCGCTCGCGCTGGAGCGTCGAGCTGGGTGCGGTGGCGGGCGCGTTTCCGCCGCTCATCGGCTGGGCCGCCGCGGAGAACTCCGTCGGCCCGCTCGGCTGGACGCTGTTCGGCATCCTCTTTTTCTGGCAGATCCCGCACTTCATGGCCGTGGCGTGGACGCACCGTCACGACTATGCGCGTGTCAATTTTCCCTTCCTCCCCGTGCGTGACACCGAGGGCGGGCGCGTCGCGCGCTGGGCGCTGTTCAACACGCTCGCGCTCGTCGCCGTGAGCGCGCTGCCGTTTTTTCTCCGCGCGGCGGAGACGGGCCGGCGCGAAACAAGCGGGTTTTATCTCGGCGCGACGCTCCTGTTCGGCGCATGGTTCGTGGCGCGGGCGGTGGCGTTCCTGCGCGCCGACGGCCGCGACGCCTCCGCACGGAAACTTTTCCTCGCCTCCATTCTCTGGCTCCCGCTCCAGCTCGGAGCCCTCGTCGCCGACCGGCTGATTTTTTCCTAACCGCGAATGGACGCCAATGGACGCGAATTAAAAACCCAGCGACGCAAGCCATCGCCAGCTCCGAACCATTCGCGTTTATTCGCGTCCATTCGCGGTTGAAAATTCCGCGCCCGAAATCTCCTCCATGACCGTCTCCGACATCCCGCCGCTCAACGCCACGCTCAACGGCCTCGCCACCGTGCTCATCACCGCCGGCTTCATCCTTATCAAGGCCGGCCGCAAGGAGGCGCACCGCGCCGTGATGCTCACCGCCGCCGTGGTGTCGGCGCTGTTTCTGGTCGGCTATCTCACCTACCATGGCATGACGCACGGCTTCCACACGGAGTTCGGCGGCACGGGCGCGATCCGCACGGTTTATCTCGTGATACTCTGGACGCACATCCCGCTCGCCGCGCTGATCGCCTTCCTCGTGCCACGCACGTTTCTCCTCGCCATCAAGGGTGACTACGCCCGCCACAAGGCGTGGGCGAGATGGACGTTTCCGATCTGGTATTACGTCAGCGTGACCGGCGTGCTGGTGTATTTCTTCCTCTACGTCTGGTGGCCGGCGGGGAAATTTTGATAGTGTCTCATCCAACTTCAAGCCTTGCTTGGGCGTCTTTCGGCATCTACAATATGCACATGCAAATGGAGAGGCATTAAGTTTTCCAAAGGACTGTCCTAGCCGGCTTCGCCGTGCTTTTGGGCGCGGTGCCAATATTTGGGCGGCATTTCCCGTGGATTGGTTTTGCGTCGCTGAGCATCAGCTGCCTTTTGATTTTAATTGGCGTTCTCGGTTACATCCATGCGAGGCGAGCACAAGGTTCGCCCCAGGACAAAAGAGTGAACCTCATCTTCAAACTGCTCATGCTGGTTTTTGTCGCGGAACTGATTTGGACAAGTTTCGGAGGCATTCACTGAATCAAACGTCTGCCGCACTGCGGCGTTTGGGAATGAGCGCCACCCCCAGCCGGGTGAGCAGCGCGTCGGCGAGGAGGAGCGCAACGAAGATCGTCAGCAGCCAGCCGCGGATGCCGCGCGCGGTCACGGGGCGGGGCGCGTCCCACACACTTGCCAGCTCGATACGCTCGCGGCCGCCGCTGCGCTGCGAGAGCTCCTTCAGTTCCTGCGGGCGCGCGGGGTCGTAGGCCCACTCGGCGAGGCCGGGCGCGGTCACGGGGCCGAAGGGCAGCGCCGAGCCGCCCAGCCGCACCGCGCCGCGCACGCGCCGGCCGGGCGTCAGCTCCGCCGTCGCGCGGAAGCGGCCGGGCTCGATCTTTTCCCACACGAGCGGTTTCACGGTTTCCGCGCCGCGGCCGTTGGCGCTCTCGGCAAGCGTTGCCACGGGGCCGCCGCTGTCGGCCACGCGCGCGGCCCACGTCTCGTCGTAGAGCAGCTCCAGCGCGAGCCGGTCGCCCTCGACCGCCGTGCGCAGCGCGAGGCCGGGCGGTGCGTCCTCGCCGGCGAGCCAGCGCGTGAGCGTCTGCACAAAGTCCCCGTAGCCCGGCCACGCGCGCACGCGCTCGGAGTGCTCGCCGCCGAGCGGGAACGACACCGCCGCCGCGCGCCCCGCGCCGCGCGCCCACGCGGCGACGAGCGGCGCGTTGTATTCGTCGGTCGTGAGCAACGAGGCGGTCGCCTTGTCCTTGAGGTATGCTCCAGCAAGATGCGGTGCGCGAGCACGGGGCGGGCGACGGCCTGCACATCCTCAAAACTCGCGTGCGGCCGGCCGGAGCGCAGGCCGCGGGCCTTGGCGGCGGCGGCGAGCGCGAGCGCGGCGCGCGGGCTGGCGCCGAAACGCACACCGGCGCTCGCGGCGGATTCGCCGGGATGCGAGGCGTTGACGAGGCGGGAGATGTAGTTGGCCACCGGCTCGGGCAGATGGACGCGCCGCGCGAGCGCGAGCAGCCGCGTGAGCTCGTCGCGCGTGACGACGGCGGCGACCACCGGCTCGACTCCGATCTCGCGGTGCAGCACGATGCGCTGGAGCACCTCGGGCGAGTTGCGGCGGACATCAATCTTGAACAGGAAGCGGTCGAGCTGCGCCTCGGGCAGCGGGTAGGTGCCCTCGAGGTCAATGGGGTTTTGCGTGGCGAGCACGAAGAACGGGTCGGGCAGCGCGTGCGTCTCGCCCCCGGCGGTCACGCGGCGCTCCTGCATGGCCTCGAGCAACGCAGACTGCGTTTTGGGCGAGGCGCGGTTAATTTCGTCGGCGAGGAGGATGTTGGCGAAAATCGGGCCGCGCTGGAAAACGAAGACGCGTTTGCCGTCCACCTCCTGCAGCATGGGGTTGCCGGTGATGTCGCCGGGCAGTAGGTCGGGCGTGAATTGCACACGGCGGGCGTCGAGGCCGAGGGCCTTGGCGAGACCCTTGACGAGCTCGGTCTTGCCGAGGCCGGGCAGGCCCTCGAGCAGGATGTGGCCGCGCGCGAGCACGCCGATGACGGTGAGCTCGGTCAGCTCGCGCTGGCCGAAGAGGACGGTGTCGAGCGTGGCGAGGAGGCGCTCAAGCGAGGCCGTGGCGGAGGCGAGTTCGGCCTCGGAAAGGGTGGCAGAGGACGTCGGGGCAGGCATGGAAAAGGGGTGTGGGTGGATTTGGCACGAAGCGGCGTGCGTTTTGAAGCCTTTTCATTGGCTTTCTGCTCTGGCTAAGTCCCGCCATGCCCGCGCCCGACCAGTCCGACTTCTTCGGCGACGACGATCTGCCACCCGGCGCTCCGTCGCCGGGCGGCCGGCGCGCGTCCGCCGCGCCTGCCCTAGGCCGCGCCGAAGGGCAGCCCCTCGACTCCGCTCGGGGCCTTGAGCCGGTCGAAAGGCCGCTCGCCGCGCGCATGCGTCCGCGCAACCTGAGCGAGGTCGTGGGCCAGTCGCACATCCTGAAGCCGGGCTCACTGCTCCCACGGCTGGTTGCACAAAATCGTTTCGGCTCGCTGCTGTTCTACGGCCCGCCCGGTTGCGGCAAGACTTCCATCGCTGAGGCCATCGCGCGCGAGACGCAGAGCCGTTTCGTGCGCGTCAACGCAGTCATGTCCAATGTCGCCGAGCTGCGCGAAATCCTCGCTGCCGCTCGCCGCCGCCCCGAGGCCGCGACGATCCTCTTCATTGACGAGCTGCACCGCTTCAACAAGTCGCAGCAGGATCTGCTCCTCCCCGACGTTGAGGAAGGCACCGTTCGCCTCATCGGCGCGACCACGCACAACCCCGGGTTTTACGTCAACCCGCCGCTCCTCTCGCGCTCCCACCTCTTCCGCCTTGAGCCGCTCGCGCCTGCTGAGATCACCGGCGTGCTCCGCGCCGCGCTCAGCGACATCGAGCGCGGACTCGGCGCGCGCGGTGTCACGGCCGACGACGAACTCCTCGCCGATCTCGCCGTGCTCTGTGACGGCGATCTCCGCCGCGCGCTCAACGCTCTCGAAGTCCTCGTGCTGGGCCTGCCAGAGCGCGCCGCACTCACCGCCGCCGAGCTCGAAGTCTTCGCCCGTGAGCGCCGCATCCGCTACGACGCCGACGAGGACGAGCACCACGACACGATTTCCGCATTTATCAAAAGCTGCCGTGGCAGCGATCCCGACGCTGCGATGTATTGGCTCGCAAAGATGCTCGCCGGCGGTGAGGACCCGCGCTTCATCGCGCGGCGCCTCGTCATCCTTGCGAGCGAGGACGTCGGCCTCGCCGACCCGCAGGCGCTGCCGCTCACCGTCGCCGCGCACCATGCCGTGGATTTCATCGGTCTGCCCGAGGCTGAGCTTACGCTCGCGCACGCCACGCTCTACATCGCCACCGCGCCGAAGAGCAACTCCGCCACGATCGCGCTCGGCGAAGCGCACCGCGCGTTAAAGGAACAGCCCGTGCAAACCATTCCGTCCGCGCTCCGCAGCAAAAGCGGCCAGGCCAACAAACGCATCGGGCAGGGCAAAGGCTACGATTACTCGCACGATTTTCCCGAAAATATCTCCGGCCAGGATTACCTCGATAAACCGCTCACGCTCTACACGCCGAAGCCCGTCGGCTGGGAAGCCAAGATCGCCGACCGCCTCGCGCGGTGGAAGGAACTGAAGGCGCAGGTGCGGACGAGCGTCCGCAAGGGCTGAGCGCGAACGCGGGCCCGTCTCAACCCGCCGGCTCAGGGCTGCGTCGCAGCGGCGGCGGGTGCCGGCGCTGGAGCGGTGGCACCGGCCGCCGGCACCTGGTTTTGCAGGGTCTGCATGAGAGCCTGGAAGGTGGCGTTGTCGAGTCCGGCATGGTTGCCCGGGGCGAAGCGATCCCGGCCCTCGCGCGCGAGCTGGGCCTCGAGCTCGTTCACCCGGTCCGCCGCGCCGGTGAACATGTCGCGCGGGAAACGGTAGTATTTGAGGATGTCGGTGAGGATGTCGCGGCCGATGTAAGAGTTGAGCCACATGCCGGCGAGATATTGGAGGCGGAGGTTGCGGTCGTTGTTGATCTGGGCGTCGGACATCCAGCTCCGGAGGGCGGGGGCGTGGCCGGCGTAGGTGGCCATGAGGGCCACGGCGTTAGGAAAGTCGTAGTCGGCGAGCGACTGCTTCACGGCGGCGTAGGTGGGGCGGTCAATGCGGGCCTGCATCTCGTCGAGGTTGAACTGCGGCACATGGTCGTCGTCCTGGCGGCCGAAGAGCACGGCGTCGTAGCCCTCGCCCTTGATGTCGTTGCTCCAGAAGATGCCGTTCTTGTAAACCTCGAAGAAGGTGCCGAGCACGCTCTTGGTGGTGGCGAGGTTGCTCTCGTAGATGGGGATCCACAGGCTCATCACGCCGCCGGGGTTGAGGTGGTCTTTGGCCATCTGGTAATACTCGACGGTGTTGAGTGCGGCGCAGCCCTTGACCCACGGGTCAATGGGGTCGGAGGTGATGACGTCGAATTTCTCCTTGGTGGTGTGGAGGAAGTGGCGGCCGTCGTCGAAGATGACGGTGACCTTCTTGTCTTTCCCGCCGGGCACGAGGCTTTTGATAATGCGGGGATTTTGGTGAACCAGGCCGTCGGTGATGCCGTAGTTCTCCTTCGTGAAGCGTGGCGTGACGTATTTCGGCACGAACGGTTCGATGTCCACGATGGTGATCTCCTCGACATCGGGGTAGGGGATGAACGAGCCGGCGGTGACGCCCGCGCCGCAGGCGATGACGAGCACCTTCTTCACCTTGTCCGGCTCCTTGTGGGCGAGGACCGAGAGATGGCCGAGCATGCGCTGGAGGTGCATGTCCTGCGACTGGTTGGAGGCTTGCACCTTGCCCGCGCCATGGAAGCTGCGGACACCTTGGTTAGTGTAGGAGACGACGACGGAGACGTTCATGCCCTCGCCGACGTATTCAGCGTAGATCTTGTCGCCACTGTTCTGCGGCACGTCCTTCTCCTCGGTTACGCCGTCGGCGCGTTTCTCGTTGAAGACGCTGATGTCGGCATAGGTTGGCGCAAAACGGCCGTAGGCGATGAGCACCCAGTTGGGCGGGGTGATAATGCCGGCGCACCAGGCGGCGACGGCGAGCGAGGCGGCCAACGCGAGGCCCAGGCCGAAACGCGGGCCGCGGCCGGCCTCCGCGCGCGACGGGAGAATCATCGGCCCGATGGCGACCAAGGAGGCGAGGCTGGTCAGCGCGATGAGCAGGCGCTGCGCGCCCTGCGAGCCGAGCGCGGGCATGAGCCAGAGGCTGAAGCCGAGCGCGCCGACGATGGCGCCGACGGTGTTGGCGGCATAGACGGTGCCGACCAGCCGGCCGGCCTCGGCGCGGCGCGTGGCCACGGCCGCGAGCGCCAGCGGGAAGCTCGCGCCCCACAGCACGGCGGCGGGCAGGATCGTCCAGGCGGCGCGGGCGAGATCCATCTGGAAGTTAAACCACGGTTTCGGCGTCGGGTAGAGGTCGGCCTTGATCGGCCAGTAGGGCAGCGAGTGCATCGTCATCCACGCCGTCCACGCCATTGCGACGGCGAGCAGCATCTGGGTGATGCCGAGCGCGAGGCGCGGCGATCGCGCGTCCCGCCCGATCATCGAGCCCACGCTGCTGCCGAGGCCTAGCCCGGCGAGGAAGACGGCGAGGATGATGGAGAAATTGTAAACCGACGCACCAAACAGCAGCGAGAGCTGGCGCGTCCACACGACCTCGGCACCGAGCGCGGTAAGGCCGGAGAGCGCGATGACGACGTAAATCTGTCTCGCGCCGGGCGCGGTGGGCGCGGGTCCGTCCGCGGGGGCGGATTCTGTGTCCGCCGTGTGCGGGGCGAAGGCCGAGAGAGCAAAAGCGACGAGCGCGACGACGGCGTTGATGGCGAAGGCCACATAGGTCGCATAGGGCATGTCGTGGTCGGGCAGGAGGACGAAGCCCGCCAGCAGGCAGCCGACGACCGCGCCGAGGGTGTTGCCGCCGTAGAAGAAGCCGAGCCACGAGACGCCGGACGGGGTGGCTTTGATCCAGCGCGCCATCGCGGGGAGCGTCGCGCCCATCATCATTGTCGGCGGCAGCAGGCACAGGCCGGCGATGGTGGCGCGCAGTGGCAGGTCGGAGTTGCCCGGCGTGCCGAATTGCGTGTAGAGCTTTTCCAGCCAAGGCAGGCCGGCGAGCACCAGCAGCGCGTAGAGCCCGATGCCCAGCTCCAGCGCGGCATAGACGCGCAGCGGATGGGCCGACTTGGAGATAAATTTTGGCAGCAGCAGGCTGCCGAGGCACATACCGCCCATGAAGGTGCCGAGGATCACGCCGAGCGAGACGCCCGACGCGCCGACGACCAGCGAGAGCATCTGGAGCCAGACGACCTCGTAAATGAGCGCCGCGCAACCGCTGCCGACAAAGAGCAGCAGCAGCGCGGGTAGCAGCCGGCTCGCGGCCGGGGCGGAATCATCGGAGGCGGTGGAGGAGGGGAGTGGGGCGGACATAGGTGAGGTGAGCTGGGTAGGTTGGCGGGGCGCGAAGGGGGGAGGCAAGGCCCAAAGGCGAGGCCGGAGAACCGCCCAAGACGCGTGCGGGCCGCCGCCGGTTGCGTGGGAGAGAATATTTTTTCCCGCCGCGCCCGCGCTTGCGTTGCGCCCGGCATCGCCCAACCTTGCTCCCCCTCCATGAGCACCGAGCCTGCCGCCGCTCCCGCCAGCCCATCCACCGCCGCCTCACCCGCGCCCAAGCCGCTCGTCGCCAACGAAGGCATCAAGACCGCGTCCAATTTCCTGCGCGGCAATCTCGCGCAAGAGATCGCCGACACGTCCACCGGAGCCATCTCCGAGGACAGCGGCCAGCTTACCAAATTCCACGGTCTCTACATGCAGGACGACCGCGACCAGCGCAACGCCCTCAAGAAGGCCGGCAAAGAGAAGGCATTCTCCTTTATGCTCCGCGTGCGCCTGCCCGGCGGCCGCTGCACCGCCGCGCAGTGGCTCGTGCTCGACCAACTTGCCGACCAGATCGCCCAGCCTTCGCTGCGTCTTACCACGCGCCAAACCTTCCAGTTTCACGGCGTTCTTAAGGGCAATGTGAAAACCCTCGTGCGTGGCATGCACACGGTGTTGCTCGACTCCATCGCCGCCTGCGGCGACGTGAACCGCAACGTCATGGCCCCGCCCAACCCCGAACGCAGCGCGTTGCTCTCGCGCGTGTATGAGCACGCCCGCGCGTGGAGCGAGTTCGCCCTGCCCAAGACCCGCGCCTACCACGAGATCTGGCTCGACGACACGCTTGTCGCCGGCGGAGAGCCCGAGAGCGAGCCGATGTATGGGCCGACCTACCTGCCGCGCAAATTCAAGACTGCGTTCGCCCTCCCGCCGTCCAACGACGTGGACATCTTCTCCCAGGACCTCGGCTTCATCGCGGTCGTCGGCGACGACGGCCGCCTCGCCGGCTACAACGTCACCGTCGGTGGCGGCCTCGGCATGAGCCACGGCAACGAGAAAACCTTCCCGCGCCTCGCCGATGTGCTCGGCTTCATCGCGCCCGAGCACGTCAATGCTATCGGCCACGCCGTTCTCACCACGCAGCGCGACTTCGGTGACCGCACCGACCGCAAGCACGCCCGCCTGAAATACACCATCGCCGACCGCGGCCTCGCGTGGTTCCACGGCGAGGTCGAGCGCCGCTCCGGGATCACGCTCACCGCGCCCCGCCGCTTTGAGTTCACCACCATCGAGGACCCGCACGGCTGGCACCGCTGCGCCGACGGCACCTGGTTCTACGGCCTGCATATCCTCAGCGGCCGCATTAAGGACGCGCCCGGCTGGCCGATGAAGACCGCGCTCCGCGAGATCGCCGCGATTCACACCGGTGACTTCCGCCTCACCGCGTCACAGAATCTCAGCATCTCTGGCGTGACCGACGCGCAAAAGCCCGCCATCAACGCCATCCTCGCCAAGCACGGCCTCGCGAATGAAAACGCGCGCTCGGGCTTGCGCCTCAACGCGCTTTCTTGCGTCGCGCTGCCCACCTGCGGCCTCGCCCTCGGCGAGAGCGAGCGGATGCTGCCCGACCTCATCGCCAAGCTCGACCCCGTGCTCGCCGCCGCCGGCCTCGGGGCCGACGCCATCAGCCTCCGCGTGACCGGCTGCCCCAACGGCTGTGCTCGTCCCTACCTTGCCGAGATCGGCCTCGTCGCCAAGGCACCCAACAAATACGCGCTCTACCTCGGCGCGTCCTACAACGGCACGCGCCTCAACCGCCTCTACTCGCCGAGCATCACGCCCGACGACGCCGTCGCCCTGCTCACGCCCATCATCCACCGCTACGCCGCCGAACGCCACCCCGGCGAAGGCTTCGGCGACTGGTGCGACCACGCCATCCTGCCGAAGGACGCGACGTTCCACTCGGTCGGGACGAAGGTGTGAGCTTCCGGTGAACCGCAAAAATACTTGGTCATCGAAGGAACCACATGATTACAATCAGAGATAAAGTTGTTGGCGTTATTTGCGCGGCTTGGGCGCGGGAGGCTGGGACTGCAGCAGCGGGTGGTCGGGCGGGAGGTGCTGGCGGAGCGTGGCCTGAAACGCCGCCGCGCCGGACTCGCAGGCCTGACGTTTCTGAAACGGCGCGCGGGCGTTGGAGGAGAGCCGAGCACGGGCCGAAAGCGTGGGCGGAATCGCGCTTGCGAACCTCGCCGCCACCTACCAACTTCGCCGCATGAGCGTGACGGAAATCAAGGCCCAAGCCGACGGACTCTCGTTCGAGGACATCAGCGACCTCGCCCGCTATCTCCGGGCGCTGGCGCTGCGCAAAGACCCGCAGCGCCGCACCCAACTGCAAGCCGCCCAGCAAAGCCCCGACTGGCTGACGCAGGCCGAGTTCGAGCAGGCCTTGAACCAACGTGACCAAGCCGGGCGGTGAGCTACACCTACGTCATCGAACGGACGGCGGCGCAGATGGTCTTGCAACGACCGCCGCGTGAACGGCGTTTGCTCCAGGCGGCCTTTGACCAGATTGCCGCCGCCCCGTTTCAGCCCGCCGATTTTGAGGAGCGCGTGGACAACGACCGCCTCCTGCTCACCCGCTTCTTCGGCCCGTTTTCAGTGACCTACTGGCTGGATCACGCGGTCAAAGAAGTCCGCATCGCCGTGATTTTCCGGGATTGAGGGAGTGAGCGGGTTTCATTCCCCGCGCAGCATTTGATCCAGCATTTTGGTTTGAGCCTTGGACAGCGGTTCGGGAAACAGCTTGCGCCGCCGCGCGGCGAAGTCGGGCACGCTGGTGATGAAGCGGGCGGGCGGCGCATCTGGCAAAACCCGATAGGCGCGACCATCGCGATGGAGGACACGCGCCTCGCCATCGCGGTCGCAGGCGGCGAACACGACGGCGGACGAACGGCTGAATTCACGGGCGGTGAAGGTCTTCATGTCCGAAATCACGTCGTCGTCCGTCCGGCTGGCAAGAGAGATTTGCTGAGATTCGCAAAAAGGGAATGCCGTGGACTGATCCCGGCTCTCCCGAGTCGGGCCACATTCTCATCGTAGCCCGCTTCGATAGGAGCGGGACGTTGGGGCAGCCCCCTACTTCACCGCGAACAGCTCGGCGATCACGTCCTCCAGCGGCACGTCCTCGATGGTGATGTCGGCCACGGGGCCGGCGCGGAGGATTTCCTGCGAGACGGCGACGATGTTCTCGGCGGGCACGCGCACAGTGAATTTGCCCTCGGCGTCGCGCGTGGTCGTGCCGTGGACGGACGACCAGCCTTCGGGAAACCCGCCTGCCGCGCTGCCGTCGCCAGGCCCATCGGCCGTGCTCAGGGCCGGGACGAAGCGCACGATTTTTTTCGGCCCGGTGGCGCCGCCCTCCAGCCGGGCGAGCGCGCCGTCGTAGATTTTTTTGCCCTTGTTGATAATGATGACGCGCTCACATAGCTCCTTAATGTCGGCCATGTAGTGGCTGGTGAGCAAAATGGTCGTGCGATACTTGCGGTTGTAGTCGCGCAGAAACGAGCGCACGGCACGTTGCGAGATCACGTCGAGGCCGATGGTCGGCTCGTCGAGAAACAGCACGCGCGGACGGTGCAGGAGCGCGGCGATGAGCTCCATCTTCATGCGCTCACCGAGGGAGAGCTCACGCACCATGACGTTGAGCTTGTCGCCGACGCCGAGGAGCGAGACCAGCTCGTCGAGGGTCGCCTTGTATTGGTCGGCGGGCAGGCCGTAAATGTGGCGGAGGAGGAGAAACGACTCCTGCGCGGGCAGATCCCACCAGAGCTGATTTTTCTGGCCGAGCACGAGGGCGAAAAGGCGGCGGTAGGCGTTCTCGCGTTTGGTCGGATCGTAACCGGCGACGCGCGCGGTGCCGCTGGTCGGGTAGATGAGGCCGGAGAGCATTTTCAACGTCGTTGTCTTGCCCGCGCCGTTGGGGCCGAGGAAGCCGACGAACTCGCCCTCGGCGATGTCGAACGTGATGTCGTCGGCCGCGCGGGTCTCCTCGAACTTACGGTGGAACAGTCCGCGCACACCGCCCCAGAAGCCGGGCTGCTTCTTGTAGGTGCGGAACACGCGGGTGAGCTGGCGGACTTCGATCATGAGCCGCGAGTGAAGCACGCGGCTGGCGGATGGGAAGAAAAAGGCGCGGGGAGTGGGCGGACGGCCGCGCGCCCGCCAGGCCTTCAACGGAAGCCGTTCGGACTGGAGGAATTTTGCTCTGCTTCCTCCTGGGTGATGAGGCCGGCGTCCGTGAGGGCACGGAGGTGGCTGTCGAAGGTGCTCATGCCCTCCTTTTTGCCGGTCTCGATCACCATCTGCATCTGATGCACGGCGTTTTTGCGGATAAGGTGGGCCATGGAGAGGGTGTTTTTGAACACCTCTGTGACGAGCACGCGCCCGCCGCCCACGCGGGAGACCAGCTTCTGACCGAAGATGTAGGCCAGACTGAGCGAGAGCTGCGTGGCGGTCTCGGCCACGCGTTGCGCCGGCATCACGTCAACGATCCGCGTGATGGCGCTGCGGGTGTCGCGGGAGTGCAAGGTGCTCAGCACGAGGTGGCCGGTTTCGGCGGCGGTGAGGGCCAGCGAGACGGTCTCGGGATCGCGCAGCTCGCCGACAAATATGATGTCGGGATCCTCGCGGAGCGCGCTGCGGAGACCGTCGGCGAAAGAGTGGAGATGCCGGCCGACTTCGCGTTGGGAAAACAGCGACCGGTCACTCTCGAAGAGATATTCGATGGGATCCTCGAGGGTGATGACGCGCGCCTGCCGGGTGTGATTGATATGATTGAGCAGCCCGGCGATGGTGGTGGACTTGCCGCTGCCGGTCGGGCCGGTGACGAGGACCAGACCATGTTGCAGTCCGCAGACTTCCTCCCAGACCAGCGGATCGGGAAAACCCAGCGCGGACATATCGGGCATGGTGTTGGGCAGCACGCGCAGCACGGCGGCAAGGCCGTCTTGATCGTTGAACACGTTGAGGCGGAAATTGATTTTTTTCTCCTCCCAATACCAAGCAGTGTCCACGTCGGTGGGAGGCGTGGCGCCCAACTGCGCGACTTGGGCGGCATTGAGAAATGGGAGGATGAGCTTTTGGGCCATCTCCGGGGTCAACGGTTCCGCGCCCTCCAGCGCCACCATGTCGCCTTGGAACCGGTAGTGCGCCGGCCGGCCGGCCTTGAGGTGGAGGTCGGAATAGCGCGAGATGCCGCGGCTCATCCATTGCTGCACGGTGAACTTTTCCAGCAAGTCGCGCGCCGAGATGAGCTGGCCGGCGACCGGATAGACCGGTTCCGTGATGGCGCTGTTCATAGGGGTGAAAGAGGGAGGGATGCGCCGAGCACGGCAGGCTGTTGGAGAAACTTCAATCCGCTTTTCGTCCCAGCGCGGCAAGCACGCCGGCGACAATCTCATCCGGTGGCGGGGCGATGTCGGCCACGATGGCGCCGGCGGGTTCCTCCAGCGTGGCAAGCTGGCTGTCGAGCAACGCGGGCGGCATGAAGTGCCCGCGCCGCGCGCGCATGCGTTCCGCCAGCAGTTCGCGCGGGCCGCGCAGCCATACGAGGCGCGCCTGCTCCGGCGGCAGACCGCCGAGCAGGGTCTCGCGGTAACAGGCCTTGAGCGCAGAGCAGGCGACGACCGCGGTCTCGCCCGCGCGGAGGCTGGCCTCGAGACGCGCGCGCAGGGCGGCGAGCCAGGGCGCGCGGTCGGCGTCGTCGAGCGGCGTGCCGGTGGCCATCTTGGCGACGTTGGCCGGCGGGTGGAAATCGTCGCCGTCGTAAAACGCGCCGCCGAGCGCGGCCGCGAGCGCGCGGCCCACTGTGGTCTTGCCGCTGCCGGCGACGCCCATGACGAGCACGACCATGGCTAGATTTTTTCCCACGGACGGTCGCGGGCGGGATCGCGGCCCTCATCAAATTCGATCAGCTCGAACATGGTGGAGATCGGTTTGCCAGTCAGGCCGAAGTCGGTGATGCGCTGCGCGAGGAACGCGCTGCCCGCATCGCGCCAGCCACGTTTCACGAGGAAAGTGCTCCAGATCTCGCACTCCTCGTCGGTGCGCTTGATGCCGCGCGCCTCAGCCCAGGCGAGGATCTCCTCATCGGTGCCGCCCTGGAGTGTGCGCGCCGAGATGTCGGCGAACGGCACGCCGAGGAAACGGCAGATGCGGGCGTCGAAAAACGTCGGCGTCTTCTGGTCGCCGAGGTTGGCGACATATTCGGGCGGGAGCTTGCCGGCGGCGTGCAGGCGGATCTTGTCGAGCATGCGCCCGAAATAAACTAGGCGGCCAACTTTGGCGTAAGGGCTGCGGAGATTGGGGACAGCAGGCATTGGGAATTGCGGATTTGGGATTGCGGATTGCGGAGTGGCGCGCGGCGGAAGGTTGCAGGGATTTGGTTGGCGCAGGAGGGAGGCAGTGGCGGGGAATTTGGAATCTCAGATTCGAGATTTGTCGCGGCAGTCCGGCTCACGTCAAGACCGGCGGGTGCGGCTCAGGCGCGGCGGAGATAGACGAGGGTCACGAGCGCGGCGGCGGTGAGAGTGGGGCCGTTGATCCACCAGGCGCTGAGGTGGATGCGGTTTTCAAAATGGTTCAGCAGCCACCACACGCCCCAACATTTCAGGGCAATGAGCGCCCAGCCGGCGACGAGCACGCGCTCCGAGCGGCGGCTGCGCGCCACGCGCGGCACGACCGGGCGCACTTCGCGGACAAACGCGCGATCGTAGTCCTCCCGCGTGGCGCGGCGGTCGAAGAGTTGGAGCAGGTTGGCGAGCACGCCCGCAATCTGGCGCGGCGCGGGGCGCTTGCCCATTCTTTTTTCCGCCCGGCGGGATGGCACGCGCGTTACGCATTGGCCGGCTTTGCGGCACGGTGCGGAAGGTTGTCCCGCCTCTCCCGAGGCGTGCTACAACGATCTACAGGGATCCGCGCATCTCCGCGTCATCCGCGGAGAAAAATTTCCGGCGAATCTCCTCCGGCGTCACGCCGCGCTCGCGCAGGGCGCGGAGGCTGAGGGCGTCGTGGCGCTTGGCGAGGCGGGTGCCGTGCTCATCAAGCATCAGCGGGCAGTGGTAGTAGGCAGGCGGCTCCGCGCCGAGGGCGCGCAGCAGCAGGAGCTGGCGAAAGGTGGAGCGGATCAGGTCGTCGCCGCGCACAACCTCGGTGATACCCATGGCGGCGTCGTCCACCGCGCAGGCGAGCTGGTAGCTGGGCGTGTCGTCCTTGCGCCAGACGAGGAAGTCGCCGAAGTCGCGGCCCGCCACCGCGCGTTGCGGCCCGGCGCGGCCGTCGGTGAACGCGATCTCCTCGCCGTCGGGCACGTGGAAGCGCCAGTTGACGGAGATGTTCTCGCCCAGTGGCGGCAGCGTCGCGCCGGCGGGCGGGCGGAATGACGGCGGATAGACCGGCTCGTCGTCCGCGCCACCTTCGTGCGGCGCGCTGGCGGCGTCGAGCACGTCGCGCCGCGAGCGTGCGCAGGGGAAAATCTGTCCGGCGGCGTGGAGCCTTTCCAGCGCGGCGCGGTAGAGCGGGCGGCGGGCGCTTTGCGCGACCATCGGCTCCTGCCACGTCAGGCCGAGCCAGCGCAGGTCTTCGAGCATCGCGTCCACGAAATCGAGGCGGAAGCGGACGGCGTCGAGGTCGTCGCTGCGGAGCAGCAGCGTGCCATGCACGGCGCGGGCGCGCTGAGCGGCGACCCAGAACGTCCGCGCGTGCCCAAGGTGCAGCAGCCCCGTGGGTGAGGGCGCGAGGCGGCCGATGTAGCGGGAGGAAACCACGGATGAACACGGATGGACACGGATAAGGCGGCGGCGAGAAAGAATTGCGACGTTCAGCAAAACTACCAATGTCGCGGCTATTTCTCCGACCCCATGAAAACTTATTCAGCCTTCATGTTTTTGCTCGCCAGCCTGTTTGCCGCTCCTGCGCAGGGCATGTTCAGGAAGCCCAATTTTATCCCGGTGGAACGGATGCTAAACAGCGCGCAGAAATATCTCATGACGCATCCGGCCTCCGCCGAAGCACACTACACCTTGGCTCGCATCCATTATCTCGCCTTCATTAACTCCAATTCACTTATTCTTGGTTTTTCTGGCGAGTCTCCCGATGATTCAAATGATCCAGACGAATTTTTTTACCCCGCTCGTGGTGCGGAATCCGGCTTGTATTTTTCCCGTTATGAGCGGGCGCGCGAACTGGCCAGGGCTGAGCTGGCCCGCGGCAACGCACGGGCTGTCAATGAAAACACAGTGGTTTTTTGGCCGACGGTTGCATCATATATGGTGGAGCTGGAGAGAACAGCGACGGCGTGTCCGCGCCCGAGGAGGTGCGATTGTTTGAAATTGGCCATGAGCCGGATTCCTATGGTGATGTCGGCTTTTGGCTGTCTCCCTTTTCGCTCGTTTACCGCGGTAACGCTGAATCTGAGAAAGCACCTGCTTGGGCGAACAAAATTGGTTTGTTCTTTGGCCGATTTTTCCAACGCAATCGCCGCAAACCATAAAAGATATCTTCTGCGCGCCCACCGAAGCCAAAGATTCTGCGCTTTATTCCGGTAAACCCCCTGTCCTCACCGCCGCCGTGTCTCAATCGCCGCTACCATGCCTTGGTCGAAAACAACCCGCACCGCATCGCGGTAGTCGTAGTTCTCGAAGCCGAGCCCAATCGCCCCGCTGACGGGCGGGCCGCCCGCACCCACGCTGATACCAAACTGTGGCCCCAGCTCGCGCCAAGTCCACACCTCGCTATCTCCCGAACCGGTCGTGCGCACAAACACCCGGTCAGGCTCGCCCAACGCCACTCGCACCTGCTCGGCCGTGAAGCCGAGCGCGACTCTGCCCGCGCTGACCTGCTCGCGCACTTCCAACGGCCACGAATCAAACGCGGATTGGCGGCGCGCGATGCGCGAGGCGGGAGTGGAAGAACAGGCGGCGAAGATCGCCACCAAGGGTAGCAGCAGAATGAGGCGGAATTTGTTCATGGCGAGCGAGGGGATTGGTTGGCCGGCAGCTTGTTCCGATTTTTCAGTGGCGCAACCGGACACGCGGTATAGCCCGCTACGGGTCAAAACGCGCCTCAGTTTCTGTTTCCCATCCGCGGGTATCCGTGTAATCCGTGGGAAAAACCGCCATGTCCGCCCAAAAAACCTTCACCATCGCCATCGCCTCGGATCACGCCGGCTTCGCCTATAAAGAAGCCCTCAAGGCCGCGCTGCTCGCCGACGGCCACACCGTGCGCGACTTCGGCACGCATTCCGACGCAGCGTGCGACTACCCCGATTTCATCCGCCCCGCCGCCGAGGCCGTGGCGCGCGGCGAATTTGAGCGCGGCATCGTGCTCGGCGGCTCGGGCAACGGCGAGGCCATCGTCGCCAACAAAGTTCGCGGCGTCCGCTGCGGCCTTTGCTGGAACGAGCAGGTCGCTATCTGGAACCGCTCGCACAACAACGGGAATGTGCTCTCGTTGGGCCAGCGCACGGTAACTGAGGCGGAGGCGATCAAAATTACCCGCGTGTGGCTCGCCACCGAGTTTGAGGGCGGCCGGCATCTGGCCCGGGTAAAGAAAATCGAGTGCTAACCCCCCAGCCCCTCCAAAGTCGGAGATTTCTCTCCCATCGGTTAACGGAGCGGTGCCGTAAGGCCGGACATTGAGGGATCATCTACCTTTGCCCGTCGTAGAGTCACGGGCCGGCTTGCAAAGCCGGCCGGGGTTCTTTTCTTCGCGCTTCCCATGATTCATCCTATGAAATCCTTCCGCCTGTTCTCCCTGCCGCTGCTTCTTGCGGCCCTTACTTTCTCCGCCCGCGCTGCGGTCGAGACCTACACGATCGACTCCGTCCACTCGTCGGTCGGATTCAGCATTCGCCCGCTCGTCAGCAAGGTGCCCGGCTCTTTCACCAAATTCTCCGGCACCATCACGGTGGACCGCGAAAATCCCGAGAAAAACACGGTCGAGGCGACCATTGAGGTCGGCAGTATCAACACCGCCGACAACGATCGTGACACGCATCTCAAGACACCCGATTTTTTTGATGCGACGAAGTTCCCCACCATCACGTTCAAGAGCAAAGAGTGGAAAAAGACCGGCAAGGACGCGTTTGACGTGACCGGTGATCTCACGCTGCACGGGATCACTAAACCCGTGACCTTGAAGGTCAGCCTGCTCGGATTCGCCCCCGGGCATGGGCGGCGTGCAGGTTTCCGGGTGGGAGGCGACGGCTACTCTCAACAAGGCTGATTTCGGCGTCAACGGTCCCGCGATGCTGGGCACGATGCTCTCCGACGATGTGGCCGTGACCCTGAACATCTCGGCCAACGAGAAGAAATAATACTGGTTCCTCGGCCGAGCGGCGGGGCAACCGTGGGCCTCGCCGCCGGCCGATCAGCGTGGCACGACGGGAATCAGAAAATCGAAGACACTATCTTTGCCGCCGTCGCCAAACCTTTCGTCCTGCCGGTCAAGATTGGGGCCGTCCCCATGTCGGTAGGTCGAGCGTGGCAGCCACGAACCGAACGCATAATTGATAGTTTCCCCGAGGCGGGACACGGGACCGCGGTGGGTGAAGCAGGCGTAGGTTGAGGCCGGGATGCGCCAGAGGACAAACGGTGACTCGGCCTCGGTGCGGGCGTTGACGTTGATGGAAGCGAGATATTCGCGTTCATCCGGGTGGCGCAGCTCGCCGTCCTGCGGACAACGGGCCGCGCCGTAGATGTATTGGTCCTGCGGCTGGGGGAGCTGTGAGACCAGCGGGCAAAAGCGGGCGTAAAGCTTGGGCACCACGTCGAGATTGTCGGCGTCTGGCGAGGTCGGCGGGACGAAGCGTGCGGAGAGACCGAGCAGGTTGAGAGCGGGCAAGCGGATGATTTGCGGTGTCATGGTGGTAAGGCGGGGGAGTTGGCGAAGGCGGCGAGGCGTGAGGCGGGGTCGGGTGCGTTGCCATGCCAGTCGGCCGGTGCGCCGAAAATCGCGTGGCGTGATGCCGAAGGCGGCCTTGAAGGCGCGGGTGAACGCCTCGTGTGACTCAAATTGAAAATCGAGGGCGATGTCCAAAATGTTGCGACGGGTTGCGCGCAGCTCCTCGGCGGCGACGGTCAGACGGCGTCTGCGCAGATAGGAACCGAGTGATTCACCCGTCTGCTCGGCAAAGATGCGGTGAAAGTGCCACAGCGAAAAACCGACGCGTCGGGCCAGCGCGTGGAGCGCGATCGGTTCGCGCAGATGCTGCTCGATGGTTTCGAGACTGAGGGCGACGGCGGCGCGGTGGTGGTTCATGCGAGACGTTGCCAGAATAGCATGCGGTGCGGCTGTGGCGCTTGACCGTTTGTGCGTTTTTAAGCCGTCAGCCGGCCCGCGCCGCCCAGAAGCGGCACTCGTCGGAAAAATCGCGCACCGCGCGGGACTCGCGGGCGATCTCGCGGCGGAGCGCGTCGAATTCGTGCGTCCAGCCGGTGGCGGCGAGGTCGGCGAGAATTTCCGCGCGATCGGGCAGGTGCATGAAAGTCCGGCCGGTTTCATCCTCGAAGTAGCGGTCGCCGTATTCAACCAGACGCATGTCCTGGGTGCCGCTGTCCCAGCGCAATTTTTCGAGCCGCCAGAGTGCGCGCTCCGCGGGCGAGTGGTCGCGGTCGTGTGTGGTGAAGAGCAGCGGCGCACCCGGCGCGCAAACGCCGCGCAGGCCGCGCAGCGCGGCGCGGCGGTTTTCGCGGCCGGGAATTTGCATCAGGCCGTTGAACAGGAACAGCGCGCCGGCAAACAAATTGTCAACCAATGGATGACATTGGTCGAGGGCGGTGGCATCGGCGTGCAGGAAGCGGATGGCGTCCGCGCCGCGTTCACGGGCGAGATGCCGGGCTTGGTCGAGCGGCTCTGCCGCAAAATCGAACGCGGTGAGGTGTCGGTAGCCCGCCTCCCAGAGGCCGAGGGTCACACGGCCGGCGCCGCAGCCGGCCTCAAGCAGGGGAGCGCTTTTGTCCGAAAAAAAGCGTTCGATCAGCGTGCGCTCGGACAGCCACAACCCGATAAAGTGGGCGGCGCGCGCGTAGTGGGCGACGGCAACCGGGTCGTCGAAGTCGGCGCGGACTTGGGCGGAGGTTATTTTATTCGTTTCCACGCGGCGATGAACATGCCGTTGGCATTGAGCTCGTGCGGCCAGATGGTTTGCACGGGTTGCGGCTCCAGCTCGGGATGCGCGGCGGTGAATGCGGCGGCGACGGCGGTCGTCTCGCTCAACGTCAGGGTGCAGACGGCGTAGATGAGCCGCCCGTGTGGCTTGAGCGAGCTGGCGACGTGCGTGAGGAGCGCGAGTTGGGTGGCAGCGAGTTCGCGCACATCGTCAGGCGTGGTGGTCCAGCGCGCCTGCGGGTTGCGCTGCCAAGTGCCGGTGCCGCTGCACGGCGCGTCCACCAGGATGCCGTCAAATTTGGTCTTAGTCGGCAGCTTGGCCGAGCCGTCCCACGGCGCTGCGCGGTAGTTGAACAACTTGGCGCGGGCGAAACGACGTTGGAGGTTGGTGAGCCGGCCGGTGTGGCGGTCGCTGGCCCAGACGAGGCCCTTGTTAGCCATGAGGTCGGCGAGATGGAGGGTCTTGCCGCCCTCGCCGGCGCAGGCGTCCCACCACGTTTCGCCGGGTTGCGGGGCACAAGCGAGGCCGACGAGTTGTGAGGCGAGATCCTGAATTTCAAACGCGCCGTCGCGGAACTGCTCCGTGCGATACAAGTCCAGTGCGCCGGTGTAACGGAGCGCGTCGGAGGTGCGGTCGGTCGGCGAGGAGGTGAGGGATTTCGCGAGGGTGGCCGCCGTGCCGGGCCGGGCGCGGAGCCAGAGCACCGGCTCGCGCTGGAGCTGGCGGAGAAACGCGGCCTTGCCGGGCGCGTCCAGCGGCGGCAGCTCGTCCCACAGCCACGCCGGCACGGCGCGGGCGGCGAGAGCCTCAGGCTTAATGGATTTTTCGTCAGTCTCAAAGCCGGCCTGTAGCTTCAATGCGGCGGCTAGGCGTTGTGGAGGCGACTGGCGGGCATCGAGCCATTGCTGCCAGCGAAAATACGCAAACACCGCGCGGGCGATGGTGCGCTTTTCCGGCGGCGAGAGGTGGCGGTTCTGCGCAATATGGTCGCGCAGCGCGAGGTCGGCGCGCACGCCGTGGTCCACGGCGGCGAGCACGCGCGTGGCGTGGCTGATGGCGGATTGTTCGGGCATTTGATTTCGGTCAGGGGCTCAGCCGCGTCGGCCCCAGCGACGTTCCTGGCGGAGTTCGAGGCGCTTCGTTTCGAGCTGCACGCCGGCGACGGCGGGGTGGGAGTGGAGCTGCTGGAAGGCCGGCGCGTTCAGCTTCCACGCGAGCGCGCCGCTGGCCTCGGCCACAGCCGCGACGCGGTCTTCAAAGAGGAAAGCCAGCTCCAGACGCGTGTCGCCGGGCTGCTGGTTGACGGTGTCGCGGAGCTGGCGGAGGAAGGCGGGCGTGTCAGAGTGCGCGGGATGGAGGAGCCAGGTGACCTTGCGGACGAGGGCGCACACCTGAGCGTCGAGCGCGTGGCATTCCTTGACGTTGATGCGCGGGCCGTCGTTGCCGGCGAGGATATTGCCCTGCACGAGCACAAGGGCGTTTTCGGCGAGCTTGGTGCCGTCGGCCGCGTAGGCGTCGGCGAACATGTTGAGCGGCACCGAGGCTTTCTTGGTGGCGAGGGTGAATGCGGCCCAGGGGCGATTGTCCTTTTTCGAGAGTTTTTTTGCGATGCCGCTGACGATGCCGCAGAGACGAAACTCGGTGCGGTCGGGCTGGCGCAGCAGCTCGTCCACGGGAAAAGTGTCCAGCGCCTCGGCGAGGCCGGCATAGGCGTTGAGCGGGTGCCCCGAGACGTAAAAGCCGAGCAGCTCACGCTCGAAGGCGAGGCGTTCGGCGGGCGGGAAATCCCCGCTCTGACCTTGGTTTTTGGAATTTGAATTTTGAGCGGGCGCGGCGGGCGGCGGATCCTCGGCCAAGGTATCGAGGAAGCTGTGCTGGCCGGCGGCCTTGTCGCGGGCAGCGGACGCGGCACCAGCAAGCGCGGCGTCAATGCCGTCAAAGATCTGCTTGCGCGGCGCGCCGCTGAAGTCGAACGCGCCGGTTTTCACTAGGTGCTCGAGCACACGCTTGTTGAGCGCACGCGCGTCCACCCGCGCGCTGAAGTCCGCGAAATCCTTGAATGGGCCGCCGCGCTCGCGCTCCTCGAGGATTTTCTGCGCGGCCTGCTCGCCCACTCCCTTGATACCGGCCAAGCCGAAGCGGATTTTGTCGCCAACAGGGGTGAAGTTGACGCGCGACTCGTTCACGTCGGGGCCCAGGACCTTGAGGCCCATCGCTTCGCATTCGGCGACGAAGTGTGCGACCTTCTCGGAGTTGCCGAGCTCGGACGTGAGCATGGCGGCCATGAACTGCACCGGGTAGTTGGCCTTGAGAAAACCGGTCTGGTAGCTGAGGACGGCGTAGGCGGCGGAGTGCGATTTGTTAAAGCCGTAGCCGGCAAATTTGTTAAGGATGTCGAAGATCGCGTTGGCGGTCTTCGCGTCGATTTTGTTAACCTTGGACGCGCCCTCGACGAACTTGGCGCGCTCTTTGGCCATGGCGTCGGCGTCCTTTTTACCCATGGCGCGGCGCAGCATGTCGGCACCACCGAGCGTATAGCCCGCGATGATCTTCGCGGCCTCCATGACCTGCTCCTGGTAAACCATCACGCCGTAGGTTTCGCGGCAGACTTCCTCAAGGAGCGGGTGGGGAAACGTGACCGTGCTCGGGTCCTTTTTGCCGCGCACATAGTCGGGAATCCAGTCCATCGGGCCGGGGCGGTAGAGAGCGATGAGGGCAACGATCTCGTCAATAGAGGACAGGCCGATCTGGCGACAGAGGTTCTGCATGCCGCCGGATTCCAACTGAAACACGCCAGTCGTGCGGCCGGAGTTGAGGAGAGCGAAGGTCTTCGCGTCCTCCAGCGGGATGGCCTCGATGTCGAATTTCGGGTCGGCGGTGCGGCGGATGTTTTCCACGGCGTCGGCGATGACGGTAAGCGTCTTGAGCCCGAGAAAATCCATCTTGAGCAGGCCGAGCTTGCCGACGGCGTTCATGTCGAACTGCACGGTCACGTCGTCCTCCTGCAAGGTGAGCGGGACAAAGTTCTCCAGCGGTTGGTCGGTGATGATGATGCCGGCGGCGTGCTTGCCGGTGTTACGCACCATGCCTTCGAGGACCAGTGCCTGGTCGTAGATTTTTTTGGCGACTGGGTTTTTGGTGACCTCGTTGCGGAGCTCCTCGGACTTGGCGACGGCGGTCTCGAGCGTGATGTTCAGCTCGTCCGGGATCATCTTGGCCAGACGGTCGGCGTCGGCGTAGGGGAGGTCGTGGACGCGCGAGACGTCGCGGATGACGGCCTTGGCCCCGAGGGTGCCGTAGGTGATGATATTAGCGACGCAATCGTTGCCGTATTTTTGGCGGACGTAGCTGATGACCTCGCCGCGCCGCCGCATGCAAAAATCAATATCGAAGTCCGGCGGTGAGACGCGCTCGGGGTTGAGAAAGCGTTCGAAGAGCAGCTTGAAGCGCAGCGGGTCGAGGTTGGTGATACCGAGCAGATAAGCGACGATGCAGCCCGCGCCCGAGCCGCGGCCGGGGCCGACGGGGATGCCCTGGCGTTTCGCCCAGTCAATGAAGTCCCAGACGACGAGAAAATAATCAATAAAGCCGGTCTTGCTGATGATGCTCAGCTCGAAGTCGAGGCGCTCGGCGAGCGTCTTGGCGAGCGCGGCGTCGGCGAATTTTTCGGGCGCGGCGACGTCGAGGCCATAGCGGGTTTTCAGGCCGGCGAGGCACAGCTCGCGCAAGTAGCCGGCGCGATCGGTCTTCGACGAGACCTCGGGCGGGAGCGGAAATTTGGGGTAGCGCTCGCTGCCCTTGGGAAACGGGATCGTGAGGTCGCACATCTCGGCGACGAGCCGGGTGTTGGTCACCGACTCGGGCACCTCGGCGAAGACCTGCGCCATCTCGGCGCGCGACTTCAGAAAAAACTGCGTGCCCGTGAACTTCATGCGGTCGGTCTGGGCGACCTTCGCGCCCGTCTGGATGCAGAGGAGCGTGTCGTGCGGGCCGGCGTCGGCGGCGTTGACGTAGTGAACGTCGTTGGAGCAAATCACCTTGAGGCCGAACTCCTCGCCGAGCTTGAGCAGGCCGGGGATGATCTGGCGCTGCTCGGGGAGGCCGTGGTCTTGGATTTCCACGAAATAATTCTCGCGGCCAAAAATCTCCACGAAACGTCCGCAGGCTGCGCGCGCCTCGTCATAGCGGTCGTTGAGCAGGTGCTGCGGCACGAGCGAGGCGAGGCAGCCGGTGAAGCCGATGAGGCCTCCGGCGTGCTTGGCGAGGGTGTCGAGATCGGTGCGCGGCTTGTAGTAAAAACCCTTGAGGTGCGCGTCGGAGACGAGCTTGAGCAGGTTTTGGTAGCCGGTGAGGTTTTGGGCGAGCAGGCCGAGGTGGTAGATGGACTTGCCCTCGTCGGAGCGGCCCTGCCGGTCGAGGCGCGAGCCGGCGGCGAGGTAAAGCTCGCATCCGACGAGGGGCTTGATGCCTTTGGCCTTGGCCGAGCTGTAAAAATCAATCGCGCCGAAGAGGTTGCCGTGGTCGGTGAGGGCCAGGGCGCCCATGCCCAACTCGACCGCGCGATCCATCAGCCGATCAATGCGGCATGCTCCGTCCAGCAGGCTGTAGTCGCTGTGGACGTGGAGATGGACGAAGTCTGGGTCGGCGGCCGGCACGGTCGCGCGAGCCAACGCCGCGCGCCCGGTGGGGCAAGCGTGAAACCAAAAATAGCAGCGGAGAAACGAACCTTGCGCGACGGAGTTGGCGCTCCTTTGCTCACGCGGTGAACCGCGCCTATCGCAACGCCCTGCTTTGTGGAGCCTGCCCGCTGGTAGTCGGCGTCACCATTTTTCTGCTGTGGCTTGTCACGGGGTGGGACTGGTTGATGCTGGCCGGCCTCTGCACCATCTTCGTAGGAGTTCTGGCATTCCTGACCGGCGCGTTTTCCCTGGCCATTTATTTTTATTTTGGCTGGCAAACACCTGGGTTTCCCCGTCGGAAGCTTTGGCTTTCGACTCTTGGCTGCGCCGGCCTGCTGCTTTCCAATTTTGTGGTTGCCGGGGCCATCATTGCATACGTCCTGCCCTCGCATGTATGGGGATGGAAAAGCCAAACCCAGCAAATCACACGCGTGACCGAGTCACAAAGGCTCACCTTTCGCACCACCGACGCCAAACATGTGTCCGGCGTCACCTTGCATGTTCACGGCCACATTGAAGGCGCGGCGATGATCAAAGGGCCGCTCAACGCGTCCGAGCCGCAGCCAATCTCAGGCGACGTGGACTGGCAGATTTATGGCGACTATTTCGTCCCGGACATCGAGTTCGAGTATGTGCCGGCCAAAGTGACCGCCGGGCAGCTCACGTTCGAGGTCGAGTTTCATTGAGACGGGCGGTTGGATGCGCTTTTTCGTCCAGAAAAATGCCGTTGACGCCCGCCCCCGTCACTGGCCTGCTGCACCCCTTTTCTCTTCCAACTTCCGCCCACTTTCCTCCGTCCGCCCTCATGTCCATCGAAATCAAAATCCGCAAAAACGAGCCCGTTGACCGCGCCCTCCGGCGCATGAAGAAGAAGCTCGACCGCGAGAACATCATCAAAGGCACGCGCGCCAAGCGCTACAACGAGAAGCCCTGCGAGCGCCGCCGCCGCAAGGAGAAGGTCATGGCGTTCACCGCCATGCTCCGCCGCCGCCACGCCGAGTAAGCGGCCTTCGCCGCTGTCCGCCGCCGCGCCCGCCCGCCCGCCGGGGGCGCGGCGTTTGTTTTGGTTGCCCCGCCGCCCGTCCTATCCGATGGTTTCGCCCCGCCCGCCGCCATGAAGCCCCTGCTCGCGCTCTCAACCAGTTGGAACTCCTTCCGCCACACGGACGGGTATGCCATGCTGCGCGAGATCGCCGACCTCGGCTTCACCCATGCCGAGCTCAGCCATGGCATCCGCATCGTGCTCGTGCCGGGCATCCTCCAGGCGGTGGACGAGGGCTTCATCAAGATCAGCTCGACGCATAATTTCTGCCCGCTGCCGCCGGGCATCATGATGCCCGCGCCCAACCTTTTCGAGCCCTCCGCACAACGCGACGAGGAGCGCGAGCAATGGCTGCGGCAGACGAAGCGTTCGTTGGACTTTGCCGCGCAGGTCAAGTCGCGGGTGCTCGTGTGCCACCTCGGCAGCGTGCGCTTCTTCTGGCTCAACCCCGCGCGCAAGCTCAAGGCCCTCCGCGAGGCCAACCCCGGCGTGCCCGCCGCCGAGGATCTCGCCTATCAGGCCGTGCTCCGCAAGGCCGTCGCCAAGCTCCGCAAGCGCGCGCCCGACTTCTGGCAGCGCGTGAAGGACAGCATCAATGCCGTCCATGCCTACGCCAACGAGCGCGGGGTCAGGCTCGGCTTTGAGAACCGGGAGAAATTCGAGGAGCTGCCCATTGACGACGAGTTCAACGCGCTGCTCGACAGCCTGCCCACGCCCGCCGCCGGTGGCTACTGGCACGACACCGGCCACGCTCACATCAAGGAAAACCTTGGCCTGCTCAACCACCGCGCACATTTGGAGAAAATGGCCCCGCGCCTGCTCGGCTTTCACCTCCACGACGTAAGCAACGAGGGCCGCGACCACCAGCCTGTCGGCAGCGGCAAGGTGGACTTCAAGATGATCAGCTCCTTCTGGCGGCCCGAACACCTGCTCACGCTGGAGTTCAGCCCGCGCCTGACCGTGGACGAGGTCCGCTGGTCGAAAGAGCGCATCGAGAAGCTGATGGCCGAGGCGCCAGGGCTGGCGTGAGGGTGATCGGGGTGGAACGCGCCGTCCCCGGCGCGTTTTTCGAGATGGCATTTTCGGCGTAGCATGGGCGTCCCGCCCATGGTTTGAAAACACGGGCGAGACCGCTGATGCCATTCAAAGGCCGGCCTTCCGGCTCTATCTAGCTGGCTTCCAGTTGCCGATGTCGTCGTCGGTGCCGGCGATGCCGTCGGGGCCGCAAGAAAAAATATCGTAGCTGTCTTTATTGTGCATGCCGGGGAAACGGTAAACATAATCATGCAGCCACGGGTCGATAGGCATTCGATCTGGAGGACTCACTTCGAGATAAGGCCCCTTCCATTTTTCGTGCTTATTAGCTGGAGCCAGCAGCAAAGCGGTCAGGCCTTCTGTGGTTGATGGCAATTCTCCCATGTCGCCTAGATAACGTTTGAGTGGGGGCACAACTACCGATCTCACAAATATCTTCGTCGTTTCGGTTCTGGCTCGTAGTAAAATTTCGACACCGGGATCGGAATCGAATCCCAAGTAGATCATAAACCCGATAATCGCTAGAATCACGATCCCACCGACCAGATTTCGGCCGCGTCTGTTTTGCCTCCGGAACGTGATACTGGAATTGATCATGTTGACGCAGGCTAAGACGCCTCGACGCTGCGAGAGGTTGCACGCAACACCTCCTCCACCCAGCGTCGGTGCGGGCCGGAGAGGGTGATGTCGCCGAGCTTCGCCAGCGGCACCCAGGCCAAGCCGTCACCGAGTTTCCCTCGCGGCGGTGTGGCGCGGAAAATCGTCTCGGTGATCGCAAAGCGCGTGATGCTGCGCTTCCGGCGTGCGAGCAGTTCACCACGCATCACAGTGGCGTCCGCCAGTCCGGCCTGCACCGCCGTCGGCAACTCGTGCTGGCCGGCGAGTCGCTTCGCGCCGGCCGACGCTTGGTGCAGCAGGAGCGCGCCGCGCCGCACGCACCACACGCGCACGACTTCGCGACGTTCGGTTTGCTTCGGTGCGAGACGCGGAAAACTTTCCGGTTCACCGTGCGCTGCGGCTGCGCAGAAACTGCGCACCGGGCACACCGAACAGAGCGACTTGCTTTTCAGGCACACGGTCGCGCCCAACTCCATCATGGCCTCGTTGTGCGCGCCGGGGTCTTCCGCCGGCAGCAACGCATCAGCGAGCGGGGCGAACACCTTGGCCGCGCTCGCGCTGTCGCGGAACTCCGTGCCGTCGGCCGTCAGGCGCGCGAGGATTCGGACGACGTTGCCGTCCACACACGCCGCGCGCGCGCCGAACGCGATGCTCGTGACCGCCGCCGCCGTGTAGGGGCCGACGCCCGGCAGCTCGCGCCACGCCTCCGGTGTGCGCGGCAGCACGCCGCCGCGCGCCACGATTTCCTTCGCCAGCCGGTGCAGGTTGCGCGCACGCGAGTAGTAGCCGAGGCCCTCCCAGAGCTTGAGCACGCGTTCCTCGGGCGCGGCGGCGAGTGCGGCGAAATCCGGCAGCTCCACGAGCCAGCGCGCGAGGTAGGGCAGGACGGTTTTCACCTGTGTCTGCTGGAGCATGAACTCGCTCACGACCGTCTTGTAGGGCGACGGCGATTCGCGCCACGGGAGTGCGCGGGCGTGCGCGCGGAACCACCCGCGCAGCGCGCGCTGGAAGCCGGCCTTGGCCGCTAGGAGATGGGGGGAATGATTGGCCACGAAGAACACGAAAAGGCACAAAAAGCCGGACGACGAAAGCCGCGTTTTCTTTTTCGTGCCTTTTCGTGTTTTTTGTGGCCATTAAATCCATGCCCAAGCCGTCTCCCGACGAGAAAAAGCCGAAGACACTCGCGACCTACACCGCGAAGCTCGACGACGCCCAGATGGACAAACTCCGCGCCATTTGCGAGGAGCGCGGCTGGATGCCATTCGAGGTCGCCTACGCGCGCTTCGCGTTCAAGGCCGACCACGCCAAGGTCAACGTCACCGCCTACGAGAGCGGTAAGGTCGTCATCGCCGGCAAGGGCACCGAGGAGTTTGTCACCATGACGCTGGAGCCCGACGTGATCGGCGCGGCGCGGCTCGGTTACGACGAGGTGCTGCACCCGGACTGGTTCGAGGCGCACGCCGGCCTCGACGAGAGCGGCAAGGGTGACTTTTTCGGCCCGGTCGTCGCCGCGACCGTCATCGCGCAAAAACCCATGATCGAGGCGTGGCGCGCGGCCGGCGTGCAGGACTCCAAGAAAATCGCCGAGAGCCAGATCATCAAATTGGACAAGATCATCCGGGAGACGCACGGCGCAGTGGTGCGAACCTGCCTCTGCGGGATGCCGAAATACAACGAGTTGATGTCGCGCCCCGGCGCGAATCTCAACCGTCTGCTCGCCTGGCAGCACGCGACCGCGCTGGAACAGGCGCTCGCCGAGCGGCGCGTGCCGTGGGGCCTGCTCGACCAGTTCACCAAACAGCCACTTGTGCAGCGCGAGCTGGCGAGGAAGGGCGTGAAGGACTTCGACCTGCGGATGCGGACGAAGGCCGAGGAGGACCCGGTGGTCGCGGCGGCGTCGGTCGTGGCGCGCGCGGAGTTTGTGCGGCAAATGCACACGCTCTCGAAAAAGTTCGGCGCGAAGCTCCAGAAAGGCGCCGGCCCGCTCGTGAAGCAGCAGGCGCACGAGATCATCAACCGGTTCGGCGCGCGCGCGCTGGGCGAATTTGCCAAGCTCCACTTTCGCACCGCCTACGAGGTCGTGCGCGACGCCGGCAAGCTCGGAGAACTGCCGCTGCCGGAGCCGAAGGAGAAGACGGACTGGAACTGAGCGCGGCGAGTTACCAGGCGCGTTGGCCCACTTACGGCCGGGCCCAGAGCACCGTGCCAATCACCGAGAGAATGAGCGCGAGCATGACGACCTGAAGCACGACAAACACCGGGACGGCGGCCACGAGTGCTGGGCTCCAGACCGGCTTGCGCCGGGGCGGCGGAGGCTCGGGGTCGGCCGGTATGTCGTCCGGGCCCCATGTCCGCGGCGACGGGGCCGACGGACGAGCGGTAGCGGCCGCAGGCGGAGGCGGGACGAACCTCGGCTCGCAGACGGCCTCGTAGGCTTGGTTGATTTGCTTCAATTTTTCCTGCGCGCGTGCCTGTAGGCGCGGGTCGTCGGCGAACCGGTCGGGATGCCAGACCTTTACCAGATCCCGGTAGGCGCGCTTCAACTCCTCCGGGGAGGAGTTGGGGGCGGTCTCCAGCAAACGGTAGCATTCACGCAGCTCGTTCATCGCGATGGAGGCTGTCGTGCGCGCGCCGGCCCGGCAACCCCAAACCGGTGGCAAGCGCGCTTGCGCGCCTGCCTCCGCCGCCGCTAAATCCGCCCATGCCCAAGCGCCGCCAGCTCCGTGCGTTCGACCTGAAGCAGGTCTTCGGCTTCGCCAGCCTGCTCGGCGTGGACGAGGCCGGGCGCGGCGCGCTCGCCGGGCCGGTTGTGGCGGGGGCGGTGATCGTGACGCAGGAATTTCTCGAAAGCCGCTGGGCCGTGGCGAAGTCAGGCCGCGTCAACGACTCAAAGCAGCTCACGCCCAGCGAACGTGCGGAGCTGTTCGCAGAATTCGAGGCGCTCGCGGCGCAGGGCCAGATCCACGCGCACCACGGCGCGGCCGACGTGGACGAGATCGAGCGGCTCAACATCCTTGGCGCGACCAAGCTCGCCATGCGCCGCGCGCTCGAGGGTTTCTGGCCGCCGTCGGCCTTCGCCCGGCGCGAGGAGCCGGACCTCTTCGCCGGCGCGGAGGAGGTGAAAAATTTTCAGCCGCAGATTTCGGCGCGCATCCTAGTGGACGGGCTGCCGCTGCGGAATTTTCCCTATCCGCACGACGGCGTCGTCAACGGCGACGCCCGCTCGCTCTGCGTCGCAATGGCGAGCATCGTCGCCAAAGTCACGCGTGACCGCCAGATGGACGAGCTCGACGCGCAGCACCCCGGCTACGGTTTCGCGCAGCACAAGGGTTACGGCACCGAGGAACACCGCGACACCATCTTGCGCCTCGGGCGCTGCCCGCAGCACCGCGTCCTGTTTCTGCGGAAACTCTTCGCCGGCCGGGTGGACCCGGCGCAGCTCGACATGTTCTGAGAAATGCGGATTGCGGACTGCGGACTACGGAATAGAAATGCGTTCAGGACTGGCGTGTGTTTCATTCCGCACTCTGAAATCCGCCCTCCGCATTTCCCTCGATGGCCAGCAGCAAGAAACCCTCCCCGCTCGACCGCGTGCTCGGCCGACTCGGCTCGCTTGACCCGGTCAACCTCGCCAACCTTGCCCAGCGACTCGCCCGCGAGCGCGGACTATTCGAGGGCATCTTCAACACCCTCCAAGACGGCGTGCTCGTGGCCGACGCCGACGGCCGCATCGAATACGCCAACGCCGCCGCCCGCCGACTCATCGGACTCGGCGACCAGGAGCTGGCTGGCGAGACACTCCGCCGACTCGTGCCCGGCCTACGCCTGCCCGCTGGCGACGGCGCGGCGGCCGCCACGCATGAGTTTGAGCTGACCTATCCCGAGCCGCGCACCGTGCGGTTGCACCTGCTGCCCTTCGCCACTGGGGAGGGCGGAGCGGCGCGGCGGTTTGCCATCATCCTCGCCGACATCACGCGCGAGAAGGCCAGCACCGAGGAGCGCATCGCCGCCGAGAGCAGCGCCTCGCTGCGCCTGCTCGCCGCCGGAGTCGCCCACGAGCTTGGTAATCCACTTAACTCGCTCACGATCCACCTTCAGCTCGCCGCGCGGAAACTGCCAAAACTTTCCGCCGCGAAGACGCCCGCCGCCGCGAAGGACGCGGCCGCCCTCGCCGAGTCCCTGCGCGTGTGCGAGGCCGAGGTCGTCCGGCTCGACGGCATCATCGCCAACTTTCTCGAGGCCATTCGCCCGCGCCCGCCCGACCTCGCCGAGACCGACCTCGCCGCTGTGCTCGCCGAGGTGCTGCGGTTCCAGCAGCAAGAGCTCGCCGACCGCGGCATCACCGTCGAGGCCGAAACGCCCGCCGCGCTCCCTCCGGTCATGGCCGACCGCAACCAGCTCAAGCAGATATTCTTCAACCTCATCAAGAACGCCGCCGAGGCCATGCGCCCCGGCGGACGCCTCCGCATCCGCACCCGCGCCGACGACGAGCGCGTCTATCTCCTCTTCGGCGACACCGGCAGCGGCATCCGGCCCGAGGACTTGGCGCGGATTTTCCAGCCCTACCACACGACCAAGCCCGGCGGCCACGGCCTCGGCCTGATGATCGTGCAGCGAATCATGCGCGAGCACGGCGGCCACGCCGCCGTCGAGAGCAAGGAGGGTGTCGGCACGGTCGTCACGCTCGACTTTCCCCGCAAGGACCGCCGCGTGCGGATGCTGAAGTGAGGGCAGCAAAGAGCGGCCAAAATTTGTTGACGCAATCTAAGCAAGTCGGAGTAGAATTCAGGATTATTGGCCCCTACTAAAAATACAAATGAAAAAGTTAACCACAATTTTGTTAATCCTAAGTGCGCTCAGTTTACTGACGTGGCATCTAATTTTCAAGTATACGGGTGAACGAATTCTAAACAAAGCACAATCTTATTCGCCTCAATCAGCTATAAAATCATCCGGCGTATTTGTCCGGTCGACTTTGCAAACGGACGTTAGTGCGGTTCAAGACACGCAACGCCTAGTTTCAGCGGCTCTTTCTTTGGATCGAACATTTGAAACCCGATACAGCAAATTGATTGAAAAATTGAAATTATCGCCTGTAGAATATGAGCGTGCAAAAACACTGCTGATTAGTAGACAATTGAGAATTGAGGCTGTTTTTCTTGATATTCGGGATAAACGTATCATTCTGCAGCTACCCGGCAGCAATGTGCGGGAATCTTTTACCCCTCCATTTGCACTTCCATCTGACTGGAAGGATCGTCTGGCAAACGCTAAATCGGAACCCGATATAGAGATGAAAAATATGTTGGGCGAAGAACGTTATGCGGAGTATATATTTTATATGGAAACTAGGGCGCTGCGAGGTGCCGTCCTTGATCCACTTCAAAAAAATCTTGTTTCCAAATCGTTGGATGCGCTAGATGAACCACAACAGCACTATTTATTAACGGATCTCGCCGCGGCCAATGCCGATAATATAGATTTGTGGCATGACTATTTTAATGACGCAGTGATGCGCCATGCGTCGCAATATCTGAACAGCGCCCAAATGGCTGAATTGTCGAATTTTGCCACAGCCCATGCTGAACATGCCAAAGCAGTCCAATTAATTTTGGATCGTTATATGGCTACTCATGCACATTAATAATAATCAATTCTGTAAATCGATTGGATCGGTTACGTTTTTTATTGGGACGAGTTCCTTTTCCTCGGCGTAATAAGATGGCATGGGCGTGGGTGGGTTGGTGGCAGCACACCGGCTGTCGCGGTGGAGTTTGCCTTGTCATCGCGAGCCCGGCGCAGCCGGGCGTGGCGATCCAGCTGAGATTTCAGATGGATTGCTTCGTCGTCGCCGCTCTTCGCAAGGACAAATTGAGCCATTATCCCGGCGAGCTTTTCCTTGCCTGCCGCCCGCAGGGTTGGTTTGCTACCCCTCCTTTTCACCATGAAAGTCCTCGTCGCCGACAAGATCTCACCCAAGGGCGTCGCCTATCTGCGCCAGCAGCCGGGCTTTGAAGTCGTGGAGGCCTACGGCTCCTCGCCAGAGAAAATCCTCGAGCTGGTCAAGGACGTGCACGCCATCGCCGTCCGCTCGGAGACGAAGATCACCGCCGCCGTCTTCGCCGCTGCGCCCTTGCTCAAGGTCGTCGGCCGCGCCGGCGTGGGCGTGGACAACGTGGACGTGGATGCCGCCACCGAGCGCGGCGTGATCGTGATGAACACGCCTTCGGGCAACACCATCGCCACCGCCGAGCTCACGTTCACGCATATCCTCTGCGGCGCGCGGCCCGTGCCGCAGGCCGGCGCCTCGATGAAACGCGGCGAGTGGGACCGGAAGAGCTTCTCCGGCATCGAGCTGTTCAAGAAGACCCTTGGCGTCGTCGGACTCGGCCGCATCGGTGGCGAGGTCGCTAAGCGCGCACTGGCCTTCGGGATGCGCGTGCTGGCTTACGACCCCTATCTCTCGCCCAGCCGCGCCAAGGCCATGCAAGTCGAGGGCGTTTCCCTCGACGAGCTGCTCCGGCAGTCGAATTACATCACCGTCCACATGCCGCTCACGGACGACACGAAATACATGATTGACGAGGCTGCGTTTGCGAAAGCGAAAAAGGGGCTCCGCATCTTCAACTGCGCCCGTGGCGGCATCATCAAAGAGGCCGCACTGGTTGAGGCGCTCAAGAGCGGCCAGGTCGCCGCCGCCGGCCTCGACGTGTTTGAGGACGAGCCGCTCGCCAAGGACCACCCGCTGCGCTCGCTGCCCAACGTCGTCCTCACCCCGCACCTCGGCGCCTCCACCGCTGAGGCGCAGGAGTCCGTCGGCATCGAAGTCGCCGAGCAGATCGCCGACGTGCTCAAGGGCGGCGACATCCGTAACTCCGTCAACCTTCCGCCGATTGACGCCGCCACCCGCAAGCTCCTCGGACCCTATCTCGATTTGGGTAAAAAGCTCGGCACGCTCGTGCAACAGATCGGACCGCCGCAGGTCGCGACCCTCCGCATCACCTACTGGGGCAAGGTCGCCGACCTCGACGTCAACGTCGTCACACGCTCCATCCAGCTCGGTTTCCTCGGCCGCATCAGCGGCTCGGAAGTCAATTTCGTCAACGTGCCCGCCGCGTTCGCGCGCCTCGGCCTCCAAGCCGAGGTGGTGAAGTCCGGCACCGATAGCGGTTACACCGACCTCATCGAGGTCGCCGCCGTCGCGGCCGATGGCACCATCTGTTCAGCTCAGGGCACTTTCACCGGCCGCGGCAACCAGCCGCGCATCGTCGGCATCAACGGCCGCGAGGTCGAGGTCGCCGCCGAGGGCAAGCTGCTGGTCATCGAGAACAACGACCAGCCGGGTATGGTTGGCACCGTCGGCACCATCCTCGGCAAGGACGGCGTCAACATTGCCGACATGTCACTCTCGCGCCTTGCCGCTGGTGGCCGCGCACTGCTCGTCGTCCGCGTGGACAGCGAGCCAAGCGAGAAAGCCCGCGCCGAAATTAAGGGCCATCCCGCGATCAAGCTGGCGAAGTTCGTGGTGCTGTGAGCGCGCGCGAACCATTGTCGCGCGCACTGCCGTTCCGAAAGGTGGAACGCGACCTCCGGGCGCGTTCTGAAAACCTCACGCGAGCCTGAGCGCGTCGGGACGCCGCGCTCCACCTTGTCATGCCTTTGTTCCCATTCATCATCGTCGCTATCGTCGGCTACCTGCTCGGCTCGTTGCCTGTCGGCTACCTCGTGGCGAAGGCGAAGGGCGTGAACATCTTTGAGCATGGCAGTAAAAGCCCGGGCGCAACTAACGTGAAGCGTGTGCTCGGAGAAAAATTTGGCCCCGAAGGCAAATTGCTTGGCAACGCAGTGTTCGTGATCGACGCGATTAAAGGCGGGGTTGCGGCAGGTTGGCCAAAATGGACTTTCCCGATGGTGGCAGAATGGCGCTCGCCGCCATCTCCAGGGTTTTTGGATCTATCATTCGACACCGACAATGATGTTCTAATCATAAGCACCGTCGGTCTTGTGGCGGCCTTACTTGGGCACAGCTTCTCCTGTTTCACTAAATTCCGCGGCGGCAAGGGCGTCGCCACGACCGCCGGCGGCTTTCTGGTGCTGATGCCCGTTCCCTTGCTGATCTCTGCGGCCGCTTGGGTGATGTCGTTCTACGCCTCTCGCTACGTCTCGCTCGCCTCCATTCTCGCGGCAGTCGCGTTACCGGCCGCCGCGTTTTTTCTCGGCCAGCCGCCGCTGCTGCTCGGGCTCGCGTCCGTCATCGCGGCCTTCGTCATTCTTCGCCATCGGGCGAACATCGTTCGCCTGCTTAATGGCACGGAAAACAGGTTTGTGAAAAAATCTGAGCCACCTCAGTCTCCGCCTTCAGCATGAGCCAGCTTCCCGTCATTAACATCGGCATTTGCGGTCTTGGCACCGTGGGGCAGGGCGTGTGGAAACACCTCGCCCGCTCCCGCGCGGCGCTAGAGTCGCGCCTCGGCGTGCGGCTCAATCTCCTTCGCGCCAGCGTCCGCGATCTCCGCAAGTCGCGCAGCGTTCGCATTCCTGCCTCCAAGCTCACGACCGACCCGCTCGCTGTCGCCACCGATCCCGCCGTCCACATCGTATGCGAGCTGATCGGCGGCACGACGGTGGCTCGGCACGTTACGCTGGCGGCACTCCGCGCGGGCAAGGTTGTCGTTTCCGCCAACAAGGCGCTGCTCTGCGCGCACGGGCCGGAGATTTTCGCGGCGGCACAAAAGCACGGCGGGCATTTCTTTTTCGAGGCGTCGGTCGCCGGCGGCATCCCGATCATCAAGGCACTGCGCGAGGGCCTCGTCGCCAACCGCTTCGGCCGCATCTACGGCATCCTCAACGGCACCTGCAATTATATCCTCACCCGGATGGAGCGCGAAGGACTGGACTACCCGGTTATCCTCGCCGACGCCAAGCGCCTCGGCTACGCGGAGGCCGACGAGTCGCTCGATGTCGAGGGCTGGGACACCGCGCACAAGGCCGGTATTCTCGCCTTCCTCGCGCACGGCGCGTGGGTGCCGACCGGAAAAATGCTCGTCGAGGGCATCACCCGCATCACGCAGACCGATCTCCAGTTCGCCCGCGAGCATGGCTACGCCATCAAGCTCCTCGCTGTCATCGCGCGCGATTTCGCCAGCGGCGAATTGAGCGTGCGCGTGCATCCCACGCTGCTCCCTCTCACCAAGGTGCTCGCCAACGTCAACGACGTGTTCAACGGCATCTCGGTCAATGGCGATGTGGTCGGCGAAACCACCTACATCGGCCGCGGCGCCGGGCAGGACGCCACCGCCAGCGCCGTCATTAGCGACATTGCCGACGCCGCCTTGCTGCTCCGGCGCGGGCAGGGCTGCGTGCCGGTCGCCGCTCCCACCGCCATCCGCGTCCCGTTCGCGCCGCCCGAGCGCATCCGCAGCCGCTACTACCTGCGACTCGACGTGCGCGACGAGCCGGGCGTGCTCGCCCAGATTGCCACCGCCACGGCCCGTGCCGGCGTGAGCATTGCCGACATGTTGCAGCGCCCCGGCACGCGCCCCACCGCCGCCACTCTGCTCCTCACGACCCATACGAGCGACGAGCGCGCCATTCACGCCACGCTAGCGCGGCTCAAGAAACTCCGTAGCGTGCTTGGCGAGCCGCTCCTCCTCCGCATCGCGGATTTCTGAGGCCGCATCGCTTTTCATTTCGACCTTCAGAACTTTCGACCTTCAGACCTTAAGACTTCTTTCATGGCTAGAATCGTCCAAAAATATGGCGGCACCTCCGTAGGTGACGTCGAGCGCATCAAAAATGTCGCCCAGCGCATCAAGGCCTTCCGCGCCGAAGGCCACGAGTTGGTCGTCGTCGTTTCCGCCCGCTCCGGTGTCACCAACGAGCTCATCGCCCGCGCCCAAGCGCTTTGTGCTCATCCCAGCGAGCGTGAGATGGACCAGCTCCTCGCGGTCGGTGAGCAGGAGACCATCGCCCTCACCGCGATGGCGTTGCACGGTGTCGGCGTGGACGCCGTGAGCTACACCGGCGCGCAGGCCGGCATCTTTACCGACAAGGTCCACACCAAGGCCAAAATCAAAACCATCAACGCCGCCCCCGTGATCGCCGACCTCCAGGCCGGCAAGGTCGTCATCGTGGCCGGATTCCAAGGCATTAACGAAGAGGGTCAGGTGACCACGCTCGGGCGCGGCGGCTCCGACCTCACCGCCATCGCCCTCGCCGCCGCCGTGCAGGCCGACAAGTGCGAGATCTACACCGATGTGGACGGCGTTTACACTGCCGACCCGCGCGTGGTTAAAACCGCCAAGAAGCTCGATGAAATCTCCTACGACGAAATGCTCGAGCTCGCTTCTCTCGGCTCGAAGGTCATGCAGACGCGCTCCGTCGAGTTTGCCGCCAAATACAACGTCGTTTTCGAAGTCCGCTCCTCTTTCAACCACAACCCAGGAACCATCGTGAAACAAGAAGTCGCCTACATGGAAAAAGTCGTCGTTCGCGGCGTCGCCGTGGACAAAGACCAAGCCAAGGTCGTTGTCAGCAACATCGCCGATAAACCGGGCACTGCCGCCAAGGTCTTCCGCGCCCTCGCCGACGCCAATATCAACGTGGACATGATTGTCCAAAACGTAGGCCGCGGCGGCCTCGCCAACCTCACCTTCACCGTGCCGCTCACGGAGAAGGCCAAGGCCCAGCTCACGCTCGCTCCCGTCCTCAAGGAAGTCGGCGGGGAGGTGGCCGTTGACGAAGGGATCGCCAAGCTTTCCGTCGTCGGCGTTGGCATGCGGACGCACAGCGGTGTCGCCGCCACGCTCTTCGACGCGCTCGCCAAGGCCGGGATCAATCTCGAACTCATCAGCACGTCAGAGATCAAAATCTCCGTCGTTATCGCCAAGGCCCAAGCCGACGAAGCCGCCCGCGTCGCGCACGCGGCGTTCGGGCTGGGCTAGGTCCAATCGTTCTCGTTCTCTTACTCCTACTCGTTCTCGATGGTTTTTAGAACGAGAACGAGTAAGAGAACGAGTAAGAGAACGATGAAATACATCTCAACCAGAGGCCAAACGCCACCCCTCGGCTTCTCCGACGCCGTGGCGACCGGCCTCGCGCCGGACGGCGGGCTTTTCTTGCCCGAGTCGCTTCCGCAGCTCACCGCCGCCGACCTCGCGCGCTTCGCCTCTTTCGGCTACGCCGACCTCTGCTTCGAGTTCCTCCGCCGCTTCGCCACCGACATCCCCGAGGCCGAGCTGCACGCCATTATCCGCGAGTCCTACACGCGCTTCTCGCACCCCGACATCGCGCCGCTCGTCCGCCTCGAAGAAAATCTGTTCGTGCTGGAGCTGTTTCACGGGCCGACGCTCGCGTTCAAGGACTTCGCGCTCCAGCTCCTAGGCAATCTCTACGGCCGCCAGTGTCGCGTGCGCGGCGAGAAGATCAACGTCCTCGGCGCGACCTCCGGCGACACCGGCTCCGCCGCGATCCACGGCCTGCTTGGCAAGCCCGGCACCGCGATCTTCATCGCCTATCCCGACGGCCGCACCTCGCCGCTCCAAGAGCGCCAGATGGCCTGCACCGGCGCGGACAACGTCTTCGCGCTCGCGGTGGACGGCAGCTTCGACGACGCGCAGGCCGCGCTGAAGGAGCTGTTCGCCGACCAGGAGTTCCGCACACGCCACCGCCTTTCCGCCGTCAACTCCATCAACCTCGCGCGCGTGTTGGCGCAGTGCGTTTACTATCTTTGGGCGTGGCTGCGCTTGCCGGAGAAAATCCGCAACGAGGCCGAGTTCGCCGTGCCCACGGGCAATTTCGGCAACGTGCTCGCCGGCTGGATGCTCCAAAAAATGGGGGTGCCCTTGCGTGGCTTTCGCGTCGCGACCAACCAGAACGACATCCTTTACCGGCTATTCACGACCGGCGACTACCGCGTCGGTGCCGTCGCGCCCAGCCTCGCGCCCTCGATGGACATCCAAGTTTCGTCCAATTTCGAACGGTTCCTTTTCTACAGCGTAGGCCGCGATTCGGCGAAGGTGCGCGAGGTGATGCAGAACTTCAAGACCACCGGCGGGCATTGCTTCGCCAACTTCGACCGCGACACCTTCACCGCCTCGCGCTGCACCGACGCCGAAATCCCCGGCCTCATCCGGGCCATCCACGCCAAATACGGTTACATCGCCGACCCACACACCGCCTGCGCGTTCAAGGACCTCGCGCCCGGCCGACCGAGCGTCGTGATTGCGACCGCCAGCCCGGCAAAATTTCCCGATACTATTCGCGCAGCTATCGGCATTGAGCCCACGCATCCGAGCTTGGAGGCCCTCAAGTCCCGCCCGCTGGTGAAGCACAAAATTTCCGCCACGCCCACCGCCATCCGCGCTTTTATTGAGCAGCACGCGGTGGCGTGACCGTGTCGCCGGGCGCGGCGGGCACGTCGCGGTATTCGCCGCCATTTTCCCCGGCCAGCGAGCGCATGAACGCCTGGCCGCTGTCGGCGTAGTAGGCGAAGGCGTGGATCGTGACTAGGCTGTCCATCGCCGCTTGCCGGCCGCGGACGAGCTGGAGCACGGCGGCGGGCGAGACGCCTGCGGGCAGCCCGTCGGAGACGAAGATGATCACCTCGGGCTTGAGCGCGAAGGCGGCGGCGAGCGCGAGGTCGGAGCGGGTGCCGTTGCCCGGCGACTGGAGCGGAGAGCGGGCTTGCAGCCAGACGATGGCGTCGGATTTCGCGGTGTCGCTGGCGGTGGCGAGCCGCGCGCGGAACTCCTCCGGCCGGTCGGAGAACACCACCAGGCCGAAGTCGGTGCGCGGGTCGAGCGCGACGAGGTTGCGGACGACCTCCTGCTCCAGCGCCGCGTAGCTCTGGCGCTTTCTGCCCTGCACCATCGAGCCGGACACGTCCACGACGAACACTACCGAGCGCACGGCGTTCGCGCGTAGGCCGAGGAAGTTGAGCCGCGAAAATCCGGAGCCCGGCCCGAGGCCGGTGCCGCTGCCCCCGCCGGTGCCGGCGCCGAGACCGGCCGCCGCGGCGGCGAGTTGCGACACGGGCGGGGCGAGCTGCGGCACGGGCGCGCCGCTCAACGCCGGCAGCTCCGGCACGCTGACCTCGGGGTGGGGCGTGTCCGCCACTAGGCGACGCGCGGCGCTCGCGGGTGGGGCGGGCGCGCGGACGGGCGGGGCCGGGCGTTTCTTGTCGACGCCGGGCGCGCGGCCCTGGCCGCCGCCCCCACCGCCGGGAAATGTGATCCGTCGCTCCACGCCCGGCTGATCGTGGCGCACGACCCAGAGCAGCGCAACGCACACGACCAGCGTGTGGAGCAGGAGGCTGGTGAGCAGCGAGCCGCCGGCCGTCCGGCGGGCGGAGCCGGCGGCTACAGGCGGCGGGCTGGCGGGCCCATTCGACGGGCTCTGGGCAGGCGGGGGCATAGCGTCAGGGCTCTTCGGGCGCGCTGAAAGTTACGTGGTCCACGCGCGCGGCGGCGAGGGCGTTGAGCACGTCCACCGTGCGGCTGTAGGGCGCGAGCGGGTCGCTGGCGATGGTCACGACCAGCGTCGTGCGCGCGGCGGCGGCGTTTTGGCGGAGGCGCTGGAGCGTCGCGAGCAGCCGGGGCAGGTCGGCGTCGGCCGGCGTGTCCACCGGGTCGTCGTTGAGCAGCACCTGGCCGCCGGCCTCGATGGCGATGATCTGCTCGTCGGGAAACGCCACCGGCGCGCGGGTGACGGCCGTGCCGGGTAGGCGGGAGTTCAGCTCCTGCTCGATCTGTAGCATGGCGCTGAGCGACATGAAAAACACGAGCACGACGAACACCACGTCAATCATCGGCGCGATCTGGAAGCCGAAGTCCGGCTGCTCCTCCCCGGCGGGGCGGCGGCGCTGCTGGCGTTGGCGGGCGCGGGTCATGGCTCTCAGCGCGCGAGGGCGGCGAAGGTGATCTCGGTGATGCCGGCCTGGCTGGTGGCGGCCAGCGCGCGGGCGACCTGCCCGGCGGGCACGAGCCGGTCGCCGCGCAGCACCACGCGGTGCCGGGGCGAGGCTGCGCGGCGCTGGGCAAGGATCGGGGTGAGCGGCTCGGGGCCGGTGTAGCTGGCGTCTTCGAAGTTGAACTCGGCGCGCTGCTTCGCGGCGTCCCAGCGGATGTTTATGACCGACTCGTCCGCCGTCGCGCCGGGCGGAGTGGCGTTGGGCGCGACGGGCAGGTCGAGCGTGCGGTCCACGCGCGCGACCTGGAGCGTCGTGATGCTCATGAAAAACACGAGCAGCACGAGCAGCACGTCAATCATCGGTGCGATCTGGAACTCCGGCTCGTCGTTGTTGCCGAGGTTGGCCATGGTGGGTGTGGGGCAGGGGTCAGTTCTGCGCGGCCTCGCCGGGCTCGGCGGCCCTGGGGGGCGCGGGCATAAAGACGAGCGGGTCGAGCCGCCGCCCGCGCAGCGCCGTGTGGGGCAAGTGGCGGAAGAGCAGGCTGACGTGCTCCTGCAGGTGGCGGAAGCCGGCGGCGACGCGGTTGCGGAGAATATAATACGCAGCGAATGCCGGGATGGCGACGAGCAGGCCGCCGGCGGTGGCGACGAGCACGGTGCCGATGGCCGAGGCCAGCCGGGCGGAGTCGGCCGCGCCACCCGCGCCGAGGGTGTTGAACGCCCGGATCATGCCGAACACCGTGCCGTTGAGACCGATCATCGGCGTGATGACCCCGATGACCGATAGGTAGCTTATGCGCGCCTGGAAGGCTGCGCGCTCGCGCTCCGTCTGCTCGAACACGGCGTCCTCGACCGCCGCCTGGCCGTGGCCGGCTTGGCCCAGTGCGGCGAGTGCCACGCGGCCCAGCGCGGAGTCGTCGCGCCGCGCGACGGTGACGGCGCCCTCGTAGTCGCCCGCGGCGAGGCGCTGGCGCAGGCCGGCGGCGAGCGGCTCCGGCGCGAGCCGGCCGCGAGCCGTGCGCAGGCAGCCATCAATCGCGAGCCACACCATGACGACCGAGATCGCGAGCAGTGCCGACATGAAGAACACGCCGCCGCCCATCACGCGCTCAAACAAGGTCATTTCGACGGCTGGCGCGGCGGCCGCGCCCGTGGCGGCGCACAGCGGCGGGGAGAGCAGGGCGACGGAGAGCAGCGCGGCCGCGAGGTGGCGTAGGCGCGGGGGAGGGAAGGAGAGTTTTGTCATGGGGAAATGATCTCGGCGGCGGACGCGGCCTCCTCGTGCTTGGCTAGCTCCTGCTCGGCCTCGGCCGCCTCGGCGCTGCCGGGGAACCGCGCGACCAGCTCCTCCAGCGCGCGCTTGGCGCGGATGTTCTCGCCGAGCACGCGGTAGCAGCGCGCGCTGCCAAGCAGCGCCGCCGGGAGCGCGGCGGTCTCCTTGGGAAAATAAACCGGCACACGCAGGTAGGCGAACAAGGCCTCGCCCGCCTTGCCGTCGAGCCGCAGCAGGTGCGCCCGGAGGATGCTCAGGCGGGCGGCGACGGCGTCGGTCCGGGGGCCGTCCGGCTGGGCGGCGAGGCGGGCGCGCAGCTCGGCGTGGCGGCCGTCGGCGTGCAGCCGGTCGAGAATGTCGCACTCGAGCCGGTCGGCGATGGTGGCGGCGGACTCGAGCTTGCTGCGCCGGAGGACGACCACGGTGTTGTCGGCCTCGGACGTCCGGCCGAGCGCGGCGAGCGAGCGCGCGCGGAGGGCCGCGCCGGCGTTCCACCACGAGCCGGGGATCTCGCGGAACGGCTCCTGCGGCTTGATCGTCGCGTCCATCAGCGCGAACGCCTCCGCGGCCCGGCCGTGCAGGAGCATGGTCTCGGCTTGGCCGAAGGCAGGCGGCTCGGGCCACTCGAGGCGCACGGCATCGGTGACGGCGACGCGGGCGCCCGAGGGCAGGACCAGCGTGCGGCCGTCGAGCCTGCCGGGCGGCGCGCTGTAGCTGTGGCCGTCCTTGAGCCAGAATTTTTGCGCACGCGCGGCCGCGGGCGCGGCTAGCAGGAGGAGAAAAAGGGTGGCGGCGCGGCTCATGCGGAGGGCGGGAGCGCGCCCAGGCGCGCACGCGCGGCGGCGGCCTCGGGCCGGTCGCGCAGGCGCTCGTCGCCGAGCAGCTCACGGTAGGTGGCGGCGGCCTCGGCCGGCTGGCCGAGTTTTTCCAGGGCGAGGCCGCCGTCGAAGTAGGCGCGCGCCACCCATTCGGGGAAGCGCCGTTGGCCGACATAGACCCGCTGGAAAAACGCGAGGCCGCGCGCGGGGTCGCCCTGCCGCACCGCGATGGCGCCGAGATAGTGGAGGCTGAGCGCGGTGCTCTCGCCACGCCACTCGCGGGTGGCGGCGATGGTATTGAAAATTTTCTCCGCCTCGCCGAGGCGGCCGAGCGCGAACAGCGCCCGCGCTTGCCCGACCGTCGCCTCACGCAGCCGGTGCGGCGCGCCGGCGCGGTCAATGGCGTCGGTGTAGGCGGCAAGCGCGGCCGCACCGTCGCTGCGCGTGAGCGCGAGGTCGCCGAGGCCGGTGTGGGCGCAGTCGCGCCAGGGCGAAGCGGGGAAGCGCGCCAGCAGCGTCTCGAAAAACTCGGCGGCGCGCGCGGCGGCACCCGTGCGCAGCAGTGCCTCGCCGGCCTCGGCGAGCAACGGCGCGCTGAGCGCCTCGGGCGGCGTGTCGCGCACGGCAGCGGCGAGCAGCGCGTCGGCCTCGGCGTTTTTGCCCCCAGCCTGGAGGAGCCGGGCCTCGAAATACGCGAGCCGGGCCAGCGCGAGCGGGGTGCGTTGCGCGGGGTCGGGCAGGAGCCGCTCGGCGAGGCCGGCGGCGGTGGTCGGTGGCGCGGCGTCGTTTTTGGTCTCTGGCGCTTCGCGCTCCGGCGGGTTGACGGCGGCTCCGCCGGCGCGCGGCGGCCGGGCCTGGATCTGCGCCATCAGCGCGAGCATTTCCTCGGCGCTGTCCTTGGCCGTGTCGTTGAGGATGCCGCCAACGCGGCCGGCGACGAGCTCCCACGCGGCGACGGGGCGGCCGGCGCGCAGGTGGGCCTGCGCGGCCGAGGCGGCCCAGCCGGGGGCCAGCGGGCTTTTCGGCGCGCGGGCAAGCGCCGCGTTGAACAGCGCCACCGTGCCGTCCCAGTCGCGCTGGTCGGCGAGCAGCCGGGCGCACTCGCCGAGCGCGTATTGGAGCACCTCGTCACTTGCGCCCGGCGACTCGGCCGCGAGCCGGTGGGCGGCGAGCGCGTCGGCGGGGCGCTTCAGCGCGGCGAGGATGTCGCCTTTGAGTGCGAGCACGGCCGGGCGGACGAGGGTGTCGGCGGCGAACTCTTTCAGCCACTGGTCGCACGCGGCGAGGGCGGCGGGATGATCCTGCCCCGCGAAGCGGCAGAACGCGAGCCGGTAGCTGGCGTCGGCGCGGCTGGCGCTCTGTGGGAACTGGGAGAGGAAATTTTTCAGCGCCGGCTCGGCGCGCGCGTAGTTGTGCGCGGCCATCCAGGTGAGCGCGGTGAGGTAGGATACCCGCTCCCGCTCCGCGCCGACGGGAAACTCACGCAGGTAGCCTTCGCAGTCGGCGCGCGCGCCGTCCCAGTCGCCGACGGCGAAGCGAGTGTCGGCGAGCGCGAGGCGGGCGCGGGCGAGCCGGGAGGAGTCGCCGTTTTTTTTCGCGGCGTCGGCGGCGAAGATGTAAAAGGCGATGGCGTCGGCGTTGCGCCCGAGGCGCAGCGCGAGGCGGCCGCCCTGCTCCGCCGTGTCGGGCGCGGAGGCATGGCCGGGGAACTCGTCGAGCAGCCGGCGGCAGGCGAGCATGGCGTCTTCGTGGCGGCCCGCGTCCTCGCGCGCGATGGCGAGCCCTTGGAGCGCGAACACGCGGTCGGGCGCGGCGGGGAAGCGCACGAGCAGGTCGCCGTAAAGGAGCGCGGCCTCCCACGGGCGGTCGAGCTTGAGAAACGCGGCCGCCAGCCGGAGCTGGCGGGGCAGCTCAAGCGCGCCATCCTGCTCGATGCGGGCGAGCGCGGCCTTCGCGGCGTCGAGCTTGGCGGCGAGCACTGCGCGTGCGACGGGATCGGCGGTGTCGCGCAGCTGCGCGGCGAGCGCGGCGGCGAGTTGGCGTTGCAGCTCGAGCAGTCGCCCGCCCGTGGGCAGGGCCTGGAGGAGGTCGACGGCCTTGGCGTGCGCGCCTGCGCGCGCGAGGGCGTCGGCGGCGGGCAACGCGAGCGCGAGCGGCGCGGTGAGGTCGTCGAGACCGGACGGGGTTTCATAGAGGGTTTTTATCTCGGCGAGCGCGGCATCGGTCTGCCCAGTGGCAAGCAGCGCCTGGGCGAGCGCGAGCCGGGCCTCGCCGGCCTGCCCGCGATAGGAGTAGAGGCCGAGATACTCGCGCAGCACCGGGATGGCGGCGGCGTGGTCGTCCTGCCGGATGAGCGCGGCGGCGAGGGTGAGATGCACGCGGTCGAGCTGCGGCTGCGAGCCGGGCGGGGCCTGGGCGAGAATTTGCCGGCACAGCGTGACGCAGCGCGCGAAGTTGCCGGCGTTGAACGCAGTGAGGGCGTCGCGGGTGAGCGCCTCCATCGCGGAGGCGGAGAGCGTCGGTGACGCGGGCGCGCCCCGGGTCGCCTGGCGCGGGCCGCGCGGCGTGGCGGGAGTGGCGGGGTTGCCGCGGCCTCGGTTCGGGCCGGACGGCTGGCCGCCGGGCGGGGACACCGTGCCTTGCCCGTGGAGCGCGCCCGTGCCCAGCAGCAGCAGCGCAAGGACGCCGGCGGCACGCGGCAATGGGGACGCGGAAAACATCAGGGTGGGGAGGCGGGCAGTGTGTGCGCCCGGCACGACGGAGCAAGCGCGGATCGCGGCCTGAAAGTGGCGAGGGCGCCGTGTCCACAACACCAGACGACCACCGGACGCGGGGCGACGTCAACGCGCGTCCCATGGTTTTTCACACCGACTCCGCCAGCACTTCGCGCACGACCTTGGCGAGATCGGAGAGCTTGTAGGGCTTGGGCACCATGCCACAGAAGCCGTGCGCGCGGTGGTTAGCCATCACCGGGTCGCTGGAGTAGCCGCTCGACACGATGGCCCTCACGTCCGGGTCGAGCTTGAGCAGATGCGCCATGGTCTCTTTGCCGCCCATCCGGCCCGGCACGGTGAGATCCATGATCACGAGGTCAAACGGCCGCCCGGCCGCGCGCGCCTCAGCGTAGAGCCGCAGTGTGTCCTCGCCATCGGGCGCCGTCAGCACCTCGAAGCCGAGCCGCCCGAGCAGCGCCCCCGCCATCAGCCGGATCGGCTCCTCGTCGTCCATGAATAGCAGCCGGCCCGCGCCGCCGGGCGCGGTCGCGAAGGGCGGTGCCGAGTCCGCCTTGCCGGCGGCCGGCCCCGCCGTTGCCGGCAGCCAGCAGCGGAACGTGGTCCCGCACCCCGGTTCCGACTCGACCTCGATGTGCCCCTGGTGGCGGCGGATGATGGAATAGACCGTCGCCAGCCCGAGGCCATTGCCGGCGGGCTTGGTCGTGAAATAGGGTTCGAAGACGCGCCGGAGGTTCTCCGGCGCGATGCCCATCCCGGTGTCGGCGATCTCCAGGCGCAGGTAGTCGCCGGCGGGGAGCGGCTTCGCCGGGTCGGCGAGCACACGCTCGTTGCGGACGGTGAGGCGCACCTCGCCGCCGTCGGGCATGGCCTGCGCGGCGTTGAGCACGAGGTCCTGCACCACCTGGCCGATCTGGCCCTTGTCTGCCTTAGCGGCCCGGAGCCCGTCCTCGATGGCAAACACGCCGCGCACATTGGCGCCGCGCAGGGTGAAGCCTGCGGTCTCGCGCACGATCTCGGCGAGGTTGACGGCGTCGAGCATCGGCTCGCCGCCCTTGGCGAACGTGAGGAGCTGCCGCGTGAGGTCGCGCGCGCGCGCCAGCCCGAGCTCGGCCTCGCGCAGCCAGCGCGCGGCCGAGCCGCCGGCTGGCGCGTCGAGCGTGACGAGGGCGAGGTTGCCCATGACGACCGTGAGCAGGTTGTTGAAGTCGTGCGCGATACCCCCAGCCAGCAGGCCGATGGACTCGAGCCGCGACGCGCGCTGCAGCTCTGACTCGAGGCGCGCGCGCTGGGTCACGTCGCGCAGCACCAGCACGGCGCCGATGGCGCGGCTCCCCTCGTCGTGGATGGGCGCGCAGCGGCCCTCGACCAGCCGCGCGCCGCCGCTGCGGCCGAGCAGCACGGTGTCGGGCGGCAGGTCGGCGAACCGGTGCCCCACCAGCGCGGCCGCCACAGGCGCGGGCACCTCAGCACGCGTGCCTTCGTGCCGCAGTGCGCACACCTCGCCCACCGGCCGGCCCGCCGCCTCCTCCGCCGTCCAGCCGGTCAGCTCCTCGGCGGCCTCGTTGAGGAACTGCACGGTGCCATGCGGGTCGGTCGTGAGGACGCCTTCCGCCATCGCCTGCAGGGTGACTCGCAGGCGTTCGTGCTCGGCGGCCAGCGCCCCCTCGGCGGCCCGTATGTCGGTGAGGTCAACCAGCGTGAGCTGCGTGCGCTCGAATTGCGGTCGGTGCCCGATGACAGGCACCGACCAGCGGTGGTAGACCCGGCGCACCGGGCCGTCGAGGGGGTGCATCGCGATCTCGCCCTCGGTCTCGAGGCGGCCCGTCCACAGGGCCAGGAAATTTTCCCGCCGCATCCCGATTTTCCCGCCGGCAAATACGCGCGGCAGATGGATCACCGCCTCCTCGACACTCGCCGCGCCGGCCAAGGCCAGGCCCGCGCGGTTGATGCTCAGGACGCGCACCTTGTCGCTGCCCGCCGCGAACTCGCCGGGATGCGTGTCCAGCCACGCGGCGAGGTCGGTCACGCCCGTCGCGCGCAGCCCGTCGAGCCATGTGACGGCCGCGCTGTAGTCGTGCTCGACGACGCCGAAGGGCGAGTGCTCGGCCAGGAACCGGTAGCGTTCCTCGCTCGCGGCGAGCTTTTCCTGCGCTAGGTGCCGCTCGGTCACGTCCTGCGCGACGACGAGCACGTTGGGCCAGCCGTCGAACTCGTGGTCGCGGGTGGTGACCTGGGCGAAAATGTCCGCGCCGTCCTTGCGCCGGTGCCGCCAGATGTCACGGGTGTTGCGGCTGACGCCTGGTTGCCAGGCGCTGAGCGCGGCGCGCAGCCGCTCCGCCTCCTCGGGGGGGCGGATGTCGAGGATGGTCATCTGCGTGAACTCCTCGCGGGTGTAGCCGTAAGTGCGCACGGCGGCCTCGTTGACGGTGATGAACCGCAGTGTGTGGCGGTCATAGACCCACATCGGCGTGGGGTTGCCGTCAAACAGTGCCCGATAGTGCTCCATGTTCTCGCGCATCGCGACCTCCGCCCGTTTGAACGCGTCAATGTCATCGTGCGCCCCCACGAGCCGCAGCGGCCGGCCCGCCGCGTCGAACTGCGCCTGCCCGCGCGAGCGGACCCAGCGGTAGCTGCCGTCCTTGTGCCGCAGGCGGCACTCGACCATGTAGGCCGGGCTGCGCCCCCCGGTGTAGTCCGCGATCGCTTGCTCGACACGCGCGCGGTCCTCGGGATGCAGGCGGCTGAAAAACTCGTCGCGTCCACTCGTCAGCTCGTCCGGGCCGTAACCGAGAATCTCTTTCCACCGCGGCGAATAGAACGACTCCTGCGTTGTGAAGTTGAATTCCCAGATGCCCACGTTCAGGCCCATGACGGCGAGCCGCCAGCGGTCGTCGGCTACCGGCCGGGCGTCGGGCGCGCCGCGCGGCGGCGGAGCTGGGTCGGTGGGTAGCATGGCGCGGTGGACGGCAGGTAGAGCACGCTGGCGGGCGTGTCCGCGCTTGTCTAGCCCTCACCGTGCCGTGCCGTTTGAAAAAATTATAAAAATTACGGCTATCCCGCCGGCGGCAGCGGCCGGAGAGGGGGACGCCCCGTGAACCGCGTTGCCAACGGCTCGCGGCTCGCGTTGACTCCGCGCGTCACCACCTCGCCACCTGTGCCCGACACCCTCGCGTCCAACGCCGTTCCCGCGCCCAGCGTGCCGCCCGCCGACCCACGGGCGGACCGCGCACTGCTTCGCGTCGCGTCGCTCGTCGGTCGCACTGCCGACCCGGGCGAGGCGCTCGGTGAGATCCTCGCCGCTGCCGTGGAGACATTTGGCGCCGTTTCCGGCTCTATCGCCCTCCTCAACCCCGACACCGGCCTGCTGGAGATTGAGGTGCAGCAGGGCCTGCCCGGCGTCGAGGACCAGGTGCCGCTCCGCCCTGGCCAGGGCATCACTGGCTGGGTCGCGCTCCATGGCCGCGCGCAGCTCGTTCCTGATGTCGCCGCCGATCCGCGCTATGTGCGCGTGCGGTCCGATGTGCGCTGCGAGATGGCCGCGCCGCTCGCCGAGCCGGGCGGACAGGTGCTCGGCGTGATCAACCTCGACGGTGACCGCCCCGGTGCGTTCAGCCCCGCCGACCTCGCGTTGCTGGCGCGCCTCGCCGATACCGCCGCCGCCGTCATGCAATGCCTCTGGCAGCTCCGCCACCTCGGCGGCAAGGCCCGCCAGCTCGAGAGCCTCATCGCCACCGGCCAGCGACTCGTCACCCAGCTCGCGCCGCAGGAGCTGCTCGACGCCATCGCGCGTGACGCCCGCCAGATGCTCGGCGTGCGCGCCTGCGCCTGCTACCTGCACGACGCCGCTCGTGCTACCGTGCGCCTCGCTGCGCTGGCGGAGACTGCTGATACGTCCGTCCCCGCGACCATTACAGCAGCCCAAAATCCGCCCGCCGCTCTAGCCTCCACCTTCCGCCCGCCGCCTACTCCCGCCACTTCCGGCGGCGGCGAGCTTCCGCTTGACTCCTGTCTCGTCGCCGCCGTTGTCCACACCCGCAAGCAGATCGAGTTCGCCAACGTCCAGTCGCCCGAGTTCGCCGACGTGATTGACCTCCCCCGCGACCCCGCGCTCCGTTCGCTCCTCGCCGCGCCCATGCTCGACGGCGCGGAGGTCATCGGCGTGCTCGCGGTGTTCACCGGCCGCGTCCACCGCTTCAGCAACGACGAGAAACGCCTCCTCGGCGCGCTCGCCAGCCTCGGCGCCGTCGCTCTGCAAAACTCCCGCCTCTACGCCCGCGTGTTCCAGAGCGAGGCCTCGCTCCGTAAGAACGAGCAGCTCACCACCCTCGGCCTCCTCGCCGCTGAGATCGCGCACGAGATCCGTAATCCCCTCACCGTTATCAAGCTCCTCTTCGGCACCCTCGCGCTCGACTTTCCCGAGGGCGACCCGCGCCGCACCGATGCCCGCCTCATCGGCGAGAAACTCGACCAGCTTGAGGCCATCGTCACGCGCGTGCTCACTTTCGGCAAGGCCCCGTCGAGCCTCCACTCCCGCTGGTCGGTCGCCGAGATCGTTGACGACACCGCCGTGCTCATCCGTCTCAAGCTCGCGCAGGCCAAGGTCCGCCTCGACTTCGTCCCGCCTGCGCGCCCGCTCCTCGTGGACGCCCACAAGGCCCAGCTCCAGCAAGTCCTGCTCAACCTCCTCCTCAACTCGATGCACGCCATGCCCGACGGCGGCGCCATCACGCTCACAATCGCTGAGGAGACAACCGGCTCCGGCGCGGACACACCCAACTCGCCCGAGGTAGCGCGCCACGTCCACATTGACGTGGCCGACACCGGCACAGGCATACCCGAGGCCATCCGCGACCGCATCTTCGACAGCTTCCTCTCCGGCCGGCCCGACGGCACCGGCCTCGGCCTAGCCATCGCCAAGCGGATACTCGCCAGCCATCACGGCGACATTACCCTCCTCCAAACCAGCCCCGCCGGCACGACCCTCCGCCTCCGCCTGCCGCTGGCGAAGGGGTGACCTCGCCGATCTCGGCATTGTCAGCATCGCCGTCTGCGCGACCGGGCAGGACGGCCCGCACCCGACTAACCCACGCGGCC